>NZ_JBHLSV010000024.1:0-64695 GCF_042434575.1 Brachybacterium hainanense
GACCGCGACCGCGCCCACCAGCGCAGACCGCCCCAGGAACGACCGCCGCCCCACACCCGAGGACAACGACACCAACCCCGACCCCGCCTCGCAGCTGGGGCACTCGGGCTGGCGCGGGGAGGTCTGCATATCGTTCCGATGCTCGGTGGTGCTCATGGCGCGACTCCTTCGTCTGTGGACGAGCTCTGAGGGTTGAAGACTCCCGGACTATGGCATAGGCCCGACCACTGAGGCAAGCACTGCAGGTGCGGCGAGGTCTGATCGTTACCGGGCCGACCGTGCGCAGATCGTGGCCGACGGCCTCGTTGCCAGGTCAAAGCGCATTAGTCCCAGGATCTCGGGGGAGCTCCTTGCCTGGGTCTCCATCCTCCAGTACTGTCTGGAAACATCCGAGGTCTCCCGGCGACAGTGAGTTCGGCGCGGGAGACCATGACCCCTGCGAGGAAGCCTTCGATGCCCACGTTCACGTCCCTCGATGTCACCGATGTCCGCTTCCCGACCTCGCGGTCGCTCGACGGCTCCGATGCGATGAACAAGGACCCCGACTACTCGGCCGCCTATCTCGAGCTGAGGACCTCGGACGGCGAGAGCGGCGCGAGCCTCGTGTTCACGATCGGGCGCGGCAACGACGTGCAGGGGGAGGCGATCCGGGCGCTGTCCCACCATGTGATCGGCCGTGACGTCGAGGAGGTGCTCGCGGACATCGGCCGTGCCGGGGCCGCGATGATCGAGGACTCGCAGCTGCGCTGGCTCGGCCCGGAGAAGGGCGTCATGCAGATGGCGATCGGCGCCGTCGTCAACGCGCTGTGGGACCTGCGCTGCATGCGCGAGGGCAAGCCGCTGTGGCTGCTGCTGGCCGAGCTCAGCCCCGAGGAGCTCGTGGACCTCGTCGACTTCCGCTACCTCGAGGACGCGCTGACCCGGGAGGAGGCCCTCGAGATCCTCGAGCGCGCGCTGCCGGGCCGGGCGGCACGGATCGCACAGATCCAGGACCGGGGGTACCCCGCGTACACGACCACCCCGGGCTGGCTGGGCTACAGCGACGAGAAGATGGAGCGCCTGCTGCGCGAGGCTCGGGACCAGGGCTTCGAGATGGTCAAGCTCAAGGTGGGCGGCGACCTCGCGGATGATCTGCGCCGCTTCGAGATCACGCGTCGCATCCTGGGCGAGGACTTCCTCGTGGCGGCCGATGCCAACCAGCGCTGGGGCGTCGCGGAGGCGGTCGCCGCGATGGAGGCGCTCGCCCCCGCCCACCCGTACTGGATCGAGGAGCCCACCAGCCCGGACGACGTCCTTGCCCACGCCGAGATCCGCAGGCGCATCTCCCCGATCAAGGTGGCCACGGGCGAGCACGTCCACAACCGGATCATGTTCAAGCAGCTGCTGCAGGCCGGCGCCGTCGACGTGGTCCAGATCGATGCCACCCGGGTGGGCGGCGTCCACGAGAACCTCGCGATCCTCCTGCTCGCCGCGAAGTACGGCGTGCCGGTGTGCCCGCACGCCGGCGGCGTGGGACTGTGCGAGATGGTCCAGCACCTGTCCATGCTGGACTTCATCGCGATCAGCGGCACCATGGACGACCGCCGCATCGAGTACGTCGACCATCTGCACGAGCACTTCGTCGAACCCGCGATCATCCAGGAAGGCCACTACCTCGCCCCCCAGCTGCCGGGCGCCGGAGCCCGCATGCTCCCCGCCTCGATCGAGACCCATCGATTCCCTGACGGACCCGTCTGGAAGGAGCTCACCCGATGAGCACCACCGCCCCCGCCCCCACCACTGCGCAGGACGTCGCTGATCCGCAGGCCTGGTTCGACCTGGCCCGGTTCGGGATGTTCATCCACTTCGGCGCCTACGCCATCCCCGCGCGCCACGAATGGGTGATGTCCCGGGAGCTGATCGCCCCCGAGGACTACGAGAGGTACGCCGAGCTCTTCGACCCCGACCGCTTCGACGCCCGTCTCATCGCGCGCACCGCCCGCGAGGCCGGGATGCGCTATGCCGTGCTGACCACGAAGCACCACGAGGGCTTCTGCCTGTGGGACAGCGCCCTGACCGACTACACCTCCGTCACCTCGTGCGGACGGGACCTCGTCGCGGAGTTCGTCGAGGCGCTGCGCGAGGAGGGGCTGAAGGTCGGCTTCTACCATTCGCTCATCGACTGGCACCATCCCGACTTCACCATCGACCGGATCCATCCGCTGCGCGAGGCCCCGGACCGCGCCGAGCGCAACGCCGGCCGCGACATGGCCCGCTATCGCGAGTACCTGCACGGGCAGGTGCGCGAGCTGCTCACCGGCTACGGAGAGGTCTCCTACCTCTTCTTCGACTTCACCTACCCGGGCGAGGATGGCAAGGGACCCGAGGACTGGGACAGCGAGCGGCTGCTCGCGATGGTCCGCGAGCTCCAGCCCGGCATCATCGTCAACGACCGCCTCGGCCTGCCCGGCGACCTGCGGACCCCGGAGCAGTACCAGCCGGTCGCCCCGATGGTCGACGCGGACGGCCAGGAGGTGCGCTGGGAGTCCTGCCAGACGACCAACGGGTCGTGGGGATACGACCGCGACAACCTCGACTTCAAGAGCGCGGATCTGCTGCTGCGCATGGTCGTGGACTCCGTGGGCAAGAACGGGAACCTGCTGCTGAACGTCGGCCCCGACGGGCGGGGCGGTCTGCGCCGCGAGGACGTCGAGGTGCTCGCGGAGATCGGAGCGTGGATGGACCTGCACGGCGACTCCGTGCACGGCGCGGGGCCCGCCCGCGGGATCGCAGCCCCGCAGGGCACGATCCTCACCCAGCGCGGCGACCGCCTGTACGTGCACGTGACCGCGTGGCCGATGCAGAGCCTGCACCTCCAGGGCCTGCCCCGGGGGGTCCGCGCCGCGCGGATGCTCCACGACGGCTCCGAGGTCCGCTTCCGCGTGTCGGAGCAGCCGGAGTCGAACGTGCACTCGCACATGAGCATCAACGGGCTCGAGCCCGGCACGGTCACCTTCACCCTGCCGATCCGTCGGCCCGAGGTGCTGCTGCCCGTGCTGGAGATCCGTCTCGAGCCGGAGGAGGCCTCGCACGCATGACGCAGACGATCGCCCTGCACACCCGGATCGCCGAGGGCTGCGAGGAGGACTACGAGCGCGAGCATGCCGTCATCCCGGCGGACCTCGACGCCGCCCTGCGGCGCGCCGGGGTCTCCTCCTGGCGGATCTGGCGCGATGGCCGGGATCTCTTCCACCTCGTCGAGGTCGAGGACTACCGGGCCATGCGGCGCCGGCTCGCCGAGGACCCGGCGAACATCGCCTGGCAGGAGCACATCAACGCCTTCCTCGAGGTCGCCGACTCCTACGACGGGGACGACGAGGGCATCGGGCAGGTCTGGGAGCTGCCCGCGGAGCGCCCCGCATGAGCGCGGCGGGCGCGCTCGAGCTCCCGCGGCTCGGCTTCGGCGCGGCGCAGATGGGCTCGCTCTACCGGGAGACGACGCAGGAGGTCGCCCGGACGGCGCTCGAGGCCGCCTGGGAGGGCGGGCTGCGGTACTACGACACGGCCCCGCACTACGGGATGGGCCTGTCGGAGCGGCGTCTGGGCGCGATGCTCGCCGCCCGCCCGCGCGAGGAGTTCCTGCTGTCCTCCAAGGTGGGGCGGTTGATCCGGGACAACCCCGGCGGCGGTGGGGGCGACGACCTCGCCCACGGCTTCGCGGTGAGCGATGCGACCCGCCGCGTCTGGGACATGAGCGCAGGCGGGATCCGTCGCAGCATCGAGGAGTCCTTGGCGCGCATGGGCCTGGACCGGCTGGACATCGCCCTGCTCCATGATCCCGAGGAGGGACCCGAGGAGCAGGCCTTCGACGAGGCGCTGCCGGCTCTGGTCGCGCTGCGCGAGGAGGGCGTGGTGCGCGCCATCGGGGTGGGCTCGAAGTCCGACCGGGCGCTCGCGCGCTTCGCCGGGACCGGAGCCCTGGACCTGGTCATGATCTCGGGCCGCTACACGCTGCTCGAGCAGCCTGCCGCCCGCGAGCTGCTCCCGCTGTGCGCGCGGCACGGGACCCGTGCGATCGCCGTCAGCGTCTACAACTCGGGGATCCTCTCGACCGAGGCGCCGTCGAAGGACGCGACCTACGAGTACGGAGCGGCGCCCGGCGCGGTCCTCGAGCGCGCCGAGCTGCTCGCGCGGCTGTGCCGCGAGCACGGCACGAGCCTTCCCGTGGCGGCCACGCAGTTCCCGCTGCGCCATCCCGTGGTCGCGAACGTGACCCTGGGCATGCGCACCGCCGAACAGGTCGCCTCCAACATCGCCCGGATGCAGGAGCCGATCCCCGAGGAGCTGTGGGAGGCCGTCGAGGCGCTCCCGCCGCTGGAGCCGGCCGATGCGCACTGACGCGCACATCCACCTGTGGGATCCCGCCGCGAGCGGGTATGCCTGGCTCGAAGGCGCGCCGCAGCCGTTGCGGCGCGCCTTCGCGCCAGAGGAGCTGCTGTCGGCTCTGCGGGAGCGGGGAATCGAGCGGATCATCCTGGTGCAGGCCGATGACACGCGCGAGGACACCGCTCATATGCAGGACCTGGCGGTGCGCATCCCGCAGCTGGATCCGTCGATCCGGCAGGTGGGCGTCGTCGCCTGGCTGCCGCTCGCGCGGCCCGCGGAGGTCGCGCGGCTGCTGTCGGATCCGGCGGCGCGGGCGCACGTGGCCGGGGTCCGGCATCTCACGCACGATGACCCCGATCCGTTCCTCCTGCGCCGGGCCGAGGTGGGGGAGTCCCTCGCCCTGCTCGCCGACGCCGCTCTGCCGCTGGACGTGCCCGACGCCTTCCCCGCCCAGATGGCGTACCTCCCCGAGCTCGCCGCCGATCATCCGCGACTGCTCCTGGTCCTGGACCACCTGGGCAAGCCGCCCCTGGGCGGGCACGGCGGCGCATGGCGGACCTGGGAGCAGATGCTCGAGCGGATCGCCGCGCAGCCGAATGTCGTGGCGAAGGTCAGCGGTCTCGCCACCAGCGGGGACGGCAGGGGCGAGGGGATCGCGGCAGCCCTCGCGACGGCGCGGCGCGTCTTCGGGGCCGAACGGCTCCTGTTCGGCTCCGACTGGCCCATCGCCCCGCAGGTCGGGGACTACACCTCCGGGACCGATGCGGTCCTCCGAGAGCTGGAGTCCTGGTCCCGGGACGAGCAGGAACAGGTCCTGGGAGCGGTCGCCGAGCGCGTCTACCGCGCCTGACCCGCGATCGGACCGGGACGGCGTCCCGATCAGGGCATCGCCTCGGTGCTCGCGCGCAGCGGCACGTCCTCGTTGCCGGTGAGCGCTGCATGCGTCAGCCACATCTCCGCGCCCGAGACGTGCACCATCGCCCAGGACCGGGCGAGGTCCCGCCGCCGTGCCCGGAGCGCGTCGAGGATCGCCCGATGCTCGTCGAGGGTCTTGGCGACGGCGCCCGTCTCCGTGATGCCGCGCCAGACCCGGCCGCGGACGGTCGCATGCGCGATGCCGTCCAGCAGCGAGGACATGTAGGCGTTCCCGCAGGCCGCGTTGATGATGCGATGGAAGGCGATGTCCGCCGAGACGAGCGTCTCCACATCGGTGCTCTCGTCCAGCCCCGCCATGATGCGGTCCAGCTCGTCGAGGGTCGCCGCATCCAGCCGGTCGCAGGCGAGCTCGACCGCCTGCGGCTCGAGCACGCGGCGCACCGCGAACAGCTCGAGCACGGAGCTGTCCCGATGCAGCTCGACGACGAAGCCGAGCGCCTCGAGCAGCACCGAGGGCTCGAGGGAGGTCACGTAGGTCCCGTCGCCCTGGCGCACGTCCAGCACCCGGATCAGCTCGAGCGCCTTCACCGCCTCCCGCAGCGAGTTCCGGGACAGGCCCAGCGACTCGGAGAGCTCCTTCTCCGGGGGGAGCCGGTCCCCGGGGCCGATGCTCCCGTCGACGATCATCTGCTTGATCGCGGTGATCGCCTTGTCGGTGACTGCCATGGATCCTCCTCGCGGTGCGGTCACCGCATCGTACTCGGCGGGCACGCGCGGTCCGCGGACCTCCGCGGGGTCCCGGCGCCGGGCAGGGGCCGCTTTCACGCCAGGGGCGAACAGGGCGGACACCCGCCCCGCGGCCGCGTAGTCTCGATCCATCTACCACCACCGGATGGGGGAGGAACATGTTCGAGCGCTTCACCGATCGCGCCCGCCGCGTCGTCGTCCTGGCACAGGACGAGGCCCGGCTTCTCAATCACAACTACATCGGGACCGAGCACATCCTGCTGGGCCTGATCCATGAGGCCGAGGGCGTCGGCGCCAAGGCGCTCGAGGCCCTCGGGGTCACCCTCGACGCCGCGCGCGAGCAGGTGCGCGACATCATCGGCGAGGGCAACCAGGCCCCCACGGGCCACATCCCCTTCACCCCGCGCGCCAAGAAGGTGCTCGAGCTGAGCCTGCGCGAGGCCCTGCAGCTGGGCCACAACTACATCGGCACCGAGCACATCCTGCTGGGCCTGCTGCGCGAGGGCGAGGGCACGGCCGTCAAGGTCCTCTCGCGCCTGAAGGCGGAGCCCGCGGCGGTGCGCCAGGAGGTCATCGAGCGCCTGTCCGGCTACCAGGGCAAGGAGCCCGCGACCGCGGGCGGCCCCGCGGAGGGCCAGCCCGCCGGCTCCCTCGTCCTCGACCAGTTCGGCCGCAACCTCACCCAGGCCGCGCGCGACGGCAAGCTCGACCCGGTGATCGGGCGCGAGCACGAGGCCGAGCGCGTCATGCAGGTGCTCAGCCGCCGCACCAAGAACAACCCGGTGCTGATCGGCGAGCCCGGCGTCGGCAAGAGCGCGGTCGTCGAGGGCCTGGCCCAGTCGATCGTGCGCGGCGACGTGCCGGAGACCCTCAAGGACAAGCAGCTCTACACGCTGGATCTGGGGTCGCTCGTGGCCGGCTCCCGCTACCGCGGCGACTTCGAGGAGCGCCTGAAGAAGGTCCTCAAGGAGATCCGCACCCGCGGCGACATCATCCTGTTCATCGACGAGATCCACACCCTCGTCGGGGCGGGGGCCGCGGAGGGCGCGATCGACGCCGCCAGCATCCTCAAGCCGATGCTCGCCCGCGGCGAGCTGCAGACCATCGGCGCGACCACGCTCGAGGAGTACCGCAAGCACATCGAGAAGGACGCCGCCCTCGAGCGCCGCTTCCAGCCGATCCAGGTCGACGAGCCGAGCGTCACCCACACGATCGAGATCCTCAAGGGCCTGCGCGACCGCTACGAGGCGCACCACAAGGTGACCATCACCGACGGTGCCCTGGTGGCCGCCGCGAACCTCGCCGACCGCTACGTCAACGACCGGTTCCTCCCGGACAAGGCGATCGACCTGATCGACGAGGCCGGCGCGCGCCTGCGGATCCGCCGCCTCACCGCGCCGCCGGAGCTCAAGGAGTTCGACGCCCGCATCGAGGAGACGCGCAAGCGCAAGGAGGAGGCGATCGACGGCCAGGACTTCGAGAAGGCCGCCGCGCTCCGCGACGAGGAGCAGCGCCTCAAGGCCGAGCGGGACGAGAAGGACACCGCCTGGCGTCACGGCGAGAACGACGCGGTCACCACCGTGTCGGAGGAGGTCATCGCCGAGGTCCTCGCCGCCTCGACCGGCATCCCGATCGTGAAGCTCACGGAGGAGGAGTCCTCCCGCCTGCTGCACATGGAGGCGGAGCTGCACAAGCGCGTCATCGGCCAGAACGAGGCCATCAAGGCGCTCTCGCAGGCGATCCGCCGCACCCGCGCGGGGCTCAAGGACCCCAAGCGTCCCGGCGGCTCGTTCATCTTCGCCGGCTCCACGGGCGTGGGCAAGACGCTGCTCGCCAAGGCGCTCGCGGAGTTCCTCTTCGGCGACGAGGACTCCCTCATCCAGCTGGACATGTCGGAGTTCGGCGAGAAGCACACCGCTTCGCGCCTGTTCGGCTCGCCCCCCGGCTACGTCGGCTACGACGAGGGCGGCCAGCTGACCGAGAAGGTGCGCCGCAAGCCGTTCAGCGTCGTCCTGTTCGACGAGGTGGAGAAGGCCCATGTGGACATCTTCAACTCCCTGCTGCAGATCCTCGAGGACGGTCGCCTGACCGACTCGCAGGGCCGCGTCGTCGACTTCAAGAACACCGTGATCATCATGACCACCAACCTGGGCACCCGCGACATCGCCAAGGGCGTGTCCGTCGGCTTCCAGGCCGGCGGCGACCTGTCCACGGACTACGAGCGGATGAAGGCGAAGGTCCATGAGGAGCTCAAGCAGCACTTCCGACCCGAGTTCCTCAACCGCGTCGACGACGTGGTGGTGTTCCCGCAGCTCTCCCACGAGGAGATCGTGCAGATCGTGGACCTCGAGGTCGGCAAGCTCGACCGGCGCCTGCGCGACAAGGACATGGCGCTCGAGCTGACCGACGCCGCCAAGAACCTGCTCGCGGACAAGGGCTTCGACCCGGTCCTCGGCGCCCGGCCGCTGCGTCGCACGATCCAGCGCGACATCGAGGACTCCCTCAGCGAGAAGATCCTCTTCGGCCAGGTCCACGCCGGCGATGCGATCGTCGTCGATGCGGTCGGCGAGGGGCTGCTGGGCGAGTTCGTGTTCTCCCGCCGCGACGGGTCCGGGACCCTCACAGCGATCTCGGATACTGTCAACCTCGACGCGAT
Source organism: Brachybacterium hainanense (assembly GCF_042434575.1). Taxonomy (NCBI): domain Bacteria; kingdom Bacillati; phylum Actinomycetota; class Actinomycetes; order Micrococcales; family Dermabacteraceae; genus Brachybacterium; species Brachybacterium hainanense. The sequence goes on from NZ_JBHLSV010000024.1 coordinate 8,645, forward strand.
CACCCCGGCCCGGGACGAGGACGTCGCGACCCCGGACGCCGGCTCCTCCCAGGAGACCGACGCCAGCGCGAGTCGTTCCGCCTGAGCCGTCACGAGCGCCGTGACCCCGCAGCGGGTCACGGCGCTCGCGCCGTTCCACCTGCACTTCCCGAGGAAGGGGAGCACCCGGAGTGAACATCATCGAGGACTGGATCCTCACCATCACCGACGCGTGGTGGCTGCACCTGGTGGTGTACCTTCTCGCGGCCTTCGACGGCTTCTTCCCCGCTGTGCCCAGCGAATCGGTGATCGTCACCCTGTCCTCGCTCTGGTCCTCCTCCGGCCGCCCCATGATCGTGCTGGTCGCCCTCGCCGCCTGGGCGGGGGCCTTCACCGGCGACAACGTCGGGTATCTGATCGGCCGCACCGTCGGTGCGCAGCGGTTCCGCTTCCTGCGCGAGGGCAAGGGGCGCACCGCTGTGGCAGCCGCGGAGAAGGGGCTCGAGAAGCGGGCGCTGCTGTTCCTCATGACCGCCCGCTACATCCCCTTCGGCCGCACCGCCGTGAACCTCGTCGCCGGGGCCGTGCGCTACCCGCATCGCAAGTTCTGGCACCGGTCCCTCGCCTCGACCTTCGTCTGGGCGGTCTACTCCTGCGCCATCGGGGCGGTCGCAGGCTCATGGTTCGAGCACAATCATCTGCTCGCGATCACCGTCGCCGTGGTCCTCGCGGTCGCGATCGCCCTGATCGTCGAGCGGCTCGTGACGGCTCTGCACCGCGTGCTGGACCGCCGCGCCGAGCGCCGCGGCGCCGTCCCGGCGGATCCGGCGAGCACCGACAGCCCCTCCGATCCTGCTTCCGTCGACGAGGAGATCGCCCCGTGAGCATCACCCTGCGCCCCGCGCGCCCCGCAGACGTCCGCGCCATCGACGCCCTGGTCCTGCCGCTCGCCGAACGGAAGATCCTGCTCGCCAAGGAGCTCGTGGTCTACTACGAGTCGATCCAGGAGTTCACCGTCGCCGTCGACGAGGACGGGACCGTGGTGGGCTGCGGCGCCCTGCACGTCATGTGGGAGGACCTCGCCGAGGTCCGCACCCTCGCTGTCTCCGATGCCGTGCGGGGCACGGGCGTGGGCCACCTGATCCTCGCCGAGCTGCTGCGCCGCGCCGCAGAGATGGGTCTGGCGCGCGTGTTCTGCCTGACCTTCGAGGTCGACTTCTTCGCGCGGCACGGATTCACGGCCATGGGCGACGGCGGCGTGGACCCCGAGGTCTACATGCAGCTGCTGCGCTCCCATGACGAGGGCATCGCCGAGTTCCTGGACCTCGCCCGGGTCAAGCCCAACACCCTCGGCAACACCCGCATGATCCTGCACCTTCCCGCCTGATCGGGCACGGCGCTCAGGAGGGGAGGCTGACCAGGTCGCCGTCGCGTTCGGCGAGGCCGTCGGCGAGGAGGGTCCCCAGGCACCGGCGCACCCGGGCCGGATCCGCGGGGTCGAGCTCGAGCAGCATCGTGATCGGGACCTGCGGGGCCGATCGCAGCCGCGCCATGATCCTGCCGCGCATCTGCCGGTCGGTCCCCTCGAAGCGCTGCACGCGGCGGGGGGTCTCCGCAGATGCGGCGGGACGGCCCGCCCGGTTCCAGGCACAGGCGGACGCGAGCGGGCAGCTCCCGCACTGCGGGGAGCGCGCCGTGCACACGAGCGCCCCGAGCTCCATCACCGCCTGGTTCCACAGCACGCTCCGGCTCGTGTCCTCGGGCAGGGTCGCGGCGACGACGGCGCGCTCGCGGGCGGTGTAGGAGGGCGCCGGTCGCTCCTGCCCGAGCACGGCCCGGACCAGCACCCGGCGGATGTTCGTGTCCGCGACGGCGGCGCGCCCGCCGAAGGCGAAGGCCGTCACCGCCGCGGCCGTGTACTCGCCGATCCCCGGCAGCGCCCGCAGCTCCTCGAGCGTCGCGGGCACCTCGCCGCCGTGCTCGTCCCGGATGACGCGGGCGCACTCCTGCAGCCGCAGCGCGCGGCGCGGGTAGCCCAGGCGGTCCCAGGCGCGCAGGACCTCGGCGGTGGGAGCGGCGGCGAGGTCGGCCGGTCGCGGCCAGCGGCGCATCCAGTCCTGCCAGCGGGGGAGCACCCGGACCACAGGGGTCTGCTGGAGCATGATCTCGGAGACCAGGATCCCCCAGGGGGTCGCCGTGTCCTCGCGCCACGGCAGCTCGCGGGCATGGACGGCGAACCAGTCGCAGACCCGCAGGACGGCGGCGGAGGTCAGGGACGGTGCGGGGGAGGAGAGGGACACCTGGTGACGGTAGCGCATGCAGGGGCGGGGCGAGACTTTCCGGTCCCGCCCCGCCCCTGTGGGATGCGCCCGCAGATCCGTCCGCGGTCAGTTCTGGGTCTTCTGCGCCTGCAGCAGGTCGCGGATCTCCGTGAGGAGGACGACGTCCTCCGGTGCGGAGGCCTCCTCCTCGACGGGCAGGCCGCGGCGCGCGCGGTCGAAGGCGCGGGCCTTCTGGATCGGCATGACGAAGACGAAGTAGACCACGGCCGCCGTGATGAGGAAGGCGATGATCGCGGAGAGGATCGCGTCCACTCCGATGGTCGTGGCTTCGTTGTCCTGGATGATCCGGAAGGACAGGCCGGAGACGTTGGTGCCGCCGGCGACGTTGATGACGGGCTGGATGAGGTTCTCGACGATCGCCGTGATGAGGGCGGTGAAGGCGGAGCCGATCACGACGCCGACCGCGAGGTCGATGACGCTGCCCTGCATGACGAAGTCCTTGAAACCCTTCATGGGTGGTGATCCTTACCTGGGGTGGGGATGCGACGGGCCGGGAGGCCGCCGTCACCGCGATCGCGGCACGTCCTGGGACATTAGCCGATGACCGCGGTGCTGGCCCAGCCCTCTCGCAGGGCCTGCGCCACATCCGGCGCCTGCGACGGATCGAGCACCACCACGACCGGGACGAGAGCCTGGTCCGGGCGAGCGGCGTCCTCCTGCGCGGAAGGCGCCGCGAGCACCTGGCCCTCGACGGCACGCGGACCCTCCGCCCCGGGGAGCGCGAAGATGATCTGCACCTGGGAGCCGCGGCGCAGCTGGGGCAGCAGCGCGGCATCCACCGGGAGCACGAGGCGGGCGCGGCCCGCCACGTCGACCGCCTCCCCGGGGCCGGCCAGATGCCCGGCGATGATGGCGGCGCCTGCGGGGACGTCGTATTCCAGGGTGCGGCCGTTCACGGACGCGGGCTCCACGAGGGCGTCCTCGGGGACGAGGGACGCGGCGACCCGCTGACGGCGGAGGTCGGCGGGCCCGAGCACCGTGCCGACCGGCAGGGCATGGGCGGCGACGAGCACGTCGACTCCGCGCGCCGAGGGCGGCAGCATCCCCGGGAGGACAGCGGCGAGGAGCGCGGCGACCGTCAGCGCGGTCAGGACGCGTCGACGGCGGCGCAGGGCGCGGCGCCAGATCGGGGCATGGGTGCGAAGTCGCTCGAGCATGCTCCGACGCTAGGCCGGGGGAGCGTTCCCCCGCTCGGTCCTGTGGACGAGGGGCGCATGGGGAGGAGCGGCGCCTCCCCGGATGTCAGGACGCGGCGGCCGCGGGCGCCGCGGTCGCCGGCGCCGGAGACGCCGGAGCAGCCGGGGCGGAGATCTTCCCGCCGGCATCGGGCGTCGAGGACGAGGCCCCCGCCTCGCTCGCGGCAGATGCCGTCGAGGATCCCGCGGAGGAGTCGGTCGAGTAGAAGCCGGATCCCTTGAACACGATCCCGACGCTGTTGAACACCTTGCGCAGGGCATCGGTGGAGCATTCGGGGCAGGTCACGAGGGAGTCCTCGCTGAAGCTCTGGTACTTCTCGAACTGATGGCCGCAGCTCTTGCAGGCATAGACGTAGGTGGGCACGATTCCTCCGGGTTCCGGCTCAGACACCGCCCGCCATCATATCGCCCAGCAGCGGATGCGGCCGCAGCAGCCGCAGACCGTGGGACGTGAGAACGGCATGGACGGGCACGTCGCCCGGTGCCACGGGCACCGCACCCGCAGGCAGCACCTCCTGCGGGTGCACGACGGCGACGACGAGCACCTCGCGTCCCGCGCGGGCGAGGGCCCGGTCGTAGTAGCCGGCGCCGTGCCCGATCCGGGCGCCGCCCTCGTCGACGGCCACCGCCGGTGCGAGCACGAACAGGGCGGAGGACAGCGCGCCGGGGCCCAGGGGCGGTCCGGGCGGCTCCGCGCCGAAGCCCGCCGCCGGAGAGGGGACCATCTCGCCCGCGCCGTCCCAGGCGGCCCAGTCCAGCTCCTGCGGATGCGCCGAGCCCGCGACCGGCATCACCACCTCCGCCCCCTCTGCGAGCAGGGCGCGGACCAGGGGGAGGGGATCCGCCTCCCGCGGCGTCGCCCGGTATGCGGCCACACGCGGGGAGCCGCTCGCCGCGACCGCCGCCCTCACGAGCGCGAGGAGACCGCGGCCGTGAGCGAGGATCCGGCCGCCTTCGGCAGGATCAGGAGGGCCGCTGCGACGACGCGCGCCCCGGACCCGGCGCCGCAGCGCCGCTTTGAGATCGACCCGCGAGGCATCCATGGGGCAAGCCTGCCACGGCCGCGGATACGATGTGCCGATGCCGCATGTCTGGCCTCTGCATCTGCGCGACGGCGCTCTCCTCCTGCGTCCTCTGCGCCGCCGTGACCGGCGTGAATACCTCGCTCTGCGGCTGCGCAACCAGGAATGGCTCGCCCCCTGGGATGCGACAGATCCCCTCCGGGGCGCCCAGCGGCCCAGCTTCCCGGTGCTGGTCCGCTGGAACGACCGGCAGAGCCGCCTGCTGCTGGGGCTGCATCTGGCGATCGAATGGGACGGGCAGCTGGCCGGTCAGATTTCCCTGGGCCCGATCCAGCAGGGCGCCCAGTCCACGGCGACGCTGGGGTACTGGGTCGACCGGGACCATGCGGGGCAGGGGATCGCGCCGCTGGCCTGCGCGCTGCTGATCGACCACGCCTTCGCGGAGCTCGGGCTGCACCGGGTCGATGCGGCGATCCGCCCGGAGAACGCGGCGAGCCGCCGGGTCGTGGAGAAGCTGCATCTGCGCGAGGAGGGCCTGCATCGGCGCTTCATCCACGTCGACGGGCAGTGGCGGGACCATCTGCTGTTCGCGCTCACGGCGGAGGAGGTCCCGGCGCATCTGCTCGACGACACCGGGCGCGGGGTCGTGCGACGGCTCCGTCTGGAGCATCGAATCCCTCCGCCTCGTGGGCGCGTCGCGACCAGCTGAAACACAGCCCTGTCATTAGGCTGAGCCGGTGGAGTCGTTCAACCTCGGGGCAGTCCTGCTCGCCCTTCTCATCGTGCTGTGGCTGGCGTACGTGGTGCCGCGCACCGCGCAGCGCCGCGCCGAGATGGGAAAGGCGATGACCGCGCGCACCCGCCGCGCGTCCAGTCCGGCCGCCCGGGACCTGTCCGATGCCGCGCACCGACACCGGACCCCTCCGGAGGAGACGATCGCCATGGCCCAGCCCCGCCCCCTGCTCCGCCCCGCCGACCCGACGCGCCGCCCGCGCTTCGAGGACGAGCCGGGCTCCCGCATCGACACCCGGCTCGAGCAGGACCGGCAGCGCGGGGCTCTGCGCGCCGCCCTGATCGTGCTCGGGCTCCTGACCGCGGCGGTCATCGCCCTGGTCGTCCTCGGCGCCATCCCGTGGTGGAGCATCGCCCTGGTCGGCCTCGCGGATGTGGCCTACGTGGGCGGCCTGCGCCGGGCCGAGCTGCAACGTCGTCAGCGTCGCGCCGCCCTGGCCCGCCGCATCGCCGGATCCGCGGGCGCCCCGGTCTCCGATCCCTCGCGCACCCTCGCCCCGGAGGCCCCGCTCAGCACGCCGCCGGCCCCGGCCCTCCCGCAGGAGCCCGATCTCGACGAGCGCATCGTCGAGGCCGCGGACGCCGTCTCCCGCGCCGGCGAGTGGACCCCGGTCCCGGTGCCGCGCCCCGCCTATGCCCTGCGCGGGGACGTCGAGGACCTCGCGACCCGGCATGCGGTGCACCGTGAGACCGTGATCGGCCGCTCCGTCCCCCTCGAGCGCGAGCAGGATGCACCGGACGAGGCGCTCACCGAGAACCCGGCCCGCCGCGAGCCGGCCGGCCTCGACCTGCGCCTGGACGAGATCCTCGAGCGCCGCCGCGCCTGACGGTCCCGCGTCCCGGGGGTGAACAGCGCGTGCTGCTGCGCGGTCCGGCATCCCGCACCGTCTACGCTGGTCATGATGAACACGACCATGCCCTCCTCCCGTACCCCCTCCGAGCTCCTGGAGGCCGCGATCGCTGCGGCCCATGAGGCCGCCGAGTACCTCCGCGCGATCGACCGCAGCGCGATCGGTCGCGAGTACAAGACCTCCAGCCAGGACATCGTCACGATCCACGACAAGGCGAGCGAGGACATCATCGTCCGCTCCCTGCTGCGGGCGGTTCCCGAGGCGCGCATCGTCGGCGAGGAGGGCGGGGAGCGTCCCGCGGGCGGCGGTGCGGCGGACGGCCCGCAGGTCACCTTCTTCGTCGACCCCATCGATGGGACCAGCAACTTCGCGGCGGGGCTGCCCCTGTTCTGCATCTCCATCGGCGTCGCGATCGGCGAGGAGCTGGTCGCCGGGGTGATCGACGCCCCCATCCTGGGCCAGGTCTTCGCGGCGGCGGACGGGCCCGCCACCCTGAACGGGGAGCCGATCCTCCCGCGATCCACGCGGCCCCAGGCCGATGCGCTGATCATCAGCGGCTTCCCCGGTCCGTGGATCCTGCGCGAGCGCCGCGACCTCGCGGCCGCGGCCGGGCCCCGGCTGGACCTCGGGGTCTCCGCGGTGCGGCACCTGGGCTCGGCGGCGCTCGAGCTGGCCTACGTCGCCGCCGGCTTCGCGGACGCGACGGGCCTCGGGAGCATCAACGCCTGGGACGTCGCGGCCGGATTCCATCTGGTCCGCCAGGCTGGTGGCAGCCTGCGCACCTGGCCCGGAGCCGGTCCTGCGGACGCCCCCGAGCATGAGCGGCCCTCCTACGTCGCGTGCACCGGTCCCGAGCGGATCGAGCTGTTCGACGAGCTCATGGAGGAGCTGCAGGCCGCCCGCGACGCCGGAGCCTGAACGGGGCCGGGCCTGTCGGTGTGATCCTCGTCAAGAGACGGCCGCGCGGGCCCGGAGCACCGGCACCACGGTGCTAATCTGTACAGGTACCTGGGGCTATGGCGCAGTTGGTAGCGCGTCTCGTTCGCAATGAGAAGGTCGGGGGTTCGAATCCCCCTAGCTCCACCCAGTGCTTCATGTTCAAACCCCTGCCCGCTTGATTGCGGGTGGGGGTTTGTGCTGTCTCCGGGTCGCGTAGTGACGGCCGTACGGTGTCGGGCGTTGTGCTGTGCGGCGGGGTCGAGGAGCGCAGCGAACGGGCGTTCGGGACCCTCCTGCCTGACGAACTGGATGCGCCAGGCCGATATCGAGGACGGTGCCCGACCTGGGAGGACTCGGCGGAGCTGCGCCGACGCAACCGGCTGCTCGAGCAGGAGAACGAGGTCCTGCGCCGCGCTGCCGCCTACCTCTCCCAGGCGAACCTGCCGGGAAAAGGCTCTACCCGCTCGTGAGCGAGCTCGCCGCCGACGGCATCCCCGTCGCGGTGTCCCTGCGGGGCCTGAAGCTCTCCCGCCAGCCCTACTACCGCTGGCGCAAGCAGCAGGTCACCCGCCCCGAGCTGGTCGAGGCCCATCGAGCCAATGCCGTGTTCGACGCCCACTGGGAGGATCCCGAGTTCGGATCGAGGCTCCTGCTGGACGAAGCCATCGCGGCAGGCGAACCGATGAGTGCACGGACTGCCTGGAAGATCTGCCGGGACAACCAGTGGTGGTCCATGTTCGGGACGACGCGAGGCAAGAACGGGAAGCGCCCGGACCCGCCCGTCCACGACGACCTGCTCCTGCGGGACTTCACCGCTGATGACGTGAACGACGTCTGGCTCACCGATATCACCGAGCACTGGACCGACGAGGGGAAGCTCTATCTCTGCACGGTCAAGGACGTGTTCTCCGGCCGGATCGTGGGCTATTCCATGGACTCCCGGATGAAGGCCCGCCTGACCGTGAAGGCACTGGCCAGCGCGGCCTCTCGGCGCGGTGACGTGGCCGGGTGCATCGTCCACTCCGACCGCGGATCCCAGTTCCGGTCCCGCTCGTTCCTGCGGACGCTGGCGGAGCACCACCTGATCGGATCGATGGGCCAGGTCGGCGCCGCCGGGGACAACGCGGCCATGGAATCGTTCTTCGCCCTGCTGCAGAAGAACGTCCTGGACCGCCGCCGATGGACGACACGAAGCGAGCTCCGGATCGCGATCATCACCTGGATCGAGAAGACCTACCACCGGCGCCGCCGACAAGACCGCCTGGGCCGCTTGACCCCCATCGAATACGGGACCATCATGAACCCCACCGTGGACCTCGCGGCCTGACACCTATCCGTGCAGCAGTCCCCTGGTCTTCAACGACCGAACCGCCGCCGCAACGAGGAGCCACGAGTCATGACGCAGAACGAAACCCATGAAGCGCGCGCAGACGCCGCGCCAGAGTCGCCCAACGCGCTCGATGACCAGGGCCGCAAGACCGGTCAGTGGAGTGAGTCAGACCCCCACGGTGGCGTGATTGTCGGCGATTACCTCGAGGGCGAGCGTCACGGAATCTGGCGGCACTACTCCCTCGACGGGCGGCTCCGTTCCGAAGGCCCCTACGAACACGGCGTCCTGCACGGGACGTGGACCTGGTACCGCGCAAATGGTGCGCTCATGCAGCGTGGCGAGATCGACCACGACGTCAAGCACGGGCGATGGGAGCGATGGGATGCCCAGGGACGCCCGCTCGACGCCGGAGACTACGACCAGGGCCGCAGGGCGGGCGAATGAACCACATTCAACCCCGACGGAACCGTCAAGGCGGTGAAACGGCACAGAGCCAAGTAATGAGGCTGCCCGGCGGCCAGCGAGCCCCAGGGATCAACGTTGCAACTTTTGTCCGACGGGAAGCGTCGCGGGCTGACACTGAGCCCAAGCTACTCGCGTGCCGCTGCTGTTCCTCACCGCGCCTTCGCCCACACCGTGCCCCGGTGAACCCCGAACCGACGCGCCAGCGCGTTCACGCCCGCCCCGTGCGCGCGGGCTGTTCGCATAGCGTCCACTTCCTCGTCCGTGAGCCGTGTTCGAGGTCGTTTCTTTGGTTCCGCCGACGCACCGATCAACGGGTCATCCGGCTCCCCGGTGAGGTCGGTGTCCCCACGAATGACTTGATTCCACGCGGAAGCCGGCCGCTCAATCCGTGGTCGCCTGTTCCCGCAACGCTCCATTGCTTCCACCGATGAAAGGACCCCGGCCGTGGCCGGGGTCCTTCTGCATGGTCGGGAGTACGGGTCAGCGGGCGTCGGTGGGGCGGGAGGCGCCGGCACCGCTGCTGCGAGGCTCGGCAGCCCCGGCATCATCCAATCGGCTGCCGCCGCCCGGAAGGCCGATGCGCCGAGCCCCGTCGAGCCGCTTTTCGTGGAAGGCCTTCGGAGCCCGAGCCCGCCGGCGCCGTGTCTGTGGTCCGCGGCGCGTCATCGGTGCGGGCCGCGGCCCATCGGGCCTCAGATCCCGAGCACGGCGCGAGCGATGACGAAGTAGACCACCAGCCCGGTCGCATCCACGAAGGTCGAGATGAACGGGTTGGAGAACACCGCCGGGTCGACCCTCACCGCTCGGGCCACCAGCGGCATCACCCCGCCGATCGTCGCTGCGACCGCGCAGATGCCCACGAGGGTCAGCCCGATCACGAGGCCGATGCCGGGCGAGTACAGGAGACCGGCGATCACGGCGCCGAGGACTCCGAGCAGGAGCCCCATCAGCAGGCCCACCCGCAGCTCCCGGGCGAGGACACGCAGCACGTCGCGCGGACCCACGTCGCCGAGGGCGAGAGCACGGGTGACGGTGGTCGCGGCCTGGTTCCCGGTGTTCCCGCCGGTGCCGATCAGCAACGGCACGAACAGCGCGAGCACGGTCACCTGCTCGAGGGTCGCCTCGAAGGCGTCGAGCACCTGCACGGTGAGCGTCGCCCCGACGGCGAGGACCAGCAGCCAGACGATCCGGGAACGGACCAGGGAGCGCACCGGGGTGGCGAGATAGGGGCGGCGCAGGGGCTCGACGCCGCCCTGGCGGGCGGAGTCCTCGTCCTCCTCGCGCTCGAGGATCCGCACCGCATCGTCGAGGGTGAGGATGCCGACCAGACGCTGCTCCGCGTCGACCACTGGGAGGGCGGGCATGCGCAGCTCGGCGCAGCGTCGGGCCGCGAGCTCGGCGTCCTCGGTCGCCAGGGCGCTGTGCGGATCGACCATGAGCTGCTCGAGCGCGGTCGAGGACTCGGCCCGCAGCACATCCCGCAGGCTGATGATGCCCACCAGGTGCCGTGTCGCATCCAGCACCGGGATGGTGTAGATCGTCTCCGCGTCGTCGATGCGCGCCCGGACCCGCTCGAGCGTCTGCCCTGCGGTGTGCTCGGGCCTGGCGGAGACGTAGGCGGGGCTCATGCGCCGGCCCACCGAGTGCTGGGGGTAGCCGAGCACCGAGGCCGTCAGCGCCCGCTCATGGTCGGGGAGACCGCGCAGCAGGCGGGTGGCCAGGGCTGCCGGGAGCTCGTCCAGCAGCCAGACCCGGTCATCGGGCTCGAGCGCTGCGAAGAGCTCGGCGACCTCGCCGCCCTGCAGGTCGTGCACCAGCTCGCGCTGGAGGGCCGGGTCGAGGCGCTCGAACACCTCGAGTGCCCGGTCCTTGGGCAGGAGGCGGAACATGACGGCGCGCTGGCGGTCCTCGAGCCGCCCGCCGATGTCGAGGATCTGGGAGAGATCGAGGGTGCCGAGCTGGCGGGCGAGGCCGGTGAGATCGCGCTCGGCGATCGCGCGGCTGATGGTCTGGGCGGTGACGTCGAGGTCGACGGCGGGGTCCTGGAAGGTCATCGGAGGCTCTTTTCCTGAGCAGCGCGCGGCCGGGCCGCGGCGCGAGGGGATCCGCGCCCACCGCGAGTCGTCACGGCTCAGCTGCGAGGTGAGCCGTCAGGACCGGTGCGCGGTGCGTGAGGATCTGCGGGGCGCCGGGCGGGGCCGGGCAGGGGCGGGGCTGTCGACGCCGGATGCCGCGCTGGAGCACGGGCCGCCGAGCCAGGGTGCCGATCAGGCGCGGGGCGCGGCGGAGCACCGCGAGGCGGCGTCCGGCGGGGGAGTGCAACTGTCACTGTCCATGGATCGCTCACCTCGCTCTCGCTGCGCTGGGGCGCTGGCCGCGCCGTGGCCACCGTAGACCGGGGCGGAGGCGGAGGCAAGGAGCGCAGAGGCGGGTTGTGGCATGTGCCGCGCCCCGTCGACGTTCTGGTAGCGTTGTCCTCCGGCTCCCCGCCGCAGGACGGTGGAGGGTCACCCGCCCGGGGCTATGGCGCAGTTGGTAGCGCGTCTCGTTCGCAATGAGAAGGTCGGGGGTTCGAATCCCCCTAGCTCCACGTAAAGGTGAACGTTCGAACCTTGCCCCGTGTGATCGCGGGGCAAGGTTCTTTCGTTGTGTGACCTGGGGTTGGTGGCGAGGATCGTTTGGATGACCTCGCATGGTTCGAGGGTGGCTTGGTCCTCGTCATCGATGGTGATGCGGTCGAACAGTGCCCGGTTGAGCATCCGCCGCTCGGCGGGTTCGGCCTTGGCGTAGACGTCGCTGATGTCGGTGAGGAGCCCGAGGATCGCGTCGAGACCGACCTTGGCCTTGTCGTAGGTCGTCTCCAACGTGTCGAGCCGGCCGGTGATCGCTTGCAGGCTCGCGCGGATGGGATCCTGTTCGGTCTTGAGCAGGTCGAGCGGGATCGCGTCGGCGGGTGTGCGGCCCGGGGGAACGCATAGGGTACGAAGCGAGTGGCTCTCGCTCTCCGGTGCCGACGACCGGGCTGAATCGTCGGCAGGGTGCGGCATCCCTGACCCAAGCCGCCCGATCGGCGCGGAGAAGGGGCCAGGCGATGCACCGTCCGCCGTCCCACGCCGAGGGTATGCAGCCACCCCGAGTGCGAGGGCTGCCGGGGACACGGGCCATAGCCGGGCCCGCCCCGTCATGGTGATGTGGCCGAAGGGCGAGGCACCGGCCTGCAAAGTCGGTCATGCGGGTTCGAGTCCCGTCGTCACCTCGATGCCATCCCCCTCCGGGGCGGGTGGCCGTTGGATCCCGGGTCGTACCCCTTCCCGATCGCCGGTGGCACGCCCGTCGGTGCAGGTAGGCAGGACAGGATCATCGCGTGCAGGCATGCCCGCCTGGCGGAATCTGGGAGACGCGCACGGTTGAGGGCCGTGTTGCCCGCGAGGGTCGTGCCGGTTCGATCCCGACGGCGGGCACAGGGGCGAGGAGCAGCCCCGAGCAGGACGGCGACCGGTGTTCAGGCCGGGGACCGAAGAGCTCGAATCGCCCTCGGTACGACTCATCCGAGGGCCCGGCGGAGAACCGGAGCCACGGAGACCATCGCGCCCAGCGGCGCGACCCCGTTCGAGGATCCTGAACGGGGTCGCGCCGGTCACGCTTCGGTGGCGCAGTGGTAGCGCACCGTCCTGGTACGACGGAGGCCGCGGGTTCGAGCCCCGCTCGAAGCTCTCAGAGCCCGATCCCAGGCCCCCTGGGGGCGGGTCCTGTCGAGGGGCCGATGGGTGGCATCGCCATGGCCGGCCCATGATCGCGCTTCCACCGTGCGAGAGCGGCTTCCAGCTGGCCCCGGGTGAAGGTTCCCGGGAACGTGCTGCAAATCCATCTGGCGGCCCATCCGGAGCCCTTTCCGGTGACGGCCATGACGCGACGGACCGCCTCCTCGGCGGTGAACTTCTCTCCCATGTTGAGCGCCTCCCGTGTCCGTGTCTCCAGCGAACACGACGAGCCCGTGAGCAAGCAAGGCCTCAGGCGGAGGGGAGGATCCATGGAGAAGGTTGGCAGAGCGGTAATGCAGCGGCTTGCTAGGCCGTCGTCCTCCGGGGCGCGTGGGTTCGACCCCCACACCTTCCGCGAGCGGCCGTCGGTGGGTCGCGCCGCCGGGCAGTCCGATCGACGCTCCCGGGCCAAGACCAGTCGATCAACGCGGGGCCCGAGGTGGTGCTCGGGCTTCGTCCGCCCCGTCGTAGCGCATGCCGCGACGGGTGCCGGGATGTGGCGCAGGTGGTAGCGCGCACGGCTGGGGGCCGTGAGGTCGCGGGTTCGAGCCCCGCCATCCCGACTTCCTCCCGACGGGAGGATCATTCCCCTGTAGCTCAGCGGCACGAGCAGGCGCCTGTTAAGCGCAAGGCCGGAGGTTCGATCCCTCCCAGGGGAGCTCAACGCGTTCGGGTCACGTCCCTCGGGCTGAGCCCGCAGAGCCCAACACGTCTCGTAGTTCAGCGGCAGTGCGCCCGCCCGTTAGGCGGGTGGCCCCTGGTTCGATCCCGCACAGGGGCCAATTTACTGCCGGCACGATGCCGCTAGCCCGCCTGAGGACGACATGGCTAAATTGATTTATCTCGGAAGCTCCTGCGTCGATCGAATTGCTTCACACGGGAGAAAACAGCCGCAATTCGAAGCAAAGCACCAAAAGGGCCAATACTGCCAACCCAAGCCTCACGTCAGAGGCACTGGGGATCGCCGACGGAGACTTTGCCGTCGATGCTGGACGGAAGCTTCAGCTCAAGGGAGGCTCCATCTTGATCGAGGAGCTCAATCACGCCATCACCCTGTAGCGGATTCTCGATCGCAATGATGTTGTTCGCGGCGACACAATCAACACCTCCGACACTCGCAAAAACATAGGCGTCCGAGACTACAATGTAGGCAACATCGCCAGTTCCGTCAGGAGTTTCGCTCACCATCGATAGTGGCGTCGATACCGACAGTTGACTGCAGGCCTGGGTTCCAACTTCAGACTTAATGACCAGCAGACAGTACGTGGCGGAGGTAGCGCCGACGAACACCTCCAAGTTCTGACCTGTCTTCGCGAGGCGCCAAGACTCATCCTCGATCCCCAATTGCGGATCCGCATATTCAGCCGGTGGCGTATCGATCACCTACTTATGGCGAGCAAGGACTTCCATTGTCACATTTGTCTGACTAGAAGGCTCCATCGGTCCTGCTGTCGGAGTGGTGCATCCGGAGAGCACGACCCCGATCGCCAGAGTCACGAAAACGATTGCCGCGCTACGTGCAGTGCGATTCACGAAGACCGGGCCCAGCAGTAGAGCAACCCTCCGGTGCTCTGCTTGCAGTAAGCAAAGCCGCGGGCAGAAGTGGGTGCGGCCGTGCTGACAGCATAGCCACTCGTCGAATTCGTGGCGACCACCTTGGCTTTATCGTACGTGTCGTTCCCCTGCCGAATGGTGATGCTCTTGATTGTAGTATTGTTCGTCGTCACGATTCCGGCGCGCTTTATCCCGTAGATGGCCCCGGACTCATAGGACACCATCGAGCCGCATATCAGCTTTCCCGCGTACTGCGGATTACTCGCCGTATGTGCGCACCAGTCAGCCTGAACCGCATAGTTCTCCGAATCGACATTCTCCCCTTCCGCGTTTGCCGCCCCCGAGATGCCAAGGGTGAGGCAAAATGTGGCCGCGATCAGGACGGTCCGAATCTTACGAAGGGCTCTTATTTTTCTCTCCGGTCTACTGTGCGCGCAAGGCGTCGAACGAGTCGGAGGTCGATCATGGCCATCCGCACCGTGGAGGCCCCCCTGGATGTGACTCGCATCATACATGCAGACGAGCCGAGTTCGCCAGGGTGTCTCGAGTCCTTGGCGACGTTGACTGCGACCTCGCAGACCCGGCGGAGCGGCATAGAGGGCTCCGGTCTGAGTTGGCCGTGCGGTACTCCAGGCGCCGTCGAGGTACTGGCGCCTCGGATCGAGCCCGCGGTGCCCACCACGTCGCGTAGCTCAGCGGTAGAGCGCTCCCCCGACACGGGAGAGGCCGGTGGTTCGAGGCCACCCGCGACGACGCACCCACTCGGCGACTCCGTCGAGGCGGGAGGGAACCGAGCGCGGCCGTGCCCGAGGGGCTCGCGCACCGGGGCTGGGGCCCCATCGGAATCCCGAGCCGATCCGGACGGTGGAACCTCGGGCGGAGGGCCCATGGCGCAGTCGGAAGCGCGTCTCGAGGGCATCGAGGAGGTCGCAGGGCTGGGACCAGGTCCCGGCACCGCGTGCGCTCGCTCCCTCACCGGGCCTGCGAGGATACGGGCTGAGGCGCTCGTCGAGCGGCTAGCGCTCCCGACGGGCTCCGGCTGCCGACCGGCTGTCCGCGGATAGCCGATCGGTTGATGCGTCGCGGAGGCACGGAATCCTACGGCGATGAGCATGAACATCACCTCTGCACCGTCCCGCCGCTCCGTGCTCGGAGCCTCGGCCCTTGCCTTCGCCGCCGTCGTCGCGGCGCCCGCCGCATCGCCGGCCGCCCCCGTCCGCACGACGTCCGTGCGGACTCCTTCCGACGTCCTCGCCTCCACTCCCTGGAAGACGACCTTCGCCCTCGACCAGGACGGGCGCCGCGCCGCCCTCGACGACGCCGCGGTCGCGAGCTTCGTCGGCTGGGCCTACTTCGACGCCGACGGCACGCACACGATGTACAACCTCGACGACAGCCCCACGCTGCAGGGGCGAGTGGACCGTCACCCCCGACGGCTCCGAGCGGTGGATCAACGCCCGCGACGCCGCCGGCAATGTGCTGTTCCAGCGCACCGTGCCGATCGTCCGACTGGACAAGCACGTGTTCACCTACCGCGTCTTCCCCGTCGCCGGCGACACCGCGGTGTTCTTCGACATCGTCCACACGCCCACGAACCATGTCGAGCCCGGCAGCGGCCAGAACGGCCCCGGCGCCCACGGCGGCAAGAACCGCGGCAAGGGCGACTATCACGTCAACAACGGCAACGCTCGCTGAGCTCGTCAGCCGACTGATCCGAACCCCGGCTCCGTCCTCCGACGGGCCGGGGCCCTCCGCATCTGAGGGGTCGGAGCTGTCGGCCGGGCCGCCGAGCCCGCGAGCCTCAGCGGCGATCCGCCCGCGCCTGCCACCGCCCGTCGTGGTGCTCGATCCGGATGGGGTGGTCGAAGCATGTCGTCACCAGCTCGGTGGTGAGCACCTCCGCGACGTCCCCGGAGGCGATGATGCGCCCGTTCCGGACGAGGGCGGCGTGGGTCGTGCTCTCCGGAAGCTCCTCGAGGTGATGGGTCACCAGCACGGTCGCGAGCTCCGGATGGGTGCGGTGCAGCTCGTCGACCGTCTCCAGCAGCAGCTCGCGGGCGGCGACGTCGAGGCCGGTCGAGGGCTCGTCCAGCAGCAGCAGGCGGGGATCGGACACGAGGGCCCGTGCGATGAGGGCACGGCCTCGCTCGCCCTGGGACATGGTCGGCCAGCGGGCGTCGTGGAGGTCGCCCAGCCCCAGCAGCCGGATCAGGTGATCGGCGCGGGCGGTGAGCTCGGGGCTCGGCTTCCAGCGCCGCATGAGCTCCTCGGTGCCGGTCGCCCCCGTCAGCACCACCTCGCGGACCGTGAGCGCTGCGCGCAGGGGGTGGCGCGGGTTCACGTGGCCGATCGACTCCCGCAGCGCCCGGATCTCGACCCGGCCCAGCTGCTCCCCGAGCACGTGCACGGTGCCGCGGCTGGGATGCTCGAGGGCCCCGCACATGCTGAGGATCGTGCTCTTGCCGGCACCGTTGGGGCCGATGAGGGCCCAGTGCTCCCCAGGCCGGACGGTGAGGGACGCCTCGGCGAGGATCCGACGGCCCTGGCGGATCACGTCGACCTGCTCGAGACGGAGGACCTCCTCGAAGGGGGCGGGGGCGAGCGCGCCGTCCTCCCCGGTCCTCGCGGTGCGCAGGTCTCGGGGCGGCGACGCGGGGGTCATGCTCATGGGAATCCTCTCGTGCTGCTGCTCGCTCCACGGACGCGGAGCGGGCCGATCTGCGGCGACCCTATCTAACTCCGCAGACAAGCAGACAATCCGTCCCCATGGTGGGCGCTCGCCTCAGCGGCTGCGAGCGACCCGGGCCTCGTCCCACACCGGTTCCGGAGCCTCGTAGACCCCGCCGTCGGCGCCGAAGATCAGGAAGCGGTCGAAGTCGCGGGCGAACCAGCGATCGTGCGTGACCGCGAGGACCGTCCCCTCGAAGAGGCCCAGCGCATGCTGGAGCGCCTCCGCGGAGACGAGGTCCAGGTTGTCGGTCGGCTCGTCCAGGAGCAGCATCGTCGCCCCGCCCAGCTCGAGCAGCAGGATCTGCAGGCGCGCCTGCTGCCCGCCCGAGAGCGAGTCGAATCGCTGCTCCGCCGCTCCCGCGAGGTCGTAGCGGGCCAGCGCCCGGGACGCCTCCTCGCGGGGCATGCCTCGCCGGTGCTCATCGCCGCGATGCAGGATCTCCAGGAGCGTCCGCTCCGCCAGCTCCGGGCGGGCCCGGTTCTGGGCGAACCATCCCGGACGGACGCGCGCGCCCAGACGAGCGCTGCCGGAATGGGGGACCGGGGCGATCTCCAGGTCGCCGACGGGCTCGTGCTCCGCCTCCGGATCGGTGCCGCCCCCGGCCAGCAGGCGCAGGAAGTGCGACTTGCCGGAGCCGTTCGAGCCGAGCACCGCGACCCGGTCCCCGAAGCGGACCTCCGCATCGAAGGGATGCATCAGCCCGGTCAGCTCGAGCTCCGCGCACACCAGCGCTCGCTTGCCCGTCCGACCGCCCTGCAGACGCATCTGCACGTGCTGCTCGAGGGGCTGCTCCTGCGGAGGACCGATCTCCTCGAAACGGGCCAGCCGCGTCTGCGCCGCACGATACCGGGAGGCCATGTCGGAGTTGTAGGCCGCCTTGATCTTGTACATCTGCACCAGGTCGCGGAGCTTGGCGTGCTCCTCGTCCCACCGGCGACGCAGCTCCTCGAAGCGCTCGAACCGCTGCTCCCGCGCCGCATGGTAGGTCCGGAAGCCGCCCGCGTGCGTCCACGAGGTGCTCCCCGCCCCGCCCAGCTCGAGCGTCACGATCGAGGTCGCGGCCCGGGCCAGCAGCTCGCGATCATGGCTCACGAACAGGATGCCCTTGTCGCTGGACCGCATCTGCTCCTCGAGCCAGCGCTTGCCCGGCACGTCCAGGGAGTTGTCCGGCTCGTCCAGGAGCAGCAGGTCGTCGGGTCCGCGCAGCAGCGCCTCGAGGGCCAGGCGCTTCTGCTCGCCGCCGGACAGCGTGGTGAGCAGGCGGTCCCGGCAGCGGTCGTAGGGCACGCCGAGCGCCGCCGTCGTGCAGATGTCCCACAGCACCTCGGCGTCGTAGCCTCCCGCGTCGCCCCAGGCGACGACGGCATCGGCGTAGGCCATCTGCGCCTTCTCGGTGCCGGTGCGCTCCATCGCGGCCTCGGTGCGGGCGAGCACCTGCGCCGCCTCCCGCAGAGGATCCGGTGAGACCGACAGCAGCAGCTGCTGCACCGTCGCCTGCGCGCCGCCTGCGATGAACTGCCGCATGACCCCCAGCGTCCCGGCCCGGGTGACGGCTCCGGCATGCGCTGCCAGGTCCTCGGTGATGATCCGCAGGAGCGTCGACTTCCCGGCTCCGTTCGCACCGATCAGCGCGACGCGCTCGCCGTCCCCGACCCGCAGCGACACCTCGTGCAGGAGGGGGCGTCCGTCGGGGAGGACGTAGTCGATGCCGGATGCGTCGAGATGGGACATGCTCGCAGGCTAGGGACGACCTCGGCGCCGGAGCAAGCGATTTCTCAGTCCGCGGAGCCGTACGCCTCGAGCAGCCGCAGCCACAGCTCGCTCATGGTCGGGTAGGCGGGCACCGCATGCCACAGACGCGTCAGCGGGACCTCGCCGACGACCGCGATCGTCGCCGCGTGCAGCAGCTCGGCGACATCGGCGCCCGCGAAGGTGGCTCCCACGAGGATCCCGCGATCCTCGTCGACCACGACCCGGGCCCGGCCCGTGTACCCGTCGGCGTGCAGGGAGGCGCCGGCGATCGCACCGATCTCCTGATCGACCGTGCGGATCCGCAGCCCGGCCCGGACGGCTTCCCGCTCGGTCAGGCCGACCCGGGCGACCTCCGGATGCGTGAACACCACCTGCGGGACCGCGGCATGATCGGCGGTCGCGGCGTGGCGACCCCAGGGCTCGTCCCGCACGGGACCGCCGCGCAGACGCGCGGCGATCGCCTCTCCCGCCACGCGCGCCTGGTACTTGCCCTGGTGGGTCAGCAGGGCCCTGCCGTTCACGTCGCCGGCCGCGTACAGCCAGTCCGTGCCCGCGACGAGCATCGTCTCGTCGACCTCGATCCGCTCCTGCGGATCCAATCCCACCGTCTCGAGCCCCAGATCAGCGGTCGCGGGTCGGCGACCGGTCGCGGCCAGAACCTCCTGCGCCTCGAGCAGCTCGCCGTCCGGCAGCGCGATCCGCACCGTCCCGCCGGACTCGCGGTCCACCCGGTGCGGTGTCGTGCCCAGGCGCACGTCCACCCCGTCCGCCCGCAGCGCGGAGGCGACCAGCTCTCCGGCGAAGGGCTCCTCCCGGCTGAGCAGCCCGCCGCGGGCCAGGACCACGACGCGCGTCCCGAACGACGCGAAGACGGTCGCGGCCTCGACCGCGGCGACGCCTCCGCCGATGATCGCGAGGCTCTGCGGCACCTGCCGCACCGACGTCATCTCCCGGGTCCCCCACGGGGCGGCGTCGGCGAGCCCGGGGATGTCCGGCAGGACCGGGACCGAGCCGGTGGCGAGCGCCACCGCACGGGCCGAGTACGGGACCCCGTCGAGCTCGATCCTGCCCGGGCCCGTGAGCCGCGCCCGGCCCCGGAGCAGCGGGATGCCGGCGCTCTCGAGCCAGGAGACCTGCCCGTCGTCGTGCCAGTTCGCCGCGAACGCGTCCCGACGGCGCAGCACCGCGGCGACATCGAGCTCGCCGGAGGCGGCCTCCCGCGCTCCCGCGACGGCGCGCGCGGCCCGCAGCGCGCTCCCGCTGCGCAGCAGCGCCTTCGAGGGCATGCACGCCCAGTAGGAGCACTCCCCGCCGACGAGCTCCTCCTCGACGATCGCGGCTCGGAGGCCGCGCCGGGTCGCGTAGTCGGCGACGTTCTCGCCGACGGGGCCTGCGCCGATCACGATCAGGTCGTAGTCCGGGCGATCCCCGGCAGGGCCGCCCGCGTTCACGCGATCCCGTCCTGACGGGGGCCGCGTCGGCCCGTGTCGAGGACTCCGCGCAGCGTCGCCGCGAACGCCGCCGGGTCGTTGCGCGGCGTCCAGTCCGAGCGTGCGAATCCCCCGTGGTCGCCGGGGAAGACGACCGGCTCGGTCCCCAGCAGGGCTGCGAGGGCCTCGCCTCCGCGACGGGCGACCGTGCCCTCGCCCTCGGCGCCGACGGCGGGGACCAGGCGGACTCCGCTTCCGCGCAGCTGCTCGGCATCGGGCAGGTAGTGGGGCATCGCCACGTTGTAGGCCAGCAGCGGATCATCGCGCGAGCCGTCGTCCTGCACGGGGAGCCCGAAGGCCGCGGGGTCCGGAGCGGGCGCGGTCAGATGGTCCGGCGTCAGCTCCCCCCGTACCGTCACCAGGCGGATGAACCGGGCCATCGCGGGACCGAAGCCCTCCCGCTGGTAGGAAGCGGCGATGTCCGCCATCGCCTGCACCACGACCTCGGCGTCCGGGAGCAGCAGGGCCAGAGGCGGTTCGTGCAGCACCGCCACGCCGAGGTCCCCGGGATGCGCGAGGGCCCACGGCAGGACGACCATCGCGCCGCCGCTGCTGGCGAAGACGTCCACGGGTCCCAGGGCGGCATCGGCGACGATCGCGTGCAGGTCCTCGGCATGGATCTCGACGCTCACGGGAGCCGGCGCGGTCAGGCGGCTGCGCTCGGCCATCCGCGGGTCGTAGGTGAGGACGATCCGGTCCGTGAGGTGCTCGAGCAGCTGTGCGAACCCGGAAGCCGCCATCGGCGAGCCGAGCACGAACAGCGGTCGATGCGACGACGGGGTCGAGGGGGTGCGGACGTCGTAGGCCAGCACCGCCCCGGGAACCTCGAGAGCGCGGGTGGACAGGTCGATGGTCATGGCGCCTCCAGGCATGAGGGGACGTGCCCCACGGTACGCCCGAGCGGTGCGGATGTCAGGGCCGGGCGCGACCCCGTGCCGGGACGCCTAGGGTGGTGGGACGACCGGGCCCGTCCGCGCCCGAACCGCTCCACGGAAGAGGGACCATGCTCATCGACCTGTCCGGGCGGACTGCCCTGGTGACCGGATCCACCCAGGGGATCGGACGCGCCATCGCGGCCGCCCTCGCCGATGCCGGCGCCCGCGTCGCGATCAACGGCCGCAGACCGGAGGCGGTCGAGTCCGCCTGCGCACAGATGCGGGCCCAGGATCCGGGGCGGCAGCTGATCGCCGCCCCCGGGGACGTCACCGATCCGGCCGGGGCCGATGCCGTGCTCGCAGCGGCCGGTGACGTCGACATCCTCGTGAACAATCTCGGGATCTTCGGTGCCGCGGACGCGCTCGAGATCCAGGACGACGAATGGCGGCGCTACTTCGAGGTCAACGTCCTCGCTGCGGTGCGTCTCATCCGCCTGACGCTCCCCGGGATGATCGCCCGGGGCTGGGGACGCGTCCTGGACATCGCGAGCGATTCCGCGATCGTCATCCCCGCGGAGATGATCCACTACGGCATGTCGAAGACGGCGCTGCTCGCCGTCTCCCGGGGCTTCGCGAAGGAGGCGGCGGGCACCGGCGTGACCGTGAACTCCGTGATCGCCGGGCCGACGCACACCGGCGGGGTCGAGGACTTCGTCTACCAGCTGGTCGATCGCGCGCTCCCGTGGGAGCAGGCCCAGCGGGAGTTCATGCGCCTGCACCGGCCGCAGTCGCTGCTGCAGCGGCTCATCGAGCCGGAGGAGATCGCGAACATGGTCGCCTACCTCAGCTCTCCTCTCGCGTCTGCGACGACGGGAGCCGCGGTCCGCGTCGACGGCGGGTATGTCGACGCGATCCTGCCCTGACTCCGCCCCGGCCCTGATCCTGCGGGCCGGTCAGGGCAGGGGAGCCTGGCCGAGCAGCGGAGGGAGGATCCGGCGAGCGGATATCGGCGAGGCGCAGACGGCCGGAGCCGGATCGATGCCGCCCGGGCCGACTAGGATCGGATCATGCTCGCCTCCCGGGCTCCGGTCCGATGACCCGCAGCGTCGTCCTCGTGCACGCCGTCCGCTCCTCCCGCACCATGTGGAAGGGCCAGATCCGTCGTCTGCGCGAGAAGGGCTTCCACGTCCAGGCCCCGGATCTCCCCGGCCACGGCCGCCGCGCCGCGGAGCGCTTCACCCGGGACACGAGCCTGCGAACGATCACGGACGCCGTCGCCGCCTGCCCCGAGCCGCCCGTGCTCGTGGGGCTCTCTCTGGGCGGCTATCTCGCGATCCGCTGGGCGGCGCAGAACCCGGGGCGCCTGGCCGCGCTCGTCGCCGCGGACTGCACGGTGGTCCCGGGCCCGCAGCTCGCCCGGATGTACGGGATATGGCTGAGGATGAAGGACTGGATGCCGGGCGACAGCGACGCCCGGGTGCATCGGGCCTTCGCCCGGGCGAACTCGCCGAAGGCGGCGCGGCGCTACTACGGCGGCGGACGCGCCCACGGCGTCGTCCCCGGCGTGGTGGAGGTCGTCGGCGGCATGGATCTGCTCGGCGACCTGCGCGTGATCGACGTGCCCATCACGTTCGTCAACGGCGCCTCGGACCCGTTCCGCCGACACGAGCGGCAGTGCCGGGAGGCCGCGCGCGACGGCACCCTGCGGATCCTCGACCGCGCAGGGCACATCGCGAACCTCAACCGGCCGCGCCGCTTCACCCGGATCATCCGCGAGGCGGCCCGGACCCGGCGATCCGCATGAGCCTCCATCCTCCGCCGGCGGCACCCCTGCCCCTCGTCCTCGTCCACGGCACCCGGACGTCCCGCACCCAGTGGGATCCGCAGAGGCCGGCCCTGGTCGCGGCCGGGCACACCGTCCTCACCCCGGATCTGCCGGGGCACGGCGAGCGCCGGCGGGAGCCGTTCGCCCTGGACGCGGCCATGCGGGTGCTCCACAGGGCCGTCCAGCGGGCGGCGGCCGACGACCCTCGCGGGCGGGCCCATCTCGCGGGCCACTCCCTCGGCGCCATGCTCGCCATCCACGCGGCAGCGACGCTCCCGGATCCCGGCGTGCTCTCCTCGCTCACCGTGATCGGCGGATCCGCGCAGGCGGGAGAGCGGAGCGCCCGCCTGTACGGCGCGGTGATGCGGTCCGCCGCGGCCGCCGGCCGTCACGGGAGCGCGGGCCTGCTGCCGCGGCTGCTCCTTCATGCGGAGGGCCACCGCGCCTACGTCGCCGGCGGACTCACCGCGTCCGCGGTGATCGGCCCGGCCTTCGCCGCGCTCGCCGGTCTGGATCTGCGCGCCGACCTCGCCCGGATCACCTGCCCGGTCACGATCCTGAACCCCCGCTTCGACCAGATGCGGGTGCACGAGCGATCCTTCGCGGCCGCCGCTCCCCGCGGCCGCTTGGTCGTGCTGCCCTACGGCGGGCACCTCGTGAACCTCACCGCCCCCGACCGCTTCACGGCGGACCTGCTGCGCGTCCTGCGGGAGGGCTGAGCTCCGGCGCCGCGTACGCTTGCGCTCATGACGGACCAGATCCTGCGAGTGGGCTACGTCCCCGGCGTCGAACCCGACCGCTTCGCCCGGCGCTGGCGGGACGGCCGACGCCCGGCTCGGCTCGAGCTCGTGCAGATCCCCTGGAGCAGGCAGCGCGCCGCCCTCGCCGAGGAGGAGGTGGACCTGTGCTTCGTCCGCCTTCCGCTCGAGGACGACGGCGATCTCCACGTGGTGCCGCTGTGGGAGGAGCGTCCCGTCGCCGTGGTCGGCGTGGACGACGTGCTGAGCCTGTACGAGGACCTCGGAGCGCAGGAGCTCGCGGAATCGATCGCGATCGCGCCGCAGAACCTCGACGATGCCGCCGAGCGGGTCGCCGTCGCGGCGACCGGCGTCGGTCACGCCCTCATGCCCATGTCCCTGGCCCGCCTCCACCACCGCAGGGACGCCGTGCACCGGGTCGTGCGGGATGCCGAGCCGACCCGTGTGGCCCTCGCCTGGCCCGCTGCCGCCGATGACGCCCTGCGTCAGGAGTTCGTGGCCGTCGTCCGCGGCCGGACCACCCGCTCGAGCCGCGGGGAGGAGACCCCGTCGCGCGGTCGAGGAGGGCAGCAGGCAGGCGCCGGGACGACACGGTCCGCGCGAGGGAGCGCCGCCCAGCGCTCCGCCCGCTCCGGCTCCTCGGGACGGCGCAGCGCACGGACAGGGCGTGGGGGACGGCGGGGCTGAGACTCAGGACCCGAGTGACCGCGGCAGCAGCGTCACCAGCACCGCGGCCAGCAGCGAGGCCGCGGCGAGGACCGCGAAGGCGGCAGGGGCGCCGGGTCCGGCCAGGAGCAGGCCGCTCAGGGTGGGACCGAGCGGGCTCGCCACGGCCATGAGCACGCCGCGCCCGGACTGCAGACGACCGCGCTCCTCCCGCGCCACCCGATCGGCGATCCACAGCTCGAGGGCGACCCGCGAGGCCGGCACGAGCAGCCACATGAGCGCGAGCACCGGGACCATGAGCGCGAGCAGCGACCAGGTCGCGACGGGCGCCCACAGCGCGAGCAGACCCATGCATCCCGTCCAGACGAGCGCCTGCACGAGGACAGCGTGCGTCACCGACCAGCGGCCGCCGACGCGTCCGGCCAGCACGCTGCCCAGGAGCAGGCCCGCCCCCATCGCCGCGGTCACCGCTCCGGAACCGATCACGACGCCGCGCTGGGAGAGCACGGCGATCACGGTGAAGAACGATCCGGTCAGCACCAGGCTGAGCAGGACCTGCGCCGCCACGACCCCGCGCAGGACCGGCTGCGCGAGGATCAGCGAGAAGCCGCGCACGGCCCGTCCCCGCCGGGAGCCCGGACCCGTGCCCGGCGCGGCGTCCTGGCCGTCGGGGGAGGGGCGCGGGTGCAGCGGCTGCGAGATGCCGGCGAGCAGCAGCACCGCCGTCCCGAAGGTCGCGGCGGCGACCACGAAGGGCAGCCATGGGGCGACGGCGACGAGAGCGGCTCCGATCACGGGACCGATGACGCTGATCACGGCGTCGCGTCCCTGCATCGCGCTGAGCGCCCCGGTCAGCTCCGAGCGGTCGACCAGGTCGGGCACGGCGCTCGAGGACGCGGCCCCGAACACCGCGAACATGGCGCCGTTGACGAAGGACAGCGCGCACACGAGCGCGAGGGGCGGGGAGGCGGAGGCGAAGCACCCGG
The DNA here is from genome assembly GCF_042434575.1 of Brachybacterium hainanense. Lineage (NCBI taxonomy): Bacteria > Bacillati > Actinomycetota > Actinomycetes > Micrococcales > Dermabacteraceae > Brachybacterium > Brachybacterium hainanense. The sequence goes on from NZ_JBHLSV010000024.1 coordinate 33,959, forward strand.
CGAGACCCAGCATGGCGATCAGCTGCACCGCCTCCGCCCCGGCCATGACGCGCCGCCGGGACGTGTGATCGGCCAGCAGCCCCGCGGGAACCCCGACCAGGAGCGTCGACAGGTAGGACGCCGCGGTGACGAGCGCCGCCTGGGCGGGGGAGAAGGTCAGCAGCGCCACGAGCGGGGTCGCGACGTAGGTCCCCTGGGAGCCGAGCCCGGCGGACAGCCGTGCCGCGAAGTGGAGGCGGAAGTCCCGCGGCCACGATCCGGTCGGCGGGAGCAGGCGCATCCGTCCAGGTTACCGGGGATGTCCGCGGCTCCGCGCGGAGATGCTGCCGACCCGGGGAGGGCGGTACCGTCTTCGGGTACCGCGAACCCGATCCCGAGGAGGCCCCATGTCCGAGACCCCTGCGCCCGAGCGCACCGCCGAGGACGCCCGCGCGCGCATGAACGTCGAGAGCTTCAACCTCGACCATCGCGCGGTCCGCGCCCCGTACATCCGCATCGCCGATCGCAAGGTCCTCCCGGCCGGGGACGTGCTCACGAAGTTCGACATCCGCTTCACCCAGCCCAACGTCGCCCACCTCGACTCCGATGCGGTGCACTCCCTCGAGCACCTCATGGCCGAGCACATGCGCGAGCACACCTCCGACGTCATCGACGTCTCGCCGATGGGCTGCCGCACCGGCTTCTACGCGCTGCTGTCCGGGGAGCACACCGCCGCCGACTTCGCGCCCGTGCTCGAGGCGACCCTGCAGGATCTCCTGGCGGCGACCGAGGTCCCGGCGGCGAACGAGGTCCAGTGCGGCTGGGGCGCCCACCACACGCTCGAGGGCGCCCAGGCCGCGGCCCGCGCCTTCCTCGATCGTCGCGAGGAGTGGGAGGACGTCTTCCCCGCCTGATCAGGTCCCGGCGGCCTGCCGCACCGCGGCCAGCAGGCGGGCCGTGCGGGCATCGGTCGCGACGTCCTCGACGGTGACGACGCGGCCTGCGGCATCGGCCAGCGGGATCCGCCAGTTCGGGTACTCCTCGTCCGTCCCCGGCTGGTTCTGGATACGGCGCTCGCCCACGCAGTCCACGAGGGAGACGCCCAGCAGCAGCGACGGCGAGGACGCGAGGTAGCGGTGCAGGGCGAGGACCAGCTCCTCGTCGTCCCGCTCGCCCTCGCGCAGCAGTCCCTGGGCCGCGATCGCGTCGAGGAACCGGGCCCGGGCGGCGGCATCGGCCTCGAGCTCCTCCTCGAGCGAGCCGTCCAGCAGCCCCAGCTCGTGGCGCAGCCGCACATGGTCGCCGGCCAGGTACCCGGCGGTCGGCGGCAGGTCGTGCGTGTTCACGGAGGCCAGGCACTGGCTCCGGTACTGCGAGGGCGGGATCGGTCCGCCGTCGCCCTGCGTCTCGAACCAGAGGATCGAGGTGCCCAGGATCCCGCGGGAGTCGAGGTAGCCGCGCACCCACGGCTCGAAGGTGCCGAGATCCTCGCCGATCACGATCGTGCCCGAACGCCGCGCCTCGAGCGCGAGGATGCCGATCATCGCGTCGTGGTCGTAGTGCACGTACGCACCGTCGGAGGCGAGGTTGCCCTCGGGGATCCACCACAGGCGGAACAGCCCCAGCACATGGTCGATCCGCAGCGCGCCCGCATGGCGCATGAGGGAGCGCAGCATGTCCCGCCAGGGACGGTAGGACTCCGCCGCGAGAGCGTCGGGGCGCCACGGCGGCTGATGCCAGTTCTGGCCGTGCTGGTTGTACTGGTCCGCCGGAGCACCGACCCCGACCCCTCGCGCGAGCACCGGGCCCAGGCGCCAGGCATCGGCGCCCTCGGTCGTGACGCCCACGGCGAGGTCGTGCATGATCCCGACCCGCATCCCGGCGTCGAGGGCAGCGCTCTGAGCCCTGCCCAGCTGCTCGTCCAGGACGAACTGGATCCACTCGTGCAGCTCGATCCGGTCGGCGAGGTCGAGGCGCGCCTGCTGGACGACATCGGAACCGGGCTCCGGGAACGCGGCATGGGTGCGGCGGGCCCGCTCGACGAGCGCGGACCACAGGGCGAAATCGGCGAGGCCCTGCCCCTCGCGCGCCCGGAAGGCGTCGAACAGGGCCTGCCGACCTGCGGTGCGGGGTGCCGCGAACAGCTCCTTGAGAGCCTGCATCTTCGCGCCCAGCACCTCATCGCGCTCAAGGCGGTCGGCTCTCTCGTTCCACGACGCGACACCCGTGCGGAGCAGGCCGATGCGCTGCCGCGCGAACTCAGGCAGGGACGCATACTCGGGTACGTCCTCGATGCGCAGGTAGAGCGCGGAGGTGAAGCGCCGCGTGACCGGGAGATAGGGGCTCGGCTCCATCGGCGGCTGGGGATCGGAGGCGTGCAGCGGGTTGACGAGCAGGAAGTCCGCGCCATGCCGAGCTCCCAGGATCGCGGAGAGGTCCCGCAGGTCCCCGAGGTCGCCGATCCCCCAGGAGCCCTGCGAGCGGATCGAGTACAGCTGCGCCTGCACACCGACGGCCTGCCGGGCACCGAGATCGTCCTGGGCATCCAGCCGCACGGGCGTGACGACCAGATCAGCCTCCACGGTCCCGCCGTCGACATGGGCCACGAGCACATGCCAGCCCAGCGGCAGCCCGGAGGGGACGGCGAAGCGGGCCCGGCCCCGGAGCATCCCGTCCACCTCGAGGGGAGGGGTGTTGTCCTCGATCTGGGGGAGGTCCTGCGCGGTGCCCTCCTCGAGGCGGAGCGAGAGCCGCACGGGGCTCCCATGGGCGACGTGCACGGGCACGGAGCCCTGCTCGTCCTCGCGCAGCACCGTCACCGGCGGCAGCGTGCGCCGCCATTGCGCGGCCTCGCGCTCGGCACGCGCCCGGGCGATGTCCTCGCCCGTGGAGATCTCGTGCCCCAGAGCGCGCATCACCTTCAGGAGAGTGGCGTCCGGGACCTGCTTCAGCGTCCCGTCGAAGCCCCAGTGATCGGTGCCGATGCCGAGGTCACGGGCGAACTCCCGGAGGTCCGAGGAGCTCGGTGCGGACCGCTGAGCGGGGAGATCCGGTTCCATGGCGTCATCATAGGTGCCCATGGCCCGTGCCTCCGACCGTTCCGCCCCGCGGTCCGTCCTACGGCCAGCTGGGCAGCCACATGCGCCAGCGCCACTGCTCGAGATCGATCACCTGACCGGTCCAGATCGGCCAGAAGAAGGCGGAGACGAGCACGATCAGCGCGAGCACGGAGCCGATGAACAGGGTCCCGGCCAGACGCCGTTCGGGATCCGCCCGCAGCGGCCCGATCACCAGCCCCATCACGTAGACGAGGCACAGGATCAGCCACGGCTCGAACACCACCGCATAGAAGGTGAAGATCGTCCGGTCCAGGTACATTAACCACGGCAGGTACCCGCCGATGATCCCGCTCAGCGCGGCCCAGGCGCGCCCGTCGCGCCAGATGATCCCCACCAGGAGCGTCACGAGCACCGCGAGCGTCCCCAGCCACCAGATCAGCGGATTGCCGACGGACAGGATCTGCGCGCCGCACTTCTCCGCCTGGCACCCCATCTCGCCGAAGTCGTAGGAGCGGTAGTAGAAGTTCGTGGGGCGGATCTGCAGCAGCCAGCCCACGGGGCTCGCCTGATACGGATGCTCCGAGTCCAGGCCCACGTGGAACTCGTAGGCCTGGGCGTGGTAGTGCCACAGGGACCGCAGCGCGTTCAGGACCGGATTGCCGCCCTCATGCCCGTTCTCCTCCGCCCAGTGCCGGTAGTAGCCCTTGTCGCTCGCGAACCAGCCGGTCCAAGACGCGAGGTACGTGAGCGCGGCGGTGCCGACCATCGCGAAGAAGGCGGGGACCGCGTCGCGGAAGAACCCGTTCGCGAGCCACCGATCCTCCCGGATCCTGCGGCGCGCCCACCAGTCCCACAGCACCGTCATGATGCCGAAGACCGCGAGGAAGTACAGGCCCGACCACTTCACCCCGCAGGCGAGGCCCAGCAGGACCCCGGCGGCCAGCCGCCAGGGTCGCAGCCCCCCGGAGATGCCGAGCACCGAGAGGGACTCCCCGGTGTCGATCGCGCGGGCGGTCACCGCCGCGAGGCGTCGCCGGAAGGCGTCCCGGTCGATCAGGAGCGCCCCGAAGGCCGCGAGCACGAAGAACATCAGCACGAGGTCCAGCAGGCTCGTCCGCGACTGGGCGAGGTGCAGGCCGTCGATCGCGAGCAGCCCGCCGGCGATGAGCCCCAGCCCGGTCGAGCGCAGCAGGCGACGGGTGATCCGGGCGAGCATGAGCACCGACAGGGCGCCCAGCACGGCCACCGAGATCCGCCAGCCCCAGGGGTCGTCGGCCCCGAGCGCGAGCATGCCCAGGCCGATCACCCACTTGCCCACGCTGGGGTGGACCACGTAAGCGCCGCGGTCCTCGTAGCTGTCGACCTGTCCGGCCTCGAAGGCCTCGTCGGGCTCATCGGGCCAGTTCATCTCGACGCCGTGGTGGACGAGGGTGTAGCCGTCCTTCACGTAGTAGGTCTCGTCGAAGATCAGCTCGTGGATGCCGCCCAGCCCCCAGAGCCGCAGCGCGAGGGCCAGAGCGAAGACGGCCAGCGCCCCGGCCCAGGCCAGGCGGCTCGCAGGCAGCGGCTCGGCATGCAGGAGACGTTCGAGGGCGCTGCGCGTGGAGGCCGGATCCGCCTCGGGGTCGGCGTCGCGGGGTCGGGTCATCTCCTGCGTGGGCACCCGGTCATGCTAGGTCATCGCTCCGGAGCGTCCCCGGAGGCCGCGGCCCTACGATGGGCGGATGCTCGCATGTGGAACCCTGACCCTCGCCGCGACCCCGATCGGCAACCCGCTGGACGCCTCCATACGGCTCGTGCGCGCCCTCGAGCAGGCCGATCTGATCGCCGCCGAGGACACCCGCCGGCTCGCCCGGCTCGCCGCGGACCTGGAGGTCACGATCACCGCCCGGGTCATCGCCTATCACGAGCACACCGAGCAGGAGCGGACGCCCGTCCTGATCGAGGCCCTGCGCGAGGGCCGGAGGGTGCTGCTGGTCACCGACGCGGGCATGCCGGTCGTCTCCGACCCCGGCTACCGCGCCGTGCGCTCCGCGATCGAGGCGGGCCACCCGGTCACGGTCATCCCCGGGCCCTCCGCAGTGCTCACCGCCCTCGCGGCCTCCGGCCTGGCCCCGGACCGCTTCGCGTTCGAGGGCTTCCCGCCGCGGCGGGACGGGCAGCGGGCCCGGGTGTTCGCACAGCTCGCCGCCGAGGATCGGACGCTCGTGTTCTTCGAGTCCCCGCGCCGCACCGCCGCGACCCTCGCGGTGATGCGCGAGGAGTTCGGGGCGCAGCGCCCGGCGGCGGTCGCGCGCGAGCTGACGAAGACCTACGAGGAGGTGCGCCGCGGGACCCTCGCGGAGCTCGCGGCCTGGGCGGAGGAGACCGAGGTGCTGGGGGAGATCGTGATCCTCGTCGGCGGATCCTCGACCGTGCCGGCCTCGCCGGAGGAGCTCCTCGCCGCGGTCCTCGCCCGCGCCGAGGCAGGGGAGCGGCTCAAGGACGCCGCGAAGGCCGTGGCCCTCGGTGCCGAGGGCGTGTCCAGCCGGGAGCTCTACGACCGCGCGCTCGCGGCCCGCACGGCGTGAGGGCCCGCGCAGCGTCGAACCGATCTCGGTGATACGCCTCGGGGATGCGCGAAGGGCCCCGGTTCTCACCGGGGCCCTTCGTCGATCGCTCGCTGCTGCGGCAACGGCAGGATCAGTCGTCGATCTGGATGAGACCGCGCTGGTACGCCTTCGCGAGACGGCGCGGGACGGCGGCGCTGCGGCCGCGGACCGTCACCTGCACGAGGTCGGCGTTGTTCGCCTTCCACTGCGAACGGCGGCTCCGGGTGCGAGCCCGGGACATCTTGAACTTGGGCACTGCCATGGGACGCTCCTTGGGACGGTCCGAAAGAATGATCGGATGTGCGTCCTCGAGGTGGCAGCCCCGCGCTCCGAGGGGAGCGCTTCCGGTGCGCAGCGAGGACACGCAACGAGGAATCATCCTGCCACATCGGCGGGGGTCGCGCTCGCGGAGCAGCCGTGATATCGCCCACCGGAGCTGTGATGCTCATCGCCACGCCCCGGTGCTCCTACGATGGGCGCATGCCTTCGACAACGCCCGACAGCGCGCCCGCGGCGCCTGCCCCGGTGCATCGGCGCGAGGACCTCGATCCCCGCCGCACCTCCCGCGACCGCTCCTGGCCGCCCGCACCGCAGCCGCTGCCGTCCCCGGTGATCGACAACCACTGCCATCTGGACTTCGCCGACGGCGAGGACCACCTCAGCGTGGAGGAGCACGTCGCGCGCGCTCGGCAGGTCGGCGTCGATGCGATGATCACCATCGGCTCGGACCTGGAGTCCGTGCGCTGGACCGCGGACCTGCTCGCCTCCTCGGCCCGCCCGGACAGCCTGCGCGGCGGGGTCGCGATCCACCCCAACGAGGCGGCGCTGCACGCCCGCGGCCACGGGCACGACGGCGAGCCGATGATCCCGCTGGAGGAGGCGCTCGCCGAGGTCGACGTCCTGGTCCGTGGGCCCGGGATGGTCGTGGTCGGGGAGAGCGGCCTGGACTGGTTCCGCACCTCCCGGAAGGACGAGCAGGCCCGGCAGGCCCAGATCGACGCCTTCCGCTTCCACATCGCGCTCGCGAAGGAGACGGGGCTGCCGCTGCAGATCCATGATCGCGACGCCCATGCCGACGTGCTCGAGATCCTCGATGCCGACGGCGCCCCGGAGCGGACCGTCCTGCACTGCTTCTCCGGGGACGTGGAGTTCGCGCGCGCCTGCGTCGAGCGCGGCTTCTTCCTGTCCTTCGCGGGGACGGTCACCTTCAAGAACGCGCAGAACCTGCGCGACGCCCTCGCCGACGTGGGGCTGGACCGGGTGATGGTGGAGACCGATGCTCCGTTCCTCACCCCGGTGCCCTATCGGGGGCGCCCCAACTCCTCGTACCTGGTCCCCCTCACCATGGCGACGATCGCCGAGGTGACGGGAACCGACCTCGAGCGGGCCTGCCGCGCGGTGCGGGAGCGGACCCTCGAGGTGTACGGATGGCCCGAGGCATGAGCGCCGAGCCGGAGGGATCGCAGCTGCTGAGCGCCCGCGACATCCGCGAGCTGGCCGACGCCGCGGGGATCCGTCCGTCCAAGCAGCGCGGGCAGAACTTCGTCATCGATCCCAACACGGTGCGCACCATCGTCCGTGCCGCGGGCGTCGCGGCCGGCGATGCGGTCCTCGAGGTCGGGCCGGGCCTCGGCTCCCTGACCCTGGGGCTGCTCGAGGCGGGGGCCGATGTCGCGGCCATCGAGCTGGACCGCGGGCTCGCCGAGCTGCTGCCGCTCACGCTCGCCGCGCGGGGGATCGCGCCGGCGAGGTTCCGGCTCGTCCATGCCGATGCGCTCCAGGTGACCGAGCTGCCCGAGCTGCCCGGAGGGCGGGTCCCGACGACGCTCGTGGCGAACCTCCCCTACAACGTCGCGACCCCGATCCTGCTGACCCTTCTCGAGCGCTTCCCGACCCTGCAGGAGGCGGTGGTGATGGTGCAGTCGGAGGTCGTGGATCGCCTCGCCGCCGGGCCGGGTTCCCGGATCTACGGCGCCCCCAGCGTCAAGGCGGCCTGGTACGGCCGGACCGAGCGCGCCGGCCAGATCTCCCGCCAGGTGTTCTGGCCCGTGCCGAACGTCGACTCCTCGCTGCTCCGGCTCGTGCGCCATGCGCGGCCCCGGGGGAGCGAGACGGAGCGGGAGGCCGTCTTCGCCGTGGTCGAGGCGGCGTTCGCCCAGCGGCGCAAGACCCTGCGGGCGGCGCTCGGCTCATGGGCGGGTTCCTCGGCGCGCGCGGAGGAGATCCTGCGGGCGGCGGGCATCGACCCGGGCGCCCGCGGCGAGACCCTCGAGGTCGATGCCTTCCACGCCATCGCCCGCGCCGCCGCGGATCTCCCCGCCTCCTGAAGGCCGCCATGCCGCCTGCCCGCGCCAGCGACTGTCGATGGGTCGGTGTGTGCAGGACGAGCGACGACTGCCCGTGGATGTGTCAGACGTGGGCCGTTCTGCCTCGGACACGGGCAGCGGTGCTCGTGGGGTGATGGGGCTGCCCGTGGTTGTATCAGATGTGGGCTGTTCTGCCTCAGCGCGGGGCAGCCGGGGGCGTCGGGTCGGCTCTGCCTCGTCCTCGGGCAGGCGTGGCCGTGGGGATGCTCGGGGGCTGCAGGCGGATCAGCCCCAGAGGGCATGGAAGTGGTGGACGGGGCCGTGGCCGCCGCCGACCTCGAGCTCCCCGGCGTGGGCGAGCGCCCCGGTGAGGTACTCCTTCGCCTCCAGCACCGCCTCCTCCATGCCCCTGCGGGGAAGCAGCGCGGTGATCGCGGCGGAGAGCGTGCAGCCGGTGCCGTGATCGCTCGTCGTCGCGATCCGAGGGGCGACCAGCTCGCGCACCGAGTCCGGGGACGCGGCTCCGACGAGCAGGTCGACGCTCCGGTCCCCGGCCAGATGGCCACCCTTGAGCAGGACCCAGGCCGAGCCGAGGTCGAGCAGCGACGGAAGCTGCTCCCGCATCTGCGCGAGCGAGGTCGCCTCGCCCCGCATCCCCTCGCCGGGACCGGCCGCCCGTCCTGTGCCGCCCGGCGCCGCGGCCCTCCAGGCGCCGAGCTCGGGAGGGGCGCCCAGCAGCACCGCGGCCTCCGGCAGGTTCGGCGTGATGAGCGCGGCCCGCGGCACGAGCCTCTCGCGGACCAAGTCGACGGTCTCGTCGCTGATCAGGCGGTCGCCGCTCTTGGCGACCATCACGGGGTCGATCACAAGCGGCAGGTCGGGACGCGCCGCGAGCTCATCGGCCACGACCTCGGCGATCTGCGGCGTCGCGAGCATGCCCAGCTTGACCGCGTCCACCCGCACGTCCTCGAGCACGGAGCGGATCTGCGTGCGGACGAAGCCCGGCTCCAGGACCACGACCTCCTGCACGCCGCGGGTGTTCTGGGCGACGACGGCGGTGATGACGCTCATGCCGTATGCGCCGAGCGCCGAGAAGGTCTTCAGGTCCGCCTGGATGCCTGCGCCGCCGCTGGGGTCCGTCCCGGCGACGGTGAGGACGTTCGGGATCCGGTCCGGGACGATGCCGTCGAGGGGACCGGGGGCGGGCAGGCTGGTGCGCATGGATGACATCCCTCCGCGAGTACGAGCTCGATCAGGTGCGACGGGTCTCTTCTCAGCTCGCGCCTCGGTCCGGGCGAGCACCCCGTGTCACCGACGAACCTAGCATCGGAGGACGCCTCGGGCGGACCGTGCACGGGCCCGAGCTCTCCCGGGCCCTGGGCAGCGGCGCCGACGGGTGCTAGGGTGACCCACGATCGACATCGATCACAGGATTGTCACTCCCCGAGGACCGGACCGTCATCGTCCCCACGCGATGCCAGGGCCGGGACCGTCTGAGGGGAGGCAAGGCCTGGGCAGCGCCGAGCGCGCGGCCCGGGCCTTTTTTGATGCCCGGAATCGGGCCGGCGGAGTCGCCGGTCCGGGCCGGGCCAGGAGAGAATGCGAGGACGCATCATGAACACGCCAGAACCGGGGCAGGGCGCGCTCGCGGAGGAGATCCTCCGCGGCGTCGGCGGTCCGGAGAACGTCGAGAGCCTCACGCATTGCGCGACGCGGCTGCGCTTCCAGCTCCACGACGGAGACAAGGTCGACCAGGCCGCCCTGGACGCCCTGGACGGCGTCATGGGCACGGTGCCCCAGTCCGGCGACCGCTTCCAGGTCGTGATCGGCGGCGCTGTCGCGACCGTGTACTCCCGGATCATGAACCTGCCCGCGATGGCGGGGCCCGCCGCCCCGCGCCCGCAGTCCGATGCCGAGGTCAAGGCCGCGATCCGCGCGAAGAGCCGCGGGAAGTTCGCCTGGCTCGACAGCTTCTTCGAATACCTCTCCGACTCGTTCCGCCCGCTGATGGGCGTGCTGCTGGGCGCCTCGCTCATCATCGCGGTCGCCTCCGTGCTGGACGCCCTCGGCGTGGTCGACTTCCGGGCTGCGGACAAGTCCGCGACCTGGGTCTTCGTCGACGCGATGTGGCGCTCGGTGCTGTACTTCCTGCCGATCATGGTCGCCTACAACGCGGCGAAGAAGCTGCAGATCGACCCGTGGGTCGGCGCGGCCGTGATGGCCGCGGTCATGACCCCGAACTTCACCGGGATGCTGAACCCCGAGGGCGGCACGCCGGGCATCACCTGCACCACCAACGCCACCCTCGGCACCCAGGAGTGCGTGGCCACCGTGTTCGGCCTGCCCATGCAGCTGAACGACTACGGCGGCCAGGTCTTCGTGCCGCTGCTCATGGTGGCCCTGCTCGCGCTCGTGTACCGCGGCCTGCAGCGCATCTTCCCCGAGAACGTGCAGCTCGTGTTCGTGCCGTTCTTCTCGATGCTCATCATGATCCCGGTGACCGCCTTCCTCATCGGCCCCCTCGGCATCTGGGCCGGCAACGGCATCGGTGCGGGCTTGGCCTGGCTGAACGGCAACGCCCCCATCGTCTTCGCGATCTTCATCCCGCTGCTGTACCCGTTCCTCGTCCCGCTGGGCCTGCACTGGCCGCTGAACGCCCTCATGCTGCAGAACATCAACGCCCTGGGCTACGACTTCATCCAGGGCCCGATGGGCGCCTGGAACTTCGCCTGCTTCGGCGCGACGGCCGGCGTGCTGCTGCTGTCGATCCGGCACCGCGAGCAGATCATGCGCCAGACCGCGACCGGCGCCCTGCTGGCAGGCCTCTTCGGCGGCATCTCCGAGCCGTCCCTGTACGGGATCCACCTGCGCTTCAAGCGCATCTACCCGCGCATGCTGGTCGGCTGCCTCGTCGGCGGCGTGATCGTCGGCTTCCTGGGCGGCGTGGACACCGGGGCCTTCGCCTTCACCTCGCTGCTGACGATCCCGGTGTTCTCGCCGATGGGCGTGTACACCATCGCGATCACCGCGGCCTTCTTCGTGGCCATGGCGCTGGTCTACTTCTCCGACTACATGACGCCGGAGCAGCGCGCCGAGGCGACCGCGCGCCGCGATGCGGCGGCGACTCCCGAGGCTCCGGTGCCGACGCCCGTGGGCGCCCCGGCGGGAGAGGCCACCTCCGCGGATGCGTCCCCTGCACCGAGCGGCACGGCTCTGCCGCTGTCCTCGGGCGCAGGCCCCGAGACCGTGGTCCTCGCCCCGGTGCCCGGAACGGTCCTCGGCCTCGACGTCGTACCCGATCCGGTGTTCGCCTCGCGTGCGCTCGGAGAGGGCGTCGGCATCGAGCCCTCCGAGGGCAGCATCGTCTCCCCGGTCGCGGGAGAGCTCATCACCGTCGCAGGCACCGGGCACGCCTTCGGGATCCGCACCGACGACGGGGTCGAGGTGCTGATCCACATCGGCATCGACACCGTGTCGATGAAGGGAGAGGGCTTCGACGTGAAGGTCGAGGCCGGTCGCCGGGTCACCGCCGGTGAGCTGCTGGTCGAGGTCGACCTCGACGCCGTCCGCGCCGCAGATCACCCGACCATCACCCTCATGACGATCACCAACTCGGCGCAGCTGGCGGAGGTCGCCCCGCGCACGGGCGTGGACGTGTCCGCGGGCGATCCCGTGATCGTCGTCCGGCGCTGAGCGGCCGCGGCGAGGCGGGTCCGGGCGACAATGGAGCCGGAAGCGGGACACGACGCGAGGGAGGGGCATCGATGAAGGCGCTGCGGGTGCTGAACAACAACGTCGTGCTCGCCCGTGACGATCGAGGGCAGGAGGTCATCCTCACCGGGCGCGGCATCGGCTTCCGCTCGAAGCAGGGCTGCGCCGTCGACCCCTCCCTCATCGTCCGCGTCTTCGTCCCCGCGGACGGCCGCGACCCGGACCACCTCGCCGAGGTGCTGTCCCTGCTGGACGAGGAGGTGCTGCGGGCCGTCGTCCTCGCGCTGTCCGAGGCGGGGATCGAGGGGCGCGAGTCGACCCGGCCGACCCTCGCGATCGCCGTCGCCGATCACGTCGCGAGCGCCCTGGACCGCACCCGCCGAGGGATCGTGCTCGAGTACCCGCTGCGGGCCGAGGTGCAGACCCTGTACGCGGACGAGTACCGGCAGGCGCAGCAGCTGCTCGCGGCGATCAACGCCCGCGTGGATCCGCAGCTGTCCGAGGTCGAGGCCACCGCGCTGACCATGCACCTGGTGGGGGCCGGGTTCGCCTCGGGCGACCTGTCGTTCACGTACACCATGACCGGGGTGATCCAGCAGATGCTGGCCGTGGTGGGCGAGCGCTTCGGGATGGACGTCGCCCAGGACACGATGAGCGCGGCCCGGTTCATCACCCATGTGCGCTACCTGTTCGTGCGGATCCATCAGCATCGGCAGCTCACGGGGCAGGAGAGCACCATCGGCCGCGGGATCCGCGAGAACTTCCCGGAGGCCACGCGCACCGCGCAGCAGCTCGCGACGATCGTCGAGCTGCGGCTGGGACAGGGTCTGAGCGAGGACGAGGTGTCCTACCTGGCGCTGCACGTCGCGCGGATGACGATGGAGAAGGGCGGGGACCGTCCCTGACGCGTGTCCGCGGCGAGCGAGATCACGCGCGCCGCGAGCGGTGCGACCTGTACCGTGGTCCAGTCGCCCTCCGCGTCGAGGACGGGCACCGGAATCGGATGGAGCGAAGCGAGACCCCATGTGCGGAATCGTCGGAATGGTCGGCAGCGGGCCGGTCAACCAGGACATCTACAACGCACTCCTGCTGCTGCAGCACCGCGGGCAGGACGCGACCGGCATCGCCACCGCCGAGGCCGGCGGGATCATGCACGTGAGCAAGTCCAGCGGCATGGTCCGCGAGGGCTTCCGCACCCGCGACATGCGCAACCTGCTGGGCCGCGTGGGTCTGGGGCACGTGCGCTACGCGACCAAGGGCGTGGCCTCCCGTGAGGAGGAGGCCCAGCCCTTCTACGTCAACTCGCCCTACGGGATCATCCTGGTCCACAACGGCAACCTCACCAACACCCGGGAGCTCACCGCGGACATGGCGCTGCGGGACCGCCGGCACCTGAACTCCAGCTCCGACACGGAGCTCCTCCTGAACGTGCTCGCCGGGGAGCTGCAGTCGACGACCTCGGCGATCGATCTCGATCCCGAGCGGATCTTCGAGGCCGTCGCCCGCACCCACGCCCGCATCGAGGGCGCCTATGCGGTGATCGCGGTGATCGCGGGCCACGGCCTGCTCGCCTTCCGCGACCCCCATGGCATCCGTCCGCTGATCCTGGGGCGGCGCACGACGGCGGAGGGGCGTGACGAATGGGTGGTCGCGAGCGAGTCGCTGGTCCTGGAGAACGGGGACTACGAGGTCGTCCGTGACGTCGCCCCCGGGGAGGCTCTGTTCATCACCGACGAGGGCGAGCTGTTCAGCCGCCAGTGCGCACCGGAGTCCGACCTGTTCCCCTGCGCCTTCGAGTACGTGTATCTGGCCCGCCCGGACTCCGTCATGAACGGCATCAGCGTCTACGAGTCGCGGCTGCGGATGGGGGAGCGCCTCGCGGCGACGATCGCGAAGCACGTGCCGCTCGAGAAGATCGATGTGGTCATGCCGATCCCCGATTCCTCGCGTCCCGCGGCCATGCAGGTCGCGCGGGTGCTGGGCATCGAGTATCGCGAGGGCTTCTACAAGAACCACTACGTGGGCCGCACTTTCATCATGCCCGGGCAGGCGGTGCGCAAGCGCAGCGTCCGCCAGAAGCTCAACGCGATGTCCTCGGAGTTCCAGGGCAAGAACGTGCTGCTGATCGACGACTCGATCGTGCGGGGCACCACGAGCCAGCAGATCATCCAGATGGCCCGGGACGCCGGCGCCAGCTCCGTCACCTTCGCCTCCGCCGCCCCGCCGATCCGCTTCCCGCACGTGTACGGCATCAACATGCCCTCGCGTCATGAGCTGGTCGCCTTCGGTCGCACGATCCCCGAGGTGGCCGAGGTGCTGGGCTGCGACCACCTCGTCTATCAGGAGGTGGAGGACCTCAAGTCCTCGATCATCGAGGGCTCGGAGGTCGAGGACCTCGACATGAGCTGCTTCGACGGGCGCTATGTGACGGGCACGGTCTCCGAGGAGTACCTCGCCTGGGTCGAGGGCGCGCAGGTGTCCTGAGACCTGCGCCCCCGGTCACCAGCTGCGGGCCACGTCGACGACGAGGCGGGCCCCGCCGTCCGGGTCCTCGAGCAGGAGCGTCCGCATGGGCAGGCGTGCCCGCACGCCGAGGCCGACGGTGGTGGCTCCTTCGTAGTCCCAGGCCAGGGCGGCCTGGCGGAAGACGCCCTCGTCGCTGACGTCGATGATCTCGTCGGGCTGGGCGGGATCGTAAGGCGGGTGCTCCGCGGTGCCGTCGATCGTGGCGCGCACCGTGATCTTCAGGTCCGCAGCGCCGCGGAGCTCTGTGACCTCCCCGGAGACGGGATCGGTGATCTCGTCGACGTAGCGGACGTCGTAGCCGACGTCCGCGGCATCGCCCAGGTCGATCACGAGCCGGTCGAAGCAGGTGTGCTCCCCTGAACGGACGTCCGTGAGCGCCGCCGGGATCTCCGGCATGGGCGAGGTCTCGGGGAGGGATCCCCAGTCCGCCGAGCAGGCGGTGAAGGGCTCCTCGGCTCCGGCGGGCGGGGCGAGGGCCAGGCCGCCCAGCAGGGCGAGCGCGGCGATGGATCGGGTTGTGCGTGTCATGGCGACCCCCTTGTGCCATAGGCGGCGCCGCTCGGCGCCGACGTCAGGGGAGTATGTCGCAGCCTGGCGGGGATGTCCAGGAACCCGACCGGACGGTCCGACCGGTCCTGGAGGAGGCCGACGTGCGGCGGCGGGGCCGAGAGGCGTCCGCCCTCGGCCCCGCCGGATGGGTCGGTCCGCCCGCGGCGGGCGACGCCGACGCGTCACCAGCGATGGGCGACGTCGATGACGACCCGGGAGCCTCCGTCCGGGTCGTTCAGGGTCAGGACCCGCATCGGCAGCCGGGCGCGGACGCCGAGGCCGATGGTCGTGCGTCCTTCGTAGCTCCCGGCGAGGGCGACCTGCCGGAAGGTGGCGTAGCCGCTCACGTCGACGGCGGCGGAGGGGGCCCGCGGGGCGTAGGTGGGGCGACCGCTGCTGTCATAGGCGGCGGCGGTGACGACGATCTCGAGGTCCGCGGCTCCGGCGAGCGGGACTGCGGAGCCCGAACCGGGGCGTGTCACCTGGTTCACGTAGCGGACGGTGTAGCCGGCCGCGCGATGATCCAGGTCGATGACGAGCCGGTCGAAGCAGTCGTGCTCCCCGGCGCGCAGGTTGGTGAGATGGGACGTGACGGTGCCGGTCCTCGCCTCGGCCCGCGAGCCCCAGGTGATGCCGCAGTACGGCGCGGCGTCCGCGGTGGCCGGGGCGATGAGGCCCAGGCTTCCCGCCAGCAGCAGGGAGGCTGTCCCTGCGATGACTCGTCTCATGATGCACTCCTTCGTGCCGGGGCCGATCCCTGCGGATGCGGCCGTGCGTGCAGTATGCCGGGACGATCCGTGCGGCGGAATCCGAGCGGGGAGCGGAGTACGGGGGTGCATCGGGGTGGCTGCACGGACCTGCCGGGAGCGGGCGGCCACGCTCCAGAACCGGGCATGCCTCGGACCTGCGCAGGGTGCGGGAAGCGGGGGCGGCGCGCAGTTCGCGGGGGATGCGCGTGAGTCTCGTCACGAGCGCAGGACGCTGTCGCAGGTCATACCGACCAGCGGTCAATAACTGCGTCCACGGGTGCCGCGCGTCGCTGGACGTATTAGTTGCGGAGAACTAATAATCGTCCTACACCGCCAGCGGCGGTCCCGCACCGCCGCGGACGCGGCACAGACGAAGGAGTCCCTCCCCGTGACATCCACGCAGCAGGGGTCCGGCTTCGCGCCGGATCCGACCATCGACCTCCAGGGAAGCCCGAACCTCATCGGGCCGAAGCTGCCGATCCCGCACCTCGGCATCCAGCCGGATGCTCATAAGCCCTGGTGGTACATCGCCGGCGTGATGCTCGGGCAGATCGGCATCTTCATCGCGCTGATGGGACCGGCGACCGTCTCGCTCCAGCTCAAGGCGGGTGTGCTCGCCTCGACCCCGGCCGAGCAGGCGTCGATCACCGCGATCGCCGTGGCCCCCGGTGCCATCGCAGCGCTCATCTTCAACGCTCTCGGCGGACGAATCTCCGATCGCACGACGGGCGGCCTGGGCCGTCGCCGTCCGTGGATCATCGCGGGTGTCGTCATGATGAGCCTCGGTCTGCTCATCATCGCGATCGCGCCGAGCGCCGTCGTCATGGCGATCGGCTGGTTCCTCGCGCAGGCCACGGCGAACATGGCCTTCGCGTCCTTCACGGCTTCGCTCGCGGACCAGCTGCCGGCCAATCAGTACGGGAAGGTCTCCGGCCTCGTGGGGATCGCCCAGAACCTGGCAGTGCTCGGAGCGACCTGGCTCGCCACGGCCTTCACCGCCAACATGCTCGCTCTGTTCATGGTTCCGGCCGCGATCGCGATCGTCCTCGTCACCGTCTACGCGCTCATGATCCCCGAGCCGGTGCTGGTGAAGAACAAGCATCCCTTCAACCTCGTCGAGCTCGTCACCACGTTCTGGCGCAACCCGATCAAGTTCCCCGATTTCGGCCTGGCCTGGGGCGGCCGGTTCATGATCATCCTCGCGTCATACCTGTTCACGACCTTCCGCATCCTCTACATGGAGAATCACCTGGGGCTGGACACGCAGTCCGCGACGCTCGCGGTCGCGACCGGCGTGACCATCTACACCGCGACCTCGATGGTCGCCAGCCTCGTCGCCGGCTGGGTCTCCGACGTCCTCGGGCGCCGGAAGATCCTCGTCGCGGTGTCGATCCTGATCTTCGGCATCGCCACGTACCTGCTCCTGCACGCCGACACCGTCTCCGCGTTCTACATGGTGGAAGCCGTCATGGGACTCGCCTACGGCATGTATATCGCCGTGGACCTGGCTCTCGTGCTCGAGGTCCTGCCGAACCGCGAGGAAGCGGGCAAGGACCTGGGAGTGTTCAACATGGCCAATGCCCTGCCGCAGTCGTTCGCGCCGGCTCTGGGCGGCTTCCTGCTGGCGAATCTCGGCGGAGGAACGGACTTCACCGCTCTGCTCGTGACGGCGCTCATCGCCGCCGTGATCGGCGCCGTCCTGACGATGTTCATCCGCGGCGTGAAGTAGTCCCGCGACGCCGCGATGCACGACCCCGGGGCCGGGGCAGGCGAACCGCCTGCCCCGGCCCCGCCGGTTCCGTACGATCGGCGGTGATCCGCCTGAGCCGGAAGGACGCCATGACCACCATCGACGCACATGCCGCCCCCGAGCGCCGGCGCCGGGGCCGCCCGCGCGGCCAGGACTCCGCGGTCGTGCGCGACGCCGCCCTGCGGGCCGCCGTGGACCTGATCGCCCGACAGGGCTACTCCGCGACATCCATGACGCAGGTCGCGGAGGCCGCGGGGATCTCGCCCTCGGGCCTCGTCCATCACTTCCCGAGCAAGGCGGCGCTCCTCGGCGCGGTCCTCGCTCACCGGGACGAGATCGACTCCGATCCGACCGAGCCCGACGGGCGTCCCTGGGCGGCCTACGACCACCTCGTCCGGGTTGCCGGGCTGAACATGCGCCGCCGCGGCCTGGTCATGCTCTACACGAGCATGATCGGGGAGGCCTTCGGGCCGGAGCATCCCGCGCACGAGTGGATGATGCGCCACTACAGCTCCGTCCTCGAGGTGCTCATCGAGGGGATGCGCGCCGACCAGGAGCGGGGTGTCGTCCGGGCCGATGCCCCGCGCGAGATGATCGCGCGATCCGTGGTCGCGCTCATGGACGGCCTGCAGGTGCAATGGCTCATCGACGAGTCCCTCGACATGGAGGCGATGATGCGCATCCACGTCGACGCCCTCAAGACCATCTGGGGCGTCCCGCGGAGCTGAGCGCCTCCGGCCGGGGTCTCGCCGCTCACCGGGCGTCGCGGCGCAGCACCTCCGGGTGATGCCGGGCGAGGCTCGCGACGCCGAGCGTCGAGATCGTCCCGAGCGCGGCCATCGCGGCGATCGTCAGCACGTGCAGATGCACGCCCTCGCCCAGCACCATGAGGCCGAAGACCACCGCGACGATCGGGTCGACCGTGGTCATCGCGCCGACCACGACCTCCGGATGACCGAGCGCATAGGCCTGCTGGATCATCCAGGCGCCCAGGACGGCGGTGGCGAGCACTCCGGCGCCGGTGAGCACCATGACCGGTACGGCGCCCCGCTCCGCGCCCCCGAGCTGGACGAGCAGCGCCTTCAGCAGCGCCGAGGTCAGGCCGAACAGCACAGCCCCTCCGGACGCCATCACGAGGGAGCGGAAGGCGGGGGCCACGCGCGAGTGCAGCAGGAGCAGCGCCCCCGCGATCGTCGCGCAGACGCCGACGTAGAGGCCGAGCATCAGCTCGTCGACCTCGGCGGCATGCCCGCTGGACACATGCGTGGAGACCGCGGTGAAGCCCGCGACCCCGGCGATCGTCACCGCGACGGACAGCCACACCGCTCGCGAGGTCGCATAGCCGTGGATCCTCGAGGCCAGCAGCACCGACCAGGGGACCGCGAGGATGCCGATCGGCTGCACGACGCTCACCGGCGCCTGGGACAGGGCGATCATGTGCAGCACGGATCCGCCGCCCAGCATCCCCAGGCCCAGCAGCCAGCTCGGCTCGCGCAGCTGCAGCAGCAGCTGGCGCGGCGACAGCGCGCGGTGCTCGCCGCCGTCCTGCTCGGCACGGATCGAGCGGTGCTGGAAGATCGCTCCGCCCGCGAAGCCGAAGGACGCTGCCGTCATGAGGACCAGGGCGAGGATCAGCGAGGCCATGGCGGGGGCGCGGCCTCAGCCGACCATCTCGGACAGCTCCAGCCAGCGCTGCTCGGCCTGGTCGATCTCGTCCTGCACCGCGGAGAGCTCCTCGGTCAGCGCCTGCAGGCCCGCGTAGTCCCCCGGGTCGTGGGCCGCCATGCTCCCGTGCAGGGCGTCGGTCCGCGCCCCGAGCTTCTCGATGCGCCGCTCGAGCGCGGAGATCTCCTTCTGCGCCTCGCGCAGCTCGCGTCCCGCGAGCGCCGACGCTGCCGGGGGAGCGTCCGTCTCCGACGCGCCCGGCGTCGTCGGCGCGGCCGAGGCGCCGCCGGGGCTCCGGGCCTCCGCCTGGGCGCGCAGCGCGAGGTACTGGTCGATCCCTCCCGGCAGATGCCGCACCCGGCCGTCGAGGACGGCGTACTGCGTCTCGGTGACGCGCTCGAGCAGGTACCGGTCGTGGGAGACGACCACGAGCGGCCCCGGCCAGGTGTCCAGGAGATCCTCCATCGCCGCGAGCATGTCGGTGTCCATGTCGTTGGTCGGCTCGTCCAGGACCAGGACGTTCGGCTCGTCCAGCAGGGTCAGCAGCAGGTCCAGGCGCCGCTTCTGCCCGCCGGAGAGCTCCTTCACCGTGACCTTCTGATGCGCCGCGGTGAAGCCGAGGCGTTCGAGGAGCTGCCCGGGGGAGACCTCGTCCTTCCCGGCCCGGAAGGTGGTCCGGTACCGGCCCACGACGTCGGAGACCCGCTCCTCGAAGAACTGCGCGAGCCCCTCGAGCCGCTGCGAGACCTGCTGGACCGTCACGGTCCTCCCGCGCTTGACGCGGCCCCGCAGGGGTGCCAGGTCGCCGGTCACGAGGCCCAGCAGGGTCGACTTGCCCGCGCCGTTGGGGCCCAGCACGCCGATCCGGTCCGCGGGGCCGATGTGCAGCGTCACCTCGCGCAGGATCACGGTCAGGTCCTCGCCGTCGCCGTAGCCGGCGTCGACGTCCTCGAGATCGATCACGTCACGCCCCAGCCGCGCGGTCGCGAGCTGCGTGAGAGAGACGGTGTCGCGCACCGGCGGCTCGTCCGCGATCAGCGTGTTCGCCGCGTCGATGCGGAACTTCGGCTTGGAGGTCCGGGCCGGGGCACCGCGACGCAGCCACGCGAGCTCCTTGCGCATGAGGTTCTGCCGCTTCTGCTCGATCGCCGCGGCCTGCCGGTCCCGCTCGACCCGCTGCAGCACGTAGGCGGCGTATCCGCCCTCGAAAGGATCCACGACCGCGTCGTGCACCTCCCACATGCGCGTGCACACCGCGTCGAGGAACCAGCGGTCGTGGGTGATGACCACGAGGCCTCCGCTGCGGCCCGACCAGCGCCGTCTCAGATGCTCGGCGAGCCAGGCGATCCCCTCGACGTCGAGGTGGTTCGTCGGCTCGTCCAGCAGCAGCACGTCGTGGTCGCCCACGAGCAGCTCGGCGAGATGGACACGTCGCACCTGGCCGCCGGAGAGGTCGGTGAGGTGGGCCGCGAGGTCGATGCCGTCCAGCAGCCCCGCGAGCACGTCGCGGATCCTCGGGTCCGAGGCCCATTCGTGCTCGGGCCGCTCGCCCACGACGCGCTCGCGCACCGTGACACCGGGTGTGATCGCGTCCTGCTGGTCGAGGACGCCCACCCGCACCCCGCCGCGCACGGTCACCCGCCCCGCATCGGGCTTCTGCTGTCGGGCCAGCAGCCGCAGCAGGGTCGACTTCCCGTCCCCGTTGCGGCCGACCACCCCGATCCGATCGCCCTCCTCGATGCCGAGCGTCACCGCGTCCAGCAGGACGCGGTCGGGGAGGGCGACATGGAGGTTCTCGGCGCCGAGCAGATGGGCCATGGTCAGGCAGACTCCTGGGTGGTGGGGCGGAGGGCCGGCGCCTCGCGGGAGGCGCCCGGCTCGAAGGGGAGGAGCAGGTCGCGCAGGACGGCCGCGAGGGCGTCCCGCTGCGCCGGGGGCAGGGCGGCCAGCAGCTCGCGCTCCGCGGCGAGCAGGCGCTCCATGGCCGCGTCGACGAGCTCGACGCCGGCGGGCTCGAGGGTGATGAGCACGCTGCGCCGGTCCTGGGGATCACGGGAGCGGTGCACGAGCCCGCGCGCCACGAGCTTGTCGATCCGAGTGGTCATGGTGCCCGAGGTCACGAGGGTCTGATGCATGAGCGCGCTGGGGCTCGCCGACTGCTCCCCGTCGCGGCGCAGCGCGGACAGGACGTCGAACTCCCAGCCCTCGAGACCGCTCGCCGTGAACGCGGCGCGACGCGCGGTCTCCAGGTGCCGCGCCAGGCGCGAGATGCGCGAGAGCACGGCGAGCGGGGAGGTGTCCAGATCGGGCCGGGCGCGGGCCCACCCGTCGACGATGCGGTCGACCTCATCGGCCGGGGAGTTCGAGGACATGGGGCGAGTCTACGGACTCCGCGCCTCGGGACCGGACGGCGTCTGAGACCCTGGGGCCCGCTATACGCCGCGGATCGTCGGCTTCTTCTCCATCGCCCCCAGACCGAACCAGGACAGGTTCACCATGCGGGCGGCCACCGCCTCCTTCGAGGGCTTGCGCGTCTCGAGCCACCACTGGCCCGTGTAGGCGACCATGCCGACGAGCATCTGCGCGTACAGCTCGGCATCGCGCGGCGGATACTTGCGCAGCCGCAGCTGGGCGGCGAGGATCGACTCGACCTTCGCGGCGACGTCGCCCAGCAGGCTGGAGAAGCTGCCGCCGGTCTGGGCGACGGGGGAGTCCCGCACGAGGATGCGGAAGCCGTCCTCGGACTCGTCGATGTAGGTCAGGAACGCCAGGGCCGCCTTCTCCATGAGCACCCGGGGATGGGCCCGCCCCTCGGACAGGGCGCTCTCGAGGGCTCCCAGCAGCGTGCTCGTCTCCCGGTCCACGATGACGGCGTACAGACCCTCCTTGCCCCCGAAGTGCTCGTACACGATGGGCTTGGACACCTTGGCGCGCGCGGCGATCTCCTCGACGCTCGTCGCGTCGAAACCCTTCTCCGCGAACACGGTCCGGCCCACCTCGACCAGCTGCTCGCGCCGCTGCCGGCCGGTCATGCGGGCTGGGCGGGGACGCGGGGAGGACGGGTCGGCCATCCCCCGAGTCTCCCACAGCACCCGTCGAGCGTTGGACGGGCCACCTTCGCCGCGGAACGCCCGAACGCCTCGGGCCAGGACGGTAGGATTCTTGCGGCCCCGCCCTGGGGCCGGTCCGCCATGGTGTAATCGGCAACACGTCAGATTTTGGTTCTGATATTTCAGGTTCGATCCCTGATGGCGGAGCGCGCTCCGCGCCCTCAGGCGACCGCCCACTCCAGGAGATGTGTGTGAACTCCACTGCCCCCGCCGCTGTCATCGTGCTCGCCGCAGGTGCGGGCACACGCATGAGATCCAAGCTCCCCAAGGTGCTGCACGAGATCGGCGGGCGCTCCCTGCTGATGCACGCGATCACCGCCGCGCGCGGCGTCGAGCCGGCCCAGCTCGTCGCCGTCGTCCGCCACGAGCGCGAGCAGGTCGTCGCGCATCTGGCCGAGCACGCCCCCGAGGTCCTCGTCGCCGACCAGGACGACATCCCCGGCACCGGCCGCGCTGTGCAGTGCGGGCTCGAGCAGGTCGGCGCGGAGGCCGGCACGGTGCTGGTCACCTACGGCGATGTCCCGCTGCTGGACGCGCCCACCCTGCAGTCCCTGGTCGCGCAGCACGAGGCGGCCGGAAGCGCCGTCACCGTGCTCACCGCCCTGCTCGAGGATGCCTCCGGCTACGGTCGGATCGTCCGCAGCGAGGACGGCGGCGAGGTGCTCGGCATCGTCGAGCACAAGGACGCGAGCGCCGCGCAGCGCGAGATCCGTGAGGTCAACTCCGGGATCTATGCCTTCGACGTCGCCGTGCTGCGCTCGGCGCTGTCGCGGATCACGACGGACAACGCCCAGGGCGAGATGTACCTCACCGATGTCCTGGCGCTCGCCCGCGAGGACGGCGGGTCGGTGCGCGCCGTCGTCACCGACGACGCGATCCTCGTCGAGGGCGCCAACGACCGCGTCCAGCTGGCACAGCTCGGCGCGGAGATGAATCGCCGCATCCTCGAGCGGCATATGCGCGCCGGGGTCAGCATCGTCGACCCGTCGACGACCTGGATCGACGCCGAGGTCTCGATCGGCCAGGACACGACGGTCCTGCCGGGGGTGCAGCTGCTGGGCGCGACGGACATCGGCGCGGACGTCGTGATCGGCCCCGATTCAACCCTGCGCCACACGGTCGTCGCGGACGGCGCCGAGGTCGTGCGCACCCACGCCCTGCACGCGGAGATCGGCGAGCAGGCGAGCGTGGGCCCCTTCACGTACCTGCGCCCGGGGACGGTCCTGGGCGCGAAGGGCAAGATCGGAGGCTTCGTCGAGACGAAGAACGCGCAGATCGGCGAGGGATCGAAGGTCCCGCACCTGTCCTACGTGGGCGATGCCGAGATCGGCGAGCACACCAACATCGGCGCCGCCACGATCGTCGCCAACTACGACGGCGTGAACAAGCACCGCACGCGCGTGGGCAGCCATGTGCGCGTCGGCTCGGACAGCGTCCTGGTCGCGCCCGTGAGCATCGGCGACGGGGCGGCGACCGGAGCGGGCGCCGTGGTCCGCGAGGACGTCCCTGCCGGAGCGCTCGCGGTCAACGCGGTCTCGCAGCGGATCGTGGAGGGCTGGACCGAGCGGCGCCGTCCCGGCACCCCGGCGGCCGCGGCGGCAGCGGCCGCCCAGAAGCAGGCGGAGGGCGCGGACGCGCCCGCGCAGGAATCCAAGGAACGGGAGAACTGATGAGCGGGATCGTCACCACGGGATCGAAGCGGCTGGTCCTGGCCAGCGGACGGGCGCATCCCGTCCTGGCGCAGGAGGTCGGCCAGGAGCTCGGCGTCGAGGTCCTGCCGATGGACGCCTGGGACTTCGCCAACGGCGAGATCTACGTGCGCTACGGGGAGTCGGTGCGCGGGACCGACGTGTTCGTGCTGCAGTCGCACCCGGCTCCCATCAACACCTGGGTGATGGAGCACCTGATCATGATCGATGCGCTCAAGCGCGCTTCTGCCAAGCGCATCACCGCGATCGCTCCGAGCTTCCCCTACGCCCGCCAGGACAAGAAGCATCGCGGGCGCGAGCCGATCTCCGCGCGGCTCATGGCTGACCTGTACGAGACGGCGGGGATCGACCGCATGATCTCGGTGGATCTGCATGCGCCGCAGGTCCAGGGCTACTTCAAGAAGCCCGTGGATCACCTGATGGCCCTGCCGATCCTCGCCGACTACGTCGCCGGGAAGTACGGCGGCGAGGACCTCGCGGTCGTCTCCCCGGATGCCGGCCGCATCCGGGTCGCGGAGCAGTGGGCCAAGCGCCTGGGCGGGGTGGGCCTCGCCTTCATCCACAAGTCCCGTGATCCGAAGCGGCCGAACCAGGCCGTCGCCAAGCGCGTGATCGGCGACGTCGCGGGCAAGACCTGCGTGCTCGTGGACGACATGATCGACACGGCGGGCACGATCGTCCAGGCGATCGACGCCCTGCACGCCAACGGCGCCGCCTCCGTCGTCGTCGCGACCACCCACCCGATCCTGTCGGACCCGGCCGCGGAGCGCCTGCGCACGAGCTCGGTGCGCGAGGTCGTGTGCACCAACACGCTGCCCGTCCCGGAGGAGAAGCAGTTCGAGCAGCTGACCCAGCTGTCGATCGCCCCGCTGATCGCCCGTGCGGTCCGCGCCGTCTTCGACGACGGATCGGTCACGAGCATCTTCGACGGCGCCGTCTGATCGGACGCGCCGCAGCAGGCAGGGCCCGCTCGATCGAGCGGGCCCTGCCTGCTGCGGAGACCTCAGACGAGCACGCGGTTCCCTCGCACGAGCCGTGCCCACGGCCGTCCGAACCCGAGGTGGTCGCCGGCTCCCAGCAGAAGCATCGCCCCCAGCAGCACCGCCATGACGAGGTGGTCGTCATACAGCGGATTGGTCGTCATCGGGAACGAGGCGAGGTACATGAACAGGTACATCGCCGCCCCGGAGACGGTCGCGATCCGCATGCCGATGCCCAGCAGGAGAGCGAGGCCGATGCCCAGCAGCCCGGCGAGGAAGAGGACGTCGGTGACGGGGTTGATCGCGATGAGCGCCTCCCACACGCCGGCGAAGGGGTTGCCGGACTCGATCGAGCCGCCCAGGTATCCGGTGGTCGGGGAGCCGCCGTGGAGGACCGACCGCTCGGCAGGGGTCGAGAAGCCGAGGCCGAGCATCTTGTCGAGGAACGCCCACAGGAAGGTGAAGCCCAGCAGGATCCTCACGACGCCGAGGAGGCGATGGCCCCACAGCTGCGATGCGGAGGCGCTGATCTCCGCGGCGGCCGGGGCGATGGCCCCGGTGCGGTGGGCAGCGGCGGGGGAGGGGTGGGCGATGGTGGCGTTCACGACGATGCTCCTTGCATGCGTGCCGACCCGGGGGAGGATCCTCCCGAGTGTCCGGTGTGCTCCTGACACCGCCTACGCTATGCCCGCCGCGAGCCCGCCTCGCGGGACCAAGGTCCGCAGGTCAGAGCCGGGACGTACGTCCCGCGCACCCGCGCCCGATGCCGCCGCGGCGCCGGGTCGCGGTGTTCGCCGCGCCCAGGGGTGAGCGGCCGCACAGGGGCGTCGCCCGGGTCGGCGGCACGCCGCGTGGTAGCGTTGTCCGGTCACTTCGGCGAGGGAGATCCGTCGCGCCCCGGCGCGCGGCTCCGTGATCGACGCGGTGCGGGTCGCTCCTGGCTGCCCGTGGCGCTCGTCGCCACCCGGTACCGCGACCACGAGGAGCACCATCATGGCTGAGAAGCTGAACATCGAACTGCGCGAGGACTTCGGCAAGGGCGCCGCCCGTCGCACCCGCCGCGAGGGCAAGGTCCCCGCGGTCGTCTACGGCCACGGCATGGAGCCGCTGCACGTCGTCCTGCCCGGGCACGAGACCGCCCTGGCCGCCCGCAACCCCAACGCCCTGCTCGAGCTGGTCCAGCCCGGCGGCGAGAAGCAGCTGGCCCTCATCAAGGAGATCCAGCGCCACCCGCTGCACCGCACCCTGGCCCACCTCGATCTGATCGCCGTCCGTCGCGGCGAGAAGGTCGAGGTCGAGATCCCGGTGTCGGTCGTCGGCGAGCCCGTCTCGCCGTCGATCGCCGTCGTCGACCTCCAGACCCTGACCCTGTCGGTGGACGCGCTGCACGTCCCGGAGCACGTCGAGATCTCCGTCGAGGGCGCCGAGGAGGGCTTCCAGCTCTTCGCCGGCGACGTCGTCCTGCCCGAGGGCGCCGAGCTCGCGACCGATCCGGAGTACCTCGTCCTCGCCATCCAGACGCCGCGCGGCGAGGCGACCGAGGACGAGGAGGCCGTCGAGGCCGCCGAGGAGACCGAGGAGGCCTGATCCTCCGGGGCTGGTGACAGACCCGCCAGATCCTCGGGCCGGGGCGTCGCGCACACGCGCGGCGCCCCGGCCTGCGTCCCGCTCCCGTGAGCGGTACCGTGGCGGAGGCTGTCGCCTCCGCGCCGGGCACCCCGTCCGCCGCCTTCCGCGCGACCCCTGCCGAACTGCAAGGAGCACATGACATGTCGGGCACCCATCTGGTGATCGGGCTGGGCAATCCCGGCCCGAAGTACGAGGCGACCCGCCACAACATCGGCCAGATGGTGCTGGACCGCATCGCCGCCTCCACGGGCGGCTCCTTCAAGGCGGCTCGCCGCGCGCAGGCCGTGGTCATCGAGGGGCGCATGGGCGCTCCCGGGTCCGGCGCCCGCACGATCCTCGCGAAGCCCACGACCTACATGAACGTCTCCGGGGGGCCCGTGAAGGGCCTCGCCGACTTCTACGGGATCGATCCCGAGGACGTGATCGTGGTCCACGACGACGTGGACCTGCCCTTCGACACGATCCGGCTCAAGCGCGGCGGCGGCGAGGGCGGGCACAACGGGCTGCGCGACATCAGCAAGGCGCTCGGCACCCGCGACTACCAGCGGGTGCGCATCGGGGTGGGGCGCCCCACGGGCCGCCAGGACACGGCCGACTTCGTCCTCGCCCCCTTCTCCGCCGCCGAGCGGAAGACCCTCGACCTCGTGATCGGCGATGCCGAGGACGCCGTCGAGGCGCTCGTCCTGACCGGACTCACCGCCGCCCAGCAGCGCTTCCACGCGAAGGAGACCCGATGAGCGCGTCCGCGCCCGAGACCGCCCCGACGCAGATCGACCCCCAGGCCGCTCCGCTCGCCCCGCTGCTGGACGCCTTCGCGGCGTCCCCGGATCTGCAGGCCATCCGGGAGCTCGGGGAATCGGGGCCGGGAGCCGGCGGCGGGATCGTCGCCCCGACAGGGCTGTTCCCCTTCGCGATCGCCGAGCTCGCCCGCACCGCGACCGCGGCGTCCCCGCTCGTGGTCGTCACACCGACCACCCGGGCGATGGAGGACATCCGGTCCGGGCTCGCCGCGCTCACCGGGACCGAGCACGTGGCGGAGCTCCCGGCCTGGGAGACCCTGCCGCACGAACGACTGTCGCCGCGCGCGGACACGGTGGCCCGCCGCCTGTCGACGCTGCGCCGCGTGGCGCATCCCGACTCGGAGCAGGAGGTCCGCGTCCTGCTGGTGCCGGTCCGCTCGCTCCTGCAGCCGATCGCCCGCGGGCTCGGCGACCTGACCCCGGTGCGCGCCCGCGCCGGTGAGGAGCTCCCGCTCGAGCGGCTCGTCGAGCAGCTGGGGGGCGCCGCCTACTCCCGCGTCGACATGGTCGAGAAGCGCGGGGACTTCGCCGTCCGCGGCGGGATCCTCGACGTGTTCCCGCCGACCGAGCCGCACCCGGTGCGCATCGACTTCTTCGGCGACGAGATCGAGGAGGTCCGCTACTTCTCCGTCGCCGACCAGCGATCGCTCGAGCCGGTGCCGCACGGGCTCGACGCCCCGCCGTGCCGGGAGATCCTGCTCTCCCCGGAGGTCCGGGAGCGCGCCCGCGCCATGGCCGAGGAGCTGCCGGGCGTGCGCGAGATGCTGCTGAAGCTCGCCGACGGCATCGCCGTGGACGGCATGGAGTCGCTCAGCCCCGTGCTCGTGGGCGAGATGCAGCAGGTGATCGACGTGCTGCCGGAGCGTGCCCGCATCCTGGTGGTGGATCCCGAGCGCACCCGTGGGCGCGCCGCCGAGCTCGTCGCCACCACCGAGGAGTTCCTCGCCGCCGCCTGGTCCAGCGCCGCCGCCGGCGGAGGCCTGCCCATCGACGTCGGCGCGGCGAGCTTCGTCCCGCTCGAGGACGTGCGGGTGCGGGCGGGTCGCACCGGGCGCTCCTGGAGCAGCATCGCCCCCTTCGGCCTGGACGAGGACACCGAGGTGACGGCGAGGGCCGTGAACCATCCCGGCTACTCGGGCCGGATCGCCGACGCCGCCGCGGACATCGCCCGTCGCCGCGCGGCGGGGTGGCGGGTGGTCGTGACCATGGCGGGCGCCGGCGGTGCCCGCCATGCGGCGGAGTCGCTGCGCGAGCACGACCTGCCGGCGATCTTCGAGCATCCTCTGCGGGACGTGCTCTCCGAGGATCCGATGGTGACCGTGGGCCCCTTCGTGGCGGGGATCGTCGACGAGGCCGCCAAGCTCATGCTCGTCACCGAGCGAGACCTCACGGGCAAGTCCGGTGCCCGCCGGGGCGGCGAGCGGAAGATCCCGGCGCGGCGGCGCAACGTGGTCGACCCGCTGCAGCTGCGTCCCGGGGACCATGTCGTCCATTCCCATCACGGGGTGGGTCGCTTCATCGAGATGACGAGCCGGGCCGTCGGCACGGGCGCGAAGCGGCAGACCCGCGAGTACCTCGTCATCGAGTACGCCCCCTCGAAGAAGGGGCAGCCGGGGGACCGGCTGTACGTCCCGAGCGATCAGCTCGAGCAGGTCACGAAGTACGTCGGCGGGGAGGACCCGTCGGTCAACCGCATGGGCGGCTCCGACTGGGCCAAGACCAAGTCGCGGGCCCGCAAGGCGATCCGCGAGATCGCCGACGAGCTGGTGCGCCTGTACTCGGCGAGGCAGTCCGCTCCCGGGCACGCCTTCGGGCCGGACACCCCCTGGCAGCGCGAGCTCGAGGACGCCTTCGAGTTCGTGGAGACCCCCGATCAGCTGTCCACCATCGACGATGTGAAGGCGGACATGGAGAAGCCGGTCCCGATGGACCGCCTGATCCTGGGGGACGTGGGCTACGGCAAGACGGAGATCGCGGTGCGGGCCGCCTTCAAGGCGGTCCAGGACGGCAAGCAGGTCGCGGTGCTCGCGCCGACCACCCTGCTCGCCCAGCAGCATCTGGAGACCTTCACCGAGCGCTACACCGGGTTCCCGGTGACGGTCCGGGGCCTGTCCCGCTTCCAGTCCGATGCGGACTCGAAGCAGACCGTCGAGGGTCTCGCGAAGGGCGAGGTCGACGTGGTCATCGGCACCCACCGCCTGCTCACCGGGCAGGTGCGGTTCAAGGACCTGGGGCTGCTGATCGTCGACGAGGAGCAGCGCTTCGGCGTCGAGCACAAGGAGACGCTGAAGGCGCTGCGGACGAACGTCGACGTCCTGTCGATGTCCGCCACGCCCATCCCGCGCACCCTCGAGATGGCGGTGACGGGGATCCGCGAGATGTCCATGCTCGCGACCCCGCCGGAGGAGCGCCATCCCGTGCTCACCTATGTGGGCGCCGAGGAGGAGAAGCAGCTGGTGGCCGCGATCCGCCGCGAGCTGCTGCGCGACGGGCAGGTCTTCTTCATCCACAACCGGGTCGAGGACATCGATGCCGCTGCCCAGCGGATCCGCGATCTCGTGCCCGATGCGCGCGTCGAGGTCGCCCACGGCAAGATGAACGAGCACCAGCTCGAGCGCGTGATCGTCGACTTCTGGGAGAAGGAGTTCGACGTCCTCGTCTGCACGACGATCGTGGAGACAGGGCTGGACATCGCCAACGCCAACACGTTGATCGTGGAGAACGCGGATCGCTTCGGCCTCTCGCAGCTGCACCAGCTGCGCGGGCGCGTGGGACGCTCGAGCGAGCGCGCCTACGCGTACTTCCTGTACAACGGCGCCAAGCCGCTCACGGAGACCGCCCACGACCGGCTCACCACCCTCGCGACGAACACGGACCTGGGGGCCGGGCTGCAGGTGGCGATGAAGGACCTCGAGATCCGCGGGGCGGGCAACCTGCTGGGCGGCGAGCAGTCCGGTCATATCGCCGGGGTCGGCTTCGACCTGTACGTGCGCATGGTGGGCGAGGCCGTCGCCGCCTTCCGGGGCGAGTCCTCGACCCCCGATCGGGAGGTCAAGGTGGAGCTGCCGCTGGACGCCCACGTCCCGCATGACTACATCGCCTCGGAGCGGCTGCGCCTCGAGGCGTACGCGAAGCTCTCCGGCGCGAAGGACCTGGCCACGATCGACGAGGTCCGGGCGGAGCTCTCCGACCGCTACGGCGAGATCCCCGCCCCGGTGGAGGTGCTGCTGGACGTGGCGCGCTTCCGCCTCGAGTGCCGCGAGGCGGGCATAGACGAGGTGCAGGCGCAGGGCAAGATGATCCGCTTCGCGCACCTCGAGCTCCCGGACTCGGTCTCGCTGCGCATGAAGCGCCTGTACCCGGGGACGATGGAGAAGCCCGCGGTGCGCCAGGTGCTGGTCCCGCGCCCGATGACCGGACGGATCGGCGGGACCGAGCTGCGCGATCACGAGCTGCTGGACTGGGCGCGCACCGTGATCGGCGTGCTCGTCCCGGGCTCCGCGCCCGAGGGATCCGCCCCGCCGGAGGAGCCGGCCGCTCCCTCACGCCGCCCCGAGACCGCCGGACGGGCGGCCCGCGCCGCGCGGCTCGACGAGCTGGGTCGGCGCGGACGCGGGGCGCCGA
>NZ_JBHLSV010000025.1:0-60678 GCF_042434575.1 Brachybacterium hainanense
TGGGACGCCGCTCCTTGCCCGCGGTCCCGCGGGGGGCGACGCGGCGCGGGACGACGGGGGCGCGCGGCGGCCGACGAGGGCTCACGGCGCACCGTCCGGGGCGCGACGCAGCGCGGCCAGCACCTCCGGGGTGTCCTCGACGATGTCCCCCGCACCCAGCATGAGGATCACGTCGCCCGGGCGCGCGGCCGCCGCGAGGATCCCGGCGACCTCCTCGCGCTCCTCCAGCGCCGTCACCCGGGCGGGGGCGAGATCGGTGATGGTGCGGGCCGTCACGGAGGGATCGGGATCCTCCCGGGCGGCGTAGACCGGCAGCACCCAGGCGGCGTCGGCGCGGCCCAGCGCGGCCGCGAAGTCCGCGGCGAAGTCGCGCGTGCGGGAGAACAGGTGGGGCTGGAAGACGGCGAGGACGCGCCCTCCCTCGTGCGCGGATCCGACGATCCCCTGGGCCGCCTGCACGATCGCCTCCACCTCGCGGGGATGGTGCGCGTAGTCGTCGTAGACCGCGACGCCCCGCGCGATGCCCCGCAGGTCGAAGCGGCGGGAGGCGCCGCGGAACGGGGCGATCCCGGCGGCGAGGTCCGCCGGATCCGCCAGCGGGAGCAGGCTGCTCGCGCCCGCGAGGGCTCCGACCGCGTTCAGCACGTTGTGGTGCCCGGTCACGGCGAGGTCCAGGGCGAGCTCCCCGTGGGGCGAGGCCACCCGCACGCGGGAGCCGCCCGTCCGGCTCTCCTCGGCGAGGATGTGCCAGTCGGCGTCCGCGGAGGCGCCGTAGCGGAGCACGCGAATCCCCTCGCGGGCCGCCCGTGCGCCGAGCGCCGAGGCTCCCGCATCGTCCGCGCACACCACCAGGGTCCCTCCGGGGACGATCCGGCGGGCGACCGCGTCGAAGGCAGCGGTCAGGTTCTCCGGGGTGCCGTGGAAGTCCAGGTGATCCGGCTCGAGGTTGGTCACGACGAGGGCGTCCGGGGCGAACGCGAGGAAGGAGCCGTCGGACTCGTCGGCCTCGACCGCCGCCGGCGCCTGCCCGGCGCCGCCCCCGGGGGCCGCGCCGAAGCCCGCGTTGCGCCCGAGGTCCGGGACCGCCGCGCCGACCGCCCAGGCCGGGTCCTGCCCGGCCCCGCGCAGGGCGAGGGTCGCCATCGCCGTCGTGCTGGTCTTCCCGTGGGTGCCCGCGACCGCGAGCAGCGGACGTCCCTCGAGCAGGCCGGCCAGGCCCGCCGCCCGGTGGATGACGGGGATGCCGCGCTCCCGGGCGGCGAGGACCTCCGGGTTGTCCGCACGCACAGCCGTCGAGACGATCACGAGATCCGTGTCCGCGGCGAGGGTCTCCGCCGCGAAGCCGATCACGATCCGGGCACCGGCCTCCCGCAGCGGCCCGATGAACTGCCCGTCCTGCGAGTCGGAGCCGGAGACGCGGAGCCCGGCCTCGAGGGCGAGGCGGGCCACCGCCGACATGCCGGCGCCGCCGATCCGGACGACGTGCACCGAGCGGACCGGCTCCTCGGGCCAGTCCGGGCGGGTGATCACCGCACCGGGAGCGAGCATGGTGCGCACCTGGGGAGCGGCGGAGACGGGGGCGGGATCGGGCTGGGTCATGGCAGAAACGGTAGCCTCCCGGCGTCGCACGGCTCTCAGCGTCCCCGTGCGGCGCCGGTCACGACGGCCGCCATCTGCTCCGCCGCATCGGCGATGCCGAAGCCGCGCGAGCGCGCGGACATCTCGGCGAGGCGCTCGGGATCGCGCAGCAGGGGCAGGACGGTGCCGGTGATCCAGCTCGGGGTGAGCTCCGCATCGGCGACGAGCAGCGCTCCTCCGGCGGCGACGACGTCCCGTCCGTTGAGCGCCTGCTCCCCGTTGCCGATGGGCAGCGGGACGAAGACCGCGGGGAGCCCGACCGCGGTGACCTCGCAGACGGTGCCCGCGCCCGAGCGCGTGATCGCGAGATCCGCGGCCGCGTAGGCGTCCTCCATGGCGCGCACGTACTCCACGACCCGGTAGCCGGGCTGCTCGGCGACGCCGGCCTTGCCCCGGCCGGTCACGTGCAGGATCTGCGCAT
This sequence comes from Brachybacterium hainanense, assembly GCF_042434575.1. Classification (NCBI taxonomy): domain Bacteria; kingdom Bacillati; phylum Actinomycetota; class Actinomycetes; order Micrococcales; family Dermabacteraceae; genus Brachybacterium; species Brachybacterium hainanense. Next base: position 2,060 of record NZ_JBHLSV010000025.1, read on the forward strand.
CGGCGTCCAGCAGGGCGCTCGCGGCGCTCGCGACGGACTCGTTCAGGTGCTGCGCGCCCAGGGATCCGCCGGTCACCAGCAGCACGGGCCGCGCGGGGTCCAGGCCGAAGCCGCGCACGGCCTCGTCGCGACGCGCCGCGCGGTCCAGGTGCGCGATCTGCGGACGCATGGGCATGCCGATGCGCCGGGCGCCCGGCAGCGGCGTGCCGTCGAAGGCCGTGAGCACCGCGGTCGCCCGGCGCGCGCCGAGCTTGTTCGCCATGCCGGGGCGGCGGTTGGCCTCGTGCACGATCAGCGGGGTCCCGCCGAGGGCGGCGGCGATGTAGGCGGGCGGGCACACGTAGCCGCCGAAGCCGGCGACCGCCTGGATGCCGCGGTCCCTCAGCAGGCGCCGCACGCTCGTGATCGTCCGGGTGAAGCGTGCCGGGAAGCGGACGGCGGCCCCGTCCGGACGGCGCGGGAAGGGCACCTTCTCGATCGTGACGAGCTCGAAGCCCGCCGCCGGGACGAGATCCGCCTCGAGGCCGTCCTGGGTGCCCAGGACCATGATCTGCGCCTCGGGCTCGCTCTCGCGGATACGGCCGGCGACGGCGAGCAGGGGCGAGACGTGCCCGGCGGAGCCGCCTCCGGCGAGCAGGATGCGGGGCGGGGTCATCGGCGTCCTCCGGAACGGTTCGGGCGGGTGGTGGTGCGGGAGGTCTTCCCGGTGCGGGGGCGCGCGGCGCGGGCGCGGGCCGAGCGGCCCTTCGCGCCGCGGCCGCGCAGCAGGCGGGACAGTCCGGACGGGGCCGGGCGGCCTGCGGCCTGTTCGGCGCGAGAGGCCGGCAGGACGGCGATCGAGGAGCGGACCGAGCCGATGCGCGCGCTGATCGCCTCCTGCGCCCCGGGCTCGCGGCGCGCGAAGGACAGGAGGATGCCGAGGGCCGTCATCGAGGCGACGAGCGCGGAGCCGCCGGCGGAGATGAACGGCAGCGGCACGCCGAGCACGGGCAGCAGCCCCGTCACGACCATCATGTTGACGATGGCCTGACCGAGGATCCAGCTGGTGAGCGCTCCCACGGTGATCTGCACGAAGGCGTCGTCGATCCGGGTGATCATGCGGAACAGCACGAGGGCGAGCAGCGCGAACAGGAGGACGACGCCGAGCGTGCCGATCAGACCCAGCTCCTCGCCGATGATCGCGAAGATGAAGTCGTCCTGTGCGGCGGGGAGGCGGCCCCACTTGTTGGCGGACTTCCCGAGCCCCTTGCCCCACCAGCCGCCTTCGGCGAGGGCCTGCAGGCCGATGCTCGACTGGTCGCAGGTCGCGCCCTCACAGGTGCCGTGCAGCCAGCTCGAGATGCGGCGCATGCGGTTCTCGCTCGTGATCGTCAGGCCGATCACGGCGACGAGGCCGAGCCCGGCGGCGAGGGCGAACCAGCGCCGGGGCACCCCGGCGACCCACATCGCCCCCGCCACCAGCATGGCCATCACCAGCATGGTGCCGAGGTCGTGTCCCAGCATCACGAGGCCCAGCGCGGTCAGCGCGACCGGGGCGAGCGGTACGAGGATGTGGAAGACGCGGCTCAGCAGCGGGCGCTTCATCGCGAGCACCGCGCCCAGCCAGACGGCCAGGGCGAGCTTGAGCAGCTCGGAGGGCTGCAGCTGCTGTCCGGCGATCTGGATCCAGTTCCGGTTGCCGTACGCGCCGACGCCGAGCGGTGTGAACACGAGCAGCTGGAGGGCGAGTCCGAGAGCCAGCAGGGGCCAGGCGAGCCGGCGGTACCAGTGCGGCGGGACGAAGGCGGCGACCACCATGCCGACCAGGCCGATCAGCGCGAAGCGTCCCTGCCGGAACAGGCCCGCGAAGCCGGACTCCCCCTTGGCGATGTTGATGACCGCGGAGCTGGAGAGCACCATCGTCAGCCCGAGGCTGACGAGGATCGCCCCCAGCGCGATCAGCGCGTAGAAGTCGAGGGCCGGCGACTTCAGCCACTCGGCGACGCCGCTGCGCACGCGCGCGCCGACATCCCCGAGCGGCTTGTCCTCCTCGGGGCGCACGACGTGCGTGGAGCGCCGCCGGCTCTCCTGGGACGTCATCGGGCCTCCCTCAGGCTGCGTCGCCGTCCACGAGGTCGCGGACGGCGGCGGCGAACAGATCGCCGCGCTCGGCATAGTTCGTGAACTGGTCCATGGAGGCGGCCGCGGGTGCGAGCAGGACCACGTCCCCGTCCCCCGCGAGGGTGCGGGCGGCGGAGACGACCCGGCGCATGTAGGCGGCCCGGCCCTCCGCGTCGCCAGTGTGCCCCGGCTCGGGACGTGCCAGGGGGACCTGCGGGGCGTGTCGGGCGAAGGCGTCCCGGAACGGCGCCTCGTCCTGGCCGATGAGCACGGCCCCGGCGAGCCGCGGCCCGGCGAGCCGGACGAGCGCATCCACATCGGCCCCCTTGGTCAGCCCGCCGACGATCCACACGATCGAGGGCGCGGCCGCGAGGGAGGCGCGGGCGGCATCGGGGTTCGTGGCCTTGGAGTCGTCGACGTAGGCGACGCCCGCCGCGGTCGCGATGACCTCTGCCCGGTGCGCCCCGGCCCGGTAGGCGCGCAGCCCGTCGCGGACCGCCTCCTGCGGCACGCCATGGGCGCGGGCGAGGGCGGCCGCGGCGAGGGCGTCCAGGACCACGTGCGGCGGGGCGCCGCGGGCGCCCAGGTGCGCGAGGTCCTCCAGGGTTCCGAGCTCCGCGGCCCGGTGGCGGCGGTCGGGAAGGAAGGCGCGGTCCACGAGCAGCCCGTCGACGATCCCGAGCTCGGAGGGGCCGGGCGCGTCCAGCCCGATGCCGATCGCGCGGGCGCCCTCGCGGACGTCCGCCTCCTCGACCAGATGCATCGTCGCCGGATCCGCGGTCGTGTAGACGCAGGCGACCTCCACGTCCTGGTAGATCCGCCCCTTGGCGGCGGCGTAGTCCTCGAGGGACCCGTGCCAGTCCAGATGGTCCTCGCTGATGTTGAGCACGGCAGCGGCCTCGCACTGCAGGTGCCGGGTCCAGTGCAGCTGGAAGCTGGACAGCTCGACGGCGAGGACGTCGAAGCCCTGCGGGTCCAGCGCGGCCTCAATCACGGGCAGGCCCACGTTCCCGCAGGCGACGGCGCGCAGCCCGGCGGCGCGCAGGATCGACTCGAGCATCGTCACCGTCGTGGTCTTGCCGTTGGTGCCGGTCACGCCCAACCAGGCGGGGCCGTCGGCGCTCTGCATGCGCCGGGCCAGCTCGATCTCGCTCCAGATCGGGATGCCCGCGGCCGCGGCCGCGGCGAGCAGCGGCTGATCGGGGCGCCAGCCGGGCGAGGTGACCACGAGGTCGACGTCCTCGCCCGCGGGCAGCGTCGTCGTGTGCTCGGGCCCCAGCAGCGCCCGCAGGCCGAAGACCTCGAGGATCCGGGCCTGCTCGCGGTTGCGCTCGGAGTCGGCCGCATCGACGACCGTGACGCGGGCCCCGCGCTGCAGGGTCTGGTCGGCCACGGCGTACCCGGAGACGCCGAACCCGGTCACCAGGATGTGCAGCCCCGCCACGTCCAGCCCCGGCCAGGGACGGTCCTCGGCGCCCTGGCGCCCGGGCGCGCTCATGAGCTGAGCCTCGGGAGGGCCTCGAGGTAGAACAGCCCCAGCCCCACGGCGGCCAGCAGGCCCGCCACGATCCAGAAGCGGACCACGATCGTGACCTCGTTCCAGCCCAGCAGCTCGAAGTGATGCTGCAGGGGCGCCATCCGGAACACCCGCTTCCCGGTGGACTTGAAGCTCGCGACCTGGATGATCACCGACAGGGAGATCGCGACGAAGAGACCGCCGATGATCGCGCCGAGGAGCTCGGTGCGGGAGACCACGGTCAGGCCCGCGAGGGCGCCGCCGAGGGCGAGGGAGCCCGTGTCGCCCATGAAGATCTTCGCCGGGGAGGTGTTCCACCACAGGAACCCGACCAGGGCGCCGATGATCGCCGAGCAGATCACCGCGGTGTCCAGCGGGTCGCGGGCCGTGTAGCAGTGCGCGGCGCCGCTGGCGAGGTCGAGCCCCTCGGCGCAGCCCTGGCGCCACTGCCAGAAGGAGATCAGCAGGTAGGCGGCGGCGAAGAGGATGGTCGCACCGCTGGCGAGGCCGTCGAGGCCGTCGGTGAGGTTGACCCCGTTGGACCAGGCGGCGACCAGGAAGTTCGCCCAGATGGCGAAGAGGACGAAGCCGACGATCGTCCCGGCGAAGGCGAGGTCCAGCCAGGGGATGTCGCGGATGAAGCTCACCTGCGTCGACGCCGGGGTGATGCCATGCGCATCGGGGAACAGGAGGGCGAGCACCGCGAAGACGGTCGCGACCAGGAACTGGCCCAGCAGCTTCGCGCGCGGGCGCAGGCCCAGGCTGCGCTGCTTGGAGATCTTGAGGAAGTCGTCGAGGAAGCCGACGACGCCGAGGCCCACCATGAGGAACAGGACCAGCAGCCCGGAGGCGCTCGGCAGGGTCTGCGTCGCGATGTGCGAGATCGCGTAGCCCAGCAGGGTCGCGAGGATGATGGCGACGCCGCCCATCGTGGGGGTCCCGCGCTTGGTCGAGTGCGAGGTGGGGCCGTCGTCCCGGACGAACTGCCCATAGCTCCGCCTGACCAGGAGCTTGATGTAGTACGGGGTGCCGAAGAGGGAGAGCACGAAGGCTCCGAGCCCCGCGTAGATGATCGCGATCATGCCGGGGTGTCTCCTTGTCCGGGGGTCGTGCCGAGAGCCTGCGGAGCGTGCCCGGACGGCTCCGCCTGCAGGTGGGCCAGGATCCGCGGTGCGAGCGTGCGCAGCCCGGAGTCGCGCGAGGACTTCAGCAGCACGACGTCCCCGCCGCGCACCTCTCGTTCTAGCACAGCGAGCGCCTCGTCCAGGGTCCCGACATAGGTCGACTCCCCGCCGAAGCTGCCCTCGAGGCAGGCTCCCTGATGGATGGGGGCGGCGCCAGGGCCGACGACGATCAGCCGGGTCACGTTCAGGCGGACCGCGAGGCGGCCGATCTCGTCGTGCAGGCGGACGGCGTCCTCCCCCAGCTCGAGCATCTCCCCGAGCACGGCGAAGGTCCGCCTCCCCCGCCCGAGATGGGCGAGGGTGCGCAGCGCCAGCCGCATCGAATCGGGGTTGGCGTTGTAGGCGTCGTTGACCACGAGCACATCACCCGCGCGGCGCATCTCCATGCGCTGGGCGGAGACGGCCTCGGCGGTGCTCAGACCTGTCGCGACGGCGGACAGGTCGGCGCCGGCGAGCAGGGCGGCACCCGCGGAGGCGAGCGCCGTGTGCACCTGGTGCTCGCCGGTCGTGCGCAGGGCGACGGGCGCGGAGCCGGCGGCGATGACGGTGCCGTCGGCGCGCGTCACCTCGCGGGTGAGCACGAGGGTGAAGGTCGGGCGGGCCAGCTCGTCGAGGTCGATGTCGTGCGCCTGCAGGTCTCCCTGCTCCAGGCCCCAGGTGAGGACGGGGGCGGCGCTGCGGGAGGCCATCTGCGCGACGCGCGAGTCCTCGGCGGCGAGGACGGCCCGGCCCTCGCTGCCGAGCGCCTCGATGATCTCCCCCTTGGCCTGCGCGATCGCCTCCACGGAGCCGAACTCGCCGAGGTGGGCGGTGCCCACGTTCAGGACGAGGGAGATGTCCGGCGGCGCGATCGCGGTGAGGTGAGCGATGTGCCCGATGCCGCGCGCGCCCATCTCCAGGACGAGGAAGCGGGTGCTCTCGTCGAGGGACAGCACCGTCAACGGGAGACCCAGCTCGTTGTTGGGGCTGCCGGGCGGAGCGACCGTGGGACCGAGCGGGGCCAGCAGCTGGCCGATGAGGTCCTTGGTGCCGGTCTTGCCGGCGCTCCCGGTCACCGCGATCACCTGGAGCTGCGGGTGCAGCGTCCGCGCGGCGGCGAGCTGTGCGGCGGCGAGGGCGGACAGCGCCGCCTCGACGTCGTCGACGAGGACCGCGGGCACGTCCACCTCACGGCTGACGAGGCACAGCGCGGCGCCGGCCTCCCGGGCCGCGCCGACGAAGCGGTGCCCGTCCACATGCTCGCCGTCGAAGGCCGCGAACAGGTCGCCGGCCTCGACCGCGCGGGAATCGATCCGTGCGCTCCCGGTGACCGTCTCGGCACCGCTCGCCCCGCCGATCAGGGCGCCGCCGGTCAGGCGGGCGATCTCCGCGGCATCCGTCCTCAGCATCGGTCCCCCTCCATCCGCATCCCGGCGGCCGCGAGGGCGCCGCGCAGGACATCGCGATCATCGAACGGATGGACGATACCGCCGATCTGCTGTCCGGTCTCGGCCCCCTTGCCGGCGACGAGGATGGTATCTCCCACATCGGCCAGTCGGACGGCCAGGGCGATCCCGTCCCGGCGCCCGTCCACCTCGTGCACCTGCGCGGATGCAACGGCTCGTGCGCCCGCGAGGATCTCGGCGCGGATCACGGCGGGGTCCTCGCCGCGCGGGTTGTCGTCCGTGACGACGACCACGTCCGCGAGGCGAGCCGCGGCCTCGCCCATGAGCGGGCGCTTGCCGCGGTCCCGTTCGCCGCCCGCGCCGATGACGGCGATGAGCCGTCCCGTCCCGGGCAGCTCCCGCAGGGTCGTGAGCGCCTGGACCAGCGCATCGGGCGTATGGGAGAAGTCGACGATCCCGCGCACCGGGTGCTCGGCGACGAGCTCCATGCGACCGGGCACGACGCCCTCGGCGGCGACGGCCCGATGGACCTCCTCCCCGGCGAGGCCGAGGGCCTCCAGCAGGAGCACGACGGCGATCGTGTTGGCGACGTAGTGGCGACCGGGCAGGGGCGAGCGGAGGGCGGTGCGCTCCCCCTCGCGCTCGATCTCGAAGGACGCGCCGAAGCCCTCGACGCGCAGGCTCTCCTCGACCAGGCGCACATCGGCCGTGGTCCCGGGCCTGGTCGCATAGGTGGTCACGGGGATGCTCGCCTGCTCGGCGAGACGCCGGCCCCAGGCATCGTCGACGCACACCACGCCGCGCCGTGCATGGGCCGGGGTGAACAGGAGCGCCTTGGCCCGGAAGTAGGACTCCATGTCGCCGTGGAAGTCGAGGTGGTCCTGGGTGAGATTCGTGAAGCAGGCGGCGTCGAAGACGACCCCGTCGGCCCGGTGGAGGACCAGGGCATGGCTGGAGACCTCCATGGCGCAGCTGTCCACGCCGGCCTCGTGCATGCGGGCGAGGATGCCGTGGACCTCCGGGGACTCCGGGGTCGTGCGGACCGTGCCGATGGCGTGCTCCGCTCCGTCGGCGGCGACGAAGCTCGTGCCGCTCGTGCCGATCACGCCGCTGGTGCGGCCCATCGCCAGGAGCGCGCGATGCGCCATGGTCGTCACCGAGGTCTTGCCGTTGGTGCCGGTCACCGCGATCGTCGCGATCCGCTCGGCGGGGTGCCCGTACACGAGGCTCGCCGCGGCGGCGGTCCGGGCCCGTGGATCCGCCACGACGAGGACGGGGAGGCCCGCTGCGGCGCAGCGCTCGGCCCCCGCCGGGTCGGTGAGGGCGGCCGCCGCGCCCCGGGAGGCCGCCTGCGCGGCGAAGTCCGCGCCGTGGGCATGCGCCCCGGGCAGGGCGCACCAGAGGTCCCCGGGGCGGACGCTGCGCGAGTCGAGGGTGATCCCGGTGACCGCGCAGCGCGCGTCAGGGCCCTGCTGGACGGCGGCCAGCCGGGAGGCGAGCTCGGCCGGCGCGATCGGCTCCGTCCTCTGCGGCCGGGGAGGCTCCTGCACGGCGGGCGTGGTCATCGACGGGTCACCATTCGTTCTCGAGGGTGCGGGGGGCGACCCCCGTGGGCGGGATGCCCTGGTTCTGGAGGGAATACTCCATCAGCTGGCTGAAGGCCGGTGCGGCCGCGGTCGACCCGGAGATGAAGGTGGGCAGTCCGTAGACGAAGACGCCGATCACGAGGTCCGGGTCGTCGGCGGGGGCGAAGCCGATGAACGAGGCCGTGTAGGTGCCGTCCTCGACCTGGGCGGTGCCGGTCTTGCCCGCGACCGCGTAGTTCTTCACCGTCGCGTTCCGGGTGCCGTCCGCGGAGTTCTCCATGAGGGCGACCATCGTCTCCGCGGTCGGCGAGGAGATCACGCGGGTCTGCTCGGGCTCGCCGAGCCGGCGGAGCGACCCGTCCTCCTCGCGGACGCCCGAGACCAGGGTCGGCTGGACGCGCACCCCGTCATTGGCGAAGGTGCCCACGGCGGAGACCATCTGCAGGGCCGTGACGGAGTACGCCTGGCCGAAGGACGTCGTGTAGAGGTCTCGGCCCTTCCACTGGTCGGCGGGGCGGAGGATGCCCGCGGACTCGCCGGGCAGGTCCACGCCTGTCTTCTGACCCAGGCCGAAGCGGTGCATGTAGTCGTACCGGGTCTGCGGGGAGATCGTCTCCGCGACCTGGACGGTGCCCACGTTCGAGGAGTTGCGCAGCACCCCGGCGAGGGTGAGGCGCTGATCCGGGTGGTAGTGCGAGTCCTTGATCCGGTGCCCGTCGAAGTATCGGACGGCCGGGACCTCGTACTGGCTCTCCGGGGTGACCGTGCCCTCCTCGAGCGCGGCCGCCATCGTGAAGAGCTTGCCCGTCGAGCCGGGGGCGAAGATGTTGGAGATCGACTGGTTCCCCCGGTACTCGGGCGCGGTGGCCCCCGGGTCGTTGGGGTCGTACGTCGGGGCGTCGGCGAGGGCGAGGACCTCGCCGGTGCTGGGTCGCAGGACGACGGCGCTGCCGCCGGTGCCTCCGTTGTCGGCGACTGCCGAGGCGAGGATCTGCTGGGCCTTCCACTGCAGGTCGCGGTCGATGGTGAGGACGACATCCTGCCCGTCGACCGCCGGGGTCTCCTCGATGACGCCGGTGGGGATGATCTGACCGCCCGCGCCGCGCTCGTACTTCTTGGAGCCGTTCGTCCCGCTGAGGTAGTCGTCGAAGGACAGCTCGGTCCCGGCGAGGGCCTCGCCGTCGGAGCCGACGAATCCCAGCACGTTCCCGCCGACGGAGCCGGCCGGGTAGATCCGGTCGGAGACCCGGTCGGATCCGATCCCGTCGATCTTCAGCGCGATCACGGCGTCGCGGACCGCCGGGTCCACGTTCTTGACCAGGTACTGGAAGCCCTTGTCGCCGGTCAGCCTCTCCTTGGTGTCGGCGACGCTCCAGCCCAGCAGCGGGGCGAGCTTCTCGGCGGCGGCATCGATGCCCTTGACGTCCGCCTTCTTGTCGTTCTTGAGATAGTCGACGACCTGGTGCTGGTTCACCCAGAGGTCGTAGCGCTCGACGCTCGAGGCCAGCACGACCCCGTCGCGGTCGGTGATGTCGCCGCGCAGGGCGGTGATCACGCGGGTCTTGGTGCGGGCGTCGACGGCGACCTGGGCGCGTGCGCTCGCGTCCAGGCCCTGGACCCAGATGAGCCGACCCGACAGCGCCATCACCGCGATCAGCAGCATGGCGATCAGGAATCGGTGGCGGACCGCCGGAGAGCCCACCTTCGCCGTGGGGAGCACACCGGCGCGGGCCGTCCCGCGGGGGCGGGACGGCCTCCGGGTGCGGGCGGCGCTCGTCCGGCCCGCCGTCCGACCCCGACGTCCGGAGCCGGCAGGAGTTCCTCGACGTGCCATCTCAGGCCCCCTCGTTGCCCATGCCGTGGTACTCCGGCGCCTCATCGTAGATCTCGGCCTGCGGGACGGTCGCCGGGACCAGCTCGGAGCTGGTCTTCGCGTCGGTCGCGCCCTCCTCGCCCCGGTCCTCCTGGCCGATCACGGTCCCGGTCGAGAGGTCGATGTACGACGGTTCGGTCACGGGGACCATGCCCAGCTCGCGGGCCCGCTTCTCGAGCTCCTGTGGGGTGCCCAGACGGTCGTTCTGGGCCGAGAGGGACTGCCCCTTCTCCGACAGCTTCTGGGACTGGCTCTGCAGCCTCGTGATCTGGTAGCTCTGATCGGACATCTGGATGTTCAGGACCAGCACGGCGGCCAGGGCGAGGACCACGATGAGGGTGCACAGGGCAGCGAAGGGGACGGAGCTGCGCCCGGGCTCGGGGCGGGCGACGACGGCGAGACGGGGCGCAGGAGCGGCGGCTGCGGGTGCGGCGGAGGCGCGGGCTGCGGAGGTGCGGGCCATGGGATGTCCTGACGGGTGAAGCGGGTGCGACGACGATGGGGCGGGCGGGGCGGGTCAGATGTCCGGGCGGACCCGTCGGACCGCGCGCAGCCGCACGGAGGCGGAGCGCGCGTTGCGGGCGATCTCCTCGTCATCGGCGCGCAGGGCGCCGCGGACGAGGTTCTCGAAACGGGGTCGGTGCTCCTCGAGCTCGACGGGGAGGTCGGCGGGGGCGGACGATCGGGTCCCCCGGGACAGCGCCGCCTTGACCAGGCGGTCCTCCCCCGAGTGGTACGACTCGACGACGAGACGCCCCTCGAGAGCGAGGGAGGTCAGGGCTCCCTCGAGCGCTCGGGTGAGGATCTCGAGCTCCTCGTTGACGGCGATCCGCAGGGCCTGGAAGGTGCGCTTCGCGGGATGGCCGCCGCTGGCCCGGGTCGCAGCGGGGATCGCCGCCTCGAGCAGGGCCACGAGCTCGCCGCTGCGGGTGATCGGGGAGATCTGCCGCTGGGCGACGATCCGCTGGGCGATCCGGCGGGCGAAGCGCTCGTCCCCGAGCTCCTTGAGCATCCGGGCGAGGTCCTGCTCGGACAGGTCGCGCAGCAGATCCGCGGCGGTCGGGCCGTCGGAGCCCGCGTCCATGCGCATGTCCAGCGGGGCGTCCTGCGCGTAGGCGAAGCCGCGCTCGCGGGTGTCGATCTGGAAGCTGCTCAGTCCGAGATCCATCATCACGGCGTCCGCCGCGGGGATCCCGAGGTCGGCGAGCACGGCGGGGATCTGGTCGTAGGTCGCGTGGACCAGGGTGATGCGATCGCCGTGCCCGGCGCGCATCAGCCGCTCCCGCGCGAGCTCGAGCGCCTCCGCGTCGCGGTCGATGCCGACCAGGTGGGCCCGAGGAGCGGCGTCGAGGACGGCGACGGCGTGGCCGGCCATGCCGAGCGTGCCGTCGACGTAGACGGAGCCGTCATGCTGCAGGGACGGGACGAGCAGGTCGACGCAGGTGCCCAGGAGGACCGGGAGATGTCGATCGTCCGCGGGCGCATTCGTCGTGTCCACTGGCTCTCCTCCCGATGCCGTTTCCCTGCACGTGCCTGTCCTGCTGTCCGACGTCCGAGCGGTGCTGCCGCCGTCCGGCGGACGTCGCTCCGGTCCGCTGTCCTGCGGGGCCGTCCGGCGAGATCTCTCCTCGCTCCCGACCCGCCACCGGGGAAGTTGCGTCGGGGCGGGAGCGACGAGGGATCTCACGAGACGGATGACCGTCAGAACAGGCCCGGGACCACCTCTTCGGCGGTCTGGGCGAAGCCCTCCTCCTTCTGCTCGAGGTAGGTCTCCCAGGCCGGGAGGGACCAGACCTCGAGGCGGTCCAGCGCGCCGATCACCGCGGTCTCCCGGTCCAGTCCTGCGTAGGCCCGCAGGTGGCCCGGGATGGTGATGCGGCCCTGCTTGTCCGGGATGACGTCCTCCGCACCGGAGAGCAGCACGCGCAGATAGTCGCGCGTGCGCTGATCGGTGGTCGGCGCGCGGCGAGCCTCGTCCAGCTTCTGGCGGAACTCGGCGATCGGATACACGGCGATGCAGTGCTCCTGACCGCGAGTCATGACCAGACCCGAGGCGAGACCCTCCCGGAACTTCGCGGGGAAGATCAGCCGTCCCTTCTCGTCGAGCTTGGGCGTGAACGTTCCGAGGAACATCGCGCACCCCCTCGACTCGGGCCGGGACCACTGGCTTCCCTACGCGCTCCACTTTACCCCACTCCTCCCCACATGACCGTTCAGCTTGCCCTGATCCGCCCGGTTCGGCACACATCATCGCAGGTCACAGCGGTGGTGGGCGGTGGAGGAAAAAGCCCGGGACACGGGCACGGCGGAGCGTCACGGGCGTGTCGGAATCCGCCCCATGGAGAGCGCCGGCACCCGCATCGGAACCGCGAGCCCAGCGGATGCCCAGGTCACAGCCCTCTGACGCGCGACCGCGCGCCGCAGCACGCCCTCGGCGACGAGGCGGGGAGCGATGTGGAGGAGACGCGGGGAGCGATGTGGAGGGCGCGCGGGGAGCGATGTGGAGGACCGCCCGGGTGCGGGGCCGCGGACTCCACCGCCGGGGCGGGGCAGGCGCCCGCGAAGCGGCCGGGCAAGCAGAAGCCCCGCCGGATCATCGGATCCGACGGGGCTCGCGGGGCACGGAGGGCGGTCAGCGCCGGGGGTCGTCCCCGCCGCGCTTCTCCCAGCGCTCCTCCATGCGACGCATGAAATCGCCTCGACCCTTGGACGCCCCGTGGGGACCGCCGGACCGTCCCCGCTCCGGCTGCTCCTGGGCCCCGGTCTCGTGCTTCGGCGCGGTCACGGCCGTGATCGTCCCGGCGAGCATCGCGAGGAACCCGAGGACGCCCAGCCACACCGCGGGCCAGAGCACGGCGACGACCAGGAGCCCGAGCCCCAGCACGGCACCGATCAGTCCGAGCGTCACACGCTGGCGGCTGCGCCGAGGCCGGGTCGAGGCCTGGAAGGTCCGCGCCAGCTTCGGGTCGTCGGCGAACAGCTGACGTTCCATCTCGTCGAGCATCTTCTGCTCGTGTTCTGACAGCGGCATCTCTCCCGCCCCCTTCTGACCGACCTACACAGCATGTGCGAGCTGCGCATCCCGGTGCCGCTGCGTCGGTGGGGACGGTGCCCGCCCGACGTCGATGTCGGCGACTCGGAATGCCACTCCAGGATACGGCGGTTCCCTGGGTATTGGTAACAGGGAGGGGAAGACGCCGGGGGCCGGCTCAGCCCCGGCCCTCCCCGCCCTGGCGAGGGGCCAGATGCGAGAGACGGGAGAGGCTCTCGCCGCCGAAGCGATCGCGGGCGCGGTCCATCGCCTGCTCCAGGTCCCGCCAGCCCGTCGTGCGCCCGGCGAGCTCCACGGAGCCTCCGCCCTGCGCAGGCAGGAGATGCTCGGCGCGCACTCCCACCAGCCGCAGCCGCGGCAGCCCCCCGGCCTCCCGCTCCCAGAGGGCGATCACGTGCTCGCGCAGCCGCTCCCCCACCGAGCTGGGCTGGCCCATGGTCGCGGCCCGCGTGATCGTGGTGCCGTCCGGGGCGCGCAGCTTGATGCTGACGGTGCGGGCGAGGAGATCCTCGCGGCGCAGAGAGCGCGCGACCTCGTCGGCCATGCCGGTCAGGACCCGGCGGACGTCGGTGCGCTCGACGAGGTCCTCCTCGAAGGTGCGCTCCGTGCCCAGGCTCCGGTCGCGCACCTGCCGTCCCAGGCCCGTCCGATCCGTGCCCGCGGCGATCTGCGCGACCATCCCGGCCTGCGGCCCGAGCGTGCGGCGCAGCGTCGGGCCGGGGATCTCCCGCAGCTCGCCGATCGTCCGCACGCCCAGCCGCTCGAGGGCGGCGACCGCCTTGGGGCCGACTCCGGAGATCACGGCGACGGGCAGGGGCGCGAGGAAGGCGGCGGTCCCCTCGGGCGGGACGATGAGCAGCCCATCGGGCTTCGCCCTCGCGGAGGCGATCTTGGCGACCGCGCGCGAGACGGAGCCGCCGACGCTGCTGGGCAGGCCGAGTCCGCTGCGGATCCGCTCCCGCAGGAGCGCGCCGATCTGCTCCGGCGTGCCGAAGAGGCGCCGCGCCCCGCGCACGTCGAGGAACGCCTCGTCGACGCTGATCTGCTCGAGCTGCGGGCTGACCGATCCCAGGATCTCCATAACCTCCCGGGACACGGCCCGGTAGCGATCGATCCGCGGGGGCACGATCACGAGATCCGGGGCGAGCCGCCGCGCGGTGGCCATCGGCATCGCCGAGCGGATCCCGCGCCGGCGCGCCGGGTAGCTGGCTGCGGCGACGACGCTGCGGTCCCCGGCGCCGCCGACCACGACCGGCAGCCCCGCGAGGCGCGGGTCGTCACGGATCTCGACGGAGGCGAAGAACGCGTCCATGTCCAGGTGCAGGATGGTGCTGTCCTCGTCCTCCACCTCGGCCTCCTCCCGGTCCCGGTCTCGCGCCCATCGTACGGAGCCGGGAGCGTCATGCCACTCAGCGCGGCGGCTCCGCGAGGTCGGCGGGCAGGCTCGCCGCCAGCACCTCCTCGCGGACCGCGGCGAGATGTGCGGTGGTGAGCTCGCGATGCCGCTCCAGCAAGAGCGCGTCCGGCACCAGGTCCTCGCGCCGGGCGAGACGGTCACGCTCCGCCACGAGCTCCTGCATCTGCTCGGCCCAGTCACGATGCTCCCCGCCGATGCGGACCAGCGCATGCCAGGCGTTCAGCGGCAGCTTGCGGCGACGCTCCCGGTTCGCACGGGCCACGACGACCCCCGCGGCCCGCAGCGCGGCGCGATGCATGAGCTCGTAGGCCAGGCGCGGATCCGTCCCGGAGAGCGTCCGCCCCTCGCGCAGCAGAGCCTCCGCGCGGTCGAGGGCGTCGAGCTCCGCCTCGAGCCGACGCAGCAGGGCCGAGGGACGGCTGCGCCCTGCCGCGGTGAGATGTGCTGATGCCATGGCCATGATCCGTCCTCCTGTTCGTCCTGCAATCCGTCCTGCTCCGATGACGACGACGCTACGCCGAGGCACGGACAGACGAGCGGCAGCTGTGGACGGAGCCGTCCTGGGGAGGGCCGGCGCGGCCGCCCCGAGGGACGCGACCTCGTAGAGTTGCGACATGAGCAAGCGCGAACCGCGGCGGCGCCGCGGCCCGTCCCAGGCCCCCTTCCCGGACCTCGGCCCCCTCGGGACCGCGATCCCGATCTCGACCGGCACCGCGATGCTGGAGCAGGAGACGGACGGCTCGATCACGCTCTACGTCAACGGCGTCCCGTCCTCGGGCCTGCACCCCGACCCCCAGCACCTCGAGTTCGAGTACATGCGCTGGATCCAGCTGGTGGTGCGCGCCTGGGCGGGCGAGACGTCCTGCGGGCCCTCCCGCTCCGCGATGGAGGTCGCGCATCTGGGCGGCGGCGGCTGCTCGCTCCCCCGCGCGCTCGTCGATCAATGGCCGGCCTCGCGCCATGTCGTCGTCGAGCGGGACGCGCTGCTCGCCGAGCAGGTGCGCACCTGGTTCTCCCTGCCCCGCTCACCGCAGCTGCGCATCCGCGTCGAGGACGCGACCGCAGCCCTCGCATCATGGCGCCCGGCCCGCTTCGACGTCGTCATCCGCGATGTGTTCAGCGGGAACGTCACCCCGCTGGTGCTGACGTCCCAGGCGGTGGCGCAGCATGTCCGGCGCGTCCTGCGCCCCGGGGGCCTCTATCTCGCCAACAGCGCAGCCCCGCCAGGAACGCGGACCCTCGCCGATGAGGTGGCCACGCTCTCCTCCGTGTTCCCGCACGTCGGCGTGATCGCCGAGCCCGCCCATATCAGCGGGAAGCGACGCGGCAACTGTGTGCTCGCCGCCTCGACGGACCCGCTGCCCGAGGGCATCGACCGGGCCCTGCGCTCCGACCCCGTCTCCGTGCGCCTGGCCCCCCGCGCCGATGTGCGGGCCCTCGCCGAGCGGGGACGGGTCGTGGAGGTGCCGATCCCCGAGCCGGCCCCGCCCGCCGGCGCCCCGGGAGCATGAGAGAGCGGGCAGGAGACGTGGTCTCCTGCCCGCTCTCGATGTCCGGACGTGCCGGAAGCTCCGGGTTCAGAGGGGGCGGACCTGCTCGGCCTGCGGACCCTTGTCGCCCTGGGCCACCTCGAACTCGACACGCTGCCCCTCCTCGAGGGAGCGGTAGCCGTC
The DNA here is from genome assembly GCF_042434575.1 of Brachybacterium hainanense. Lineage (NCBI taxonomy): Bacteria > Bacillati > Actinomycetota > Actinomycetes > Micrococcales > Dermabacteraceae > Brachybacterium > Brachybacterium hainanense. The sequence goes on from NZ_JBHLSV010000025.1 coordinate 17,846, forward strand.
CATGTCGATCTTGCTGTGGTGGACGAACACGTCAGCTCCGCCACCATCGATCTCGATGAAGCCGTAGCCCTTCTCAGCGTTGAACCACTTGACCGAGCCCTGCGCCATATCTTTCACTTTCCTTCTGGTCCGTCGACGATCGCGGTGCGATCCCGAGTCGCGTGAACTTTCCCCCCGCTTCGGATGAAGCGAGCTGACCGCACCAGGCGAGAGACCCGTGCTGCACCCCGCGGGCGACATCAACGGACTGTCCTGCTGGACTGCTGGACGTACTTCACTGCAACGACTCCATTGTCACCCATCTCCGTGGCTCAGTTCACGTCGCAGAGGGCGATCGGCCGTAACGAAGACGTAACGAACGGTCTGCTCGGCTCCGTGCGCCTCAGACGGGCGCCGGCCCCTCTCCGTCCCGCGGGCCCTGATCGTCCTGCCGGGCGAGGAAGCGCTCGAAATGATCGCCGATCTCATCGGCCGTGGGGAGGTCCATCGTGGTCGCGATGCCGTGCAGGGCGCCGTCGGCCGCCGCTGCGTCGTACTGCTCCTCGAGCGCGGTCACGATCGCCCCGACCTCCTCGTTCTGCGCGAGGGTCCCGGACAGCGCCGCAGCCGCCGCATCGGTCAGGTCGCCCAGCTCGACGAGCGGCAGCTCGAGCCCGGTCGCATCGCTCACCCGGCGCAGGAGGGCGAGCGCCCCCGCCGGGAAGTCCGTGCGCGTGAGGTAGTGCGGGATCTGCGCCGCGTAGCCGAGCGCCCGATGCCCCGCCCGTTCGAGCTCCTTCTCGAGCAGCGCGCCGAAGCTCGCGGGGACGACGACCTCGGTCTCCTCCTGCTGCTCGGCCTCCTCCGGAGCGAGGGAGCCGTCGTTGGCATGGGCGATCAGCGCGATCGGCCGCGTGTGCGGCACCGCCATCGGATATGCCTCCATGCTCACCACCTGGTCGACCTCGAAGAACTCGACGAGGTCGATGAGGGCCTGCGCCAGACGCTGCCACTGCAGGTCCGGCTCGGGTCCGTCGAGGAGCAGGAACGGCCGGTCCGCATCGTCGTACATGAGATAGATGGCCATCTGGGGGATGTCCACCGAGGCGTAGGAGCGGCCGTCGAACACGGCCTGCGGCCGCGAGCCGCGGTAGTCGACGAGCTCATCGGCCTCGAAGGTCACCAGACGCACATGCCGCAGCGTGTCGCGCAGATAGGTCGCCGCGATCCGGCACGCGTTGCCGGCGTCGACCAGGCCCGGCAAGGCATGCACCAGCGTCATCCGGCTGCGCGGCACCGCCGCCACCACATCCGCCGAGGCGAAGGAGTACAGGTCCCGCGGATCCCTCATGCGCACCTCCTCCACGGCTGCCTCGGACAGGGCGCCGGTCCCGCGCACCCAGGAGCATCAACCATAATGGATCCCCGTGTCCGCCCGCCGGGCGCCCGCATCCCCGGGCGCGCGGGCGCTCCGCCACCCACGCACATCTTCTCAGGGGGACCATCGCCGTGGACGCCACCACCTCGCAGCTCGCCGCCGAGCAGGACTACAGCGACACCCTGTACGAGCGGCTCGACGAGCTGATCGCCCAGGTCGAGCGGAACCTCGAGGAGACGCAGGGATCCCAGAGCGCTTCCACCCATCAGAACCGCTCCGAGCGGGACGCGTTCATGGCCCTGTACGAGGACCGCCTCTCGCTGCTGCGCTCGGTCAGCCAGAACGTCGTGTTCGGGCGTCTGGACACCGACGAGGAGCAGCGGCACTACATCGGGCGGATCAGCCTGTTCACCGCGGAGCGCGAGCAGCTGATGGTCGACTGGCGGGCCCCCGCCGCCGCGGCCTTCTACCAGGCCACCAGCGTCGACCGCCTCGGCGTGCGGCTGCGACGCCATCTCATCACGCGAGGCCGCACCGTGATCGGGCTCGAGGACGACGTCCTGGATCACGAGGTCCTGCACGAGGACGACGACGTCGTGCTCCAGGGAGAGGGCGCGCTGCTCGCGGCGGTCTCCTCCCAGCGCACCGGGAGGATGGGCGACATCGTCGCGACCATCCAGGCCGAGCAGGACCGCATCATCCGCTCCGCGAACCGCGGGGTGCTCGTCGTCCAGGGCGGCCCCGGCACCGGCAAGACCGCCGTCGCGCTGCACCGCGCCGCCTATCTGCTGTACACGCACCGCCGCCGCCTCGAGCACACGGGCGTGCTGATCATGGCGCCCACCCAGGGCTTCCTGCGCTACATCGAACGGGTGCTGCCGAGCCTCGGCGAGTCCGGCGTGGTCATGCTGACTCCCGGCGAGCTCTTCCCCGACGTCTCCACCACGCGCCATGACGAGCCCGAGGTCGCCGCGGTGAAGGGCGGCATCGACATGGCGGCCCTGCTCTCCCGCGCCGTCAAGGCGCGTCAGCTCGTGCCGGAGCATGACGTCCCCGTGACGATCGACGGCACCCGCTTCGTGCTGACCCGCGGCGACGTCGCCGACGCACGTCGCGAGGCCCGAGCCACGCACAGGCCGCACAATGCGGCGCGCGCCGTGTTCGTCCGCGCCGCGCTCGAGCGGCTCGCGAACCGCTACGAGAAGGCGCTGCAGGCCGAAGGACAGACGGTGCTGCCCGAGGACCGTCCGCAGCTGCTCGCCGACCTGCGGGGAGACGCCGAGGTGCGCCGCGCCCTGAACCTCGCCTGGATGCCCTACAGCCCCGAGTCGTTCCTGCGCATCCTGTTCGCGCACCCCGAGCGGCTGCGCGCGGCGGCGCCCCGCTCGCTCTCCCCCGCCCAGCTGGACCGACTCGTGCGCCCGAAGGACGCGCCCTGGACCATCGAGGACGTGCCGCTGCTGGACGAGGTCGCCGAGCTCCTCGGCTCGGACGACGCGGTCTCCCGCGCAGAGGCCGAGCGGCGACGCGAACAGCGTGCCCGGGACGTGTCCTACGCGCAGGAGGTCCTCGAGAACGTCGACACCAGCGGCATGGTCCGCGCCGAGGACCTCGCCGACCAGGTGGCCCAGGTCCGCGACGGCCGCACCCTCGCCGAGCGCGCCCGGGCCGAGCGCGAATGGACCTACGGCCACATCGTCGTGGACGAGGCGCAGGAGCATTCGGCGATGATGTGGCGGGCCCTCATGCGGCGCAACCCCACCAAGTCCTTCACCGTGGTCGGCGACGTCGCCCAGACCTCCTCCGCCGGCGGAACCTCCAGCTGGGAGGAGGCCCTGTCGCCCTACGTCGAGGATCGCCTCGAGGTCGAGCACCTGAGCGTCAACTACCGCACGCCCCAGCGGATCATGGATCCGGCGCAGCGCATGGCCGAGGCACTCGACCTGCCGGTCACCGAGGTCACCTCGGTGCGCGAGGGCGACGCCGATCCGACGCTGCGCCCGGCGCCGGCCTCGGAGCTCACCGCGCAGACGGTCCTCGCGGTGCAGGAGCAGCTCGCACAGGCGACCGGGCGTCTCGCCGTGATCGCGCACGCGAGCCGCCTGGCCGACCTCGTCGATGCGCTGCGCTCCGCGCCCGGCCTGCCGAAGGTCGGCTCGGGGAGCCGGGGCGTCGACGAGATGGTCGCCGTGATGAGCCCGCAGGATGCCAAGGGCCTCGAGTTCGACGGCGTCGTCCTCGTCGAGCCGGCGGAGCTGCTGGCTGACCGGACCCACGGCGCAGGAGACCTCTACGTCGCCATGACCCGTCCCACCCAGCGGCTCGACGTGGTCCATGCCCTTCCTCTGCCGGAGGGCATCCAGGGCTGAGACGAGGATCGGCGGCCGCGGCTTCCCCTCCGCGACCGCCGATCCGGCAGGCGCCGCGAACGGCGCCACCATGCATCCTATGCGGATTCTCGGGAGCCGTGCGACCGGTTCCCCGATTCGGACCGAGGACGACGGAGGGACGGAGGCCGACGTGGCAGGCGAGCACCGGGCTCACGCGCCGGTCGCGCCGCTCGCCGCCTCCTCCCGCAGCCGATGGATCGCCGCCTCGAAGTCGTCGAGGGACTCGAAGGACCGGTAGACGCTCGCGAAGCGCAGATACGCGACGAGATCGAGCTCCTGGAGCGGCTGCAGGATCGCGAGGCCCACCTGGTGCGCCTCGATTTCGGCCTGGCCGCTCTGCCGGATCGCATCCTCGACCTTCTGCGCCAGCAGCGCGAGCTGATCGTCGGAGACGGGGCGGCCCTGGCAGGCCTTGCGGACCCCGGAGATCACCTTGCTGCGGCTGAAGGGCTCGCTGACGCCCGATCGCTTGACGACCGACAGTGAGGCGGTCTCCACCGTCGAGAACCGACGGGAGCAGGCGGTGCACTGACGACGCCTGCGGATCACCGCGCCGTCATCGGACGTGCGCGAGTCCACGACGCGGGAGTCGGGGTTGCGGCAGAAGGGGCAGTGCACCCTTCCAGCTTACAGCGGGGCGACCGCGCTCAGCGGCCGGTCTCCGCCCCGGTGGGGAGCACGATCTCCTGGCCGGCGGTCAGCCGCGGCGTGACCAGCCCGTTGAGGCGACGCACATCGTCGACGAACTCCTGCGGGGCGACGCCCTCGGGGGCGTAGGAGTCCGCGTACGCCCACAGGGTGTCCCCGGCGGCGACCGTGACGACGGGCCCGGAGTCCCCCGATCCTGCGAAGGCCCAAGGGCCGTCGACGAGGAGGAGGACCATGAGCGCGACGACGACCCCCAGCAGGAAGGCGGCGGCGATGCTGAGGACACGGCCGCGACGGGTGAGCACGAGCCGCGCGCGAGCACGGGGAGCATGCTGCTCGATCGCGGTGGTGCGAGCGGCGAGGGGAAGGATCGTTGCCATGTCCGAACTCCTGTTCGATCGAATACGTGTACGACTGTAGGCCCGGTTGACGCGACACGCAAGACCCGTCTCGAACACATGTTTGGCCTGCGGTGCGCGAGCGCCTACTGTGGAAGGCAGGATCACTCCACCAGAGGGGTCCGACAGACGAACCGCCGCCGCCCCGTCCTCCCAGGAGAGTCCGCCCATGTCGCCCACGAGCACCCCGGAGCACGAGAGCTCCCCCGCCCCGTCGGACCTCACCCGGCGGCAGCACCGGATCCTCGAGACCATCACCGCGGAGATCGCCGCGCACGGCTACCCGCCCACCATGCGCGAGATCGGCCAGGCGGTCGGCCTGACCTCCCCGTCCTCGGTCGCCCATCAGCTCGGCGTGCTCGAGCGCAAGGGCTACCTGCGCCGTGACCCCAAGCGCCCGCGCGCGATGGAGGTCGTCCAGCTCGACGAGTCCGGCGCCCCGGACGCGGATGCCGCGGAGGTCCTGCCGGTCTCCCCCTCGGTCGCCGTCCCCCTCGTGGGCCGCATCGCCGCGGGAGTGCCGATCACCGCCCAGGAGCAGGTCGAGGACGTCTTCACCCTGCCCGAGCAGCTCGTCGGCGGCGGGGACCTGTTCCTCCTGCAGGTGGTCGGGGAGTCGATGATCGATGCGGCGATCTGCGACGGCGACTGGGTCGTGGTGCGGCGTCAGCCGGTGGCGCAGAAGGGCGAGATCGTGGCGGCGATGATCGACGGCGAGGCCACCGTGAAGACGTTCGCCGAGCGCGACGGCCACATCTGGCTGATGCCCCACAATCCGTCCTTCACCCCGATCCTCGGCGACGAGTCCGAGATCCTCGGCAAGGTCGTCGCGGTGCTGCGCGCCGTCTGATCACCGCACGGGCGTGGCCGGCGGATCGGTCCCGGCACCCCCCCGGCGCCGGCGCGGGAACGCGCATACCCCCGGTCCACGTCGCCCCGCGCTCCCGAGGGCTCCGGTGCCGGACCGGGCGATCAGCCGTCCGCGAGCCGGCGCAGCGAACCGAGCGCGACCGCCGGGTCCTGCGTGCGCCACAGCGGCGGCATCGCCTGCACGAGGTAGGAGCCGTAGCGCTTGGTGACCAGCCGCGGATCCAGCACCGCGACCATGCCGCGGTCCGCCGAGGAGCGGATCAGCCGCCCGGCCCCCTGCGCCATGAGCAGGGCCGCATGCTGCGCCGAGATCTGCATGAAGCCGTTCCCGCCGCGCTCGGCGATGCGCTCCTGGCGCGCCGAGATCAGCGGCTCGTCCGGCCGCGGGAAGGGGATCCGGTCGATCGTCACCAGGCGACAGGCGCGCCCGGGCACGTCCACGCCCTGCCACAGGGTGATGGTGCCGAAGAGGCTGCTGCTCTCCTCGGCGGAGAAGTCCCGCACGAGCCGCGTCATCGAGTCCTCGCCCTGCACGGCGATGGGCAGGTCCAGGCGCGCACGCACGTGCTCGGCCGCGAGCTCCGCCCCGCGCCGCGAGGAGAACAGGCACAGCGCTCCTCCGCGGGACGCCTCGATCAGCTCGGTCAGATGCTCCATCATCTCGCGGGAGGGCCCGTCCCGCCCGGGCAGCGGCAGGTGCGAGGCCACGTACAGGATGCCCTGGCGGGGATAGTCGAACGGGCTGCCCACATCGAGGCCGGACCACAGGCTCGGATCACGGATCCCGTCCTCGAGCTCGGGGGCGCGGCGGTCCGCGGCGCGCAGGCCCACCGAGCCCGCAGGCGGCTCGAAGCGTCCGCCGAGCGCGAGGGTCGCCGAGGTCATCACCGCGGTGCGCTCCTCGAGGATCGCCCCGCGCAGGGCGCCGGCCACGCTCATCGGCGCGACGGTCAGGCTCGTGCGCCCGGTGGCCTCGGAGCGGGAGATCGCGACCACGTCGTCCTCGTCGGGATCTGAGGCGCGCTCGCACACGTCGATGATCTCCTGCAGGCTCGTGCGGACGGAGCGGCGGGCGCCGGCCGTCCCGGCGAGCTCCTCGTCCCCGGCGTCCTTCGCATCCGCATGCGCGGTCCGGGCCTCGACGCGGAGGGTTCCGATCGCATCGGCCAGCCGCGGGGCGAGGTCGCCGATCACCCGCCCGTCCGGCTGCTCCTCGAGCGCCGCGCGCAGCTCCTCCCCCGCATCGTCCAGGGCGGTGCCGGCGACGCCGAGACCGCGCAGCTCCCGCACCGCGCCGCGCACCATCCCGGGGGCGAGGACCTCCGTGACCGCGCTCGTCACCCGCGCCGCGAGGTCATGGGCCTCGTCGAGGACCACGATGTCGTGCTCGGGGATGATGCCGAGGTTGTTGAAGGCATCGACCGCGAGCAGCGCATGGTTGGTCACGATCAGGTCGACCTCGCGGGCGACCTCGCGGCTGCGCTCGGCGAAGCAGCTGCCGACGAGGGGACAGGTCTGCCCCAGGCACTGGTTGCCGCTCACGGAGACCTGACGCCACGCACGGTCGGAGACCGGGGTCTCGAGGCTGTCGCGGTCGCCGGTGTCGGTCTCCTCGGCCCATGCCCGCAGGCGCCGGATCTGGTCGCCCAGACGCTCCTGCCGGTCATCGGCCCCGCCCCGAGCAGCGGATTCCGTGAACAGGGCTCCCGGATCGAGGTCCGTGGGATATCCGCCGTCCATCTTGTGCCGGCACAGGTAGTTGCTGCGGCCCTTGAGCAGGGCAAAGGTGGGGCGCCTCGGGAGGTCCTCGGCGAGGGCCTCGACCACGCGCGGGAGGTCCTTGCGCGTGATCTGGCTCTGCAGGGCGATCGTCGCCGTGGAGACCACCACGGGCCTGCCCCCCGTCACGGCGTGCAGGAGGGCGGGAACCAGGTAGGCGAGCGACTTCCCGGTGCCCGTGCCGGCCTGGACGAGCAGGTGACGGCGCTGCCGCATGGCCGCGTCGACCGCGGCGGACATCTGCGTCTGCCCCGGACGCGGTGCACCGCCGATCGCCGTGACCGCATGCGCCATGAGGGCGGCGGCATCGGGCACGGCGGGAGGAGCGTCGCTCGCGGAGGGCATCACCCCAGATTACCGGCGAGCACGGCGTGCGGCGGGGACGCCGGGCCGGGGTCCCCGCCACATCGGCGACGCGGCCGAGGCGCCTCGAGCGCCGGGGCCGCGGCGGCTCAGCTCGCGGCGGCTGAGGCCGCGCCCAGCTCCGCGGCGAGCGCCGCATCGACCCGGGCGTGCAGACGGGTGCCCTCGGCCAGATGCTCCTCGGCGAGGACCTCTCCGACCGCATGAGCGCGCGAAACCAGGTCGCCGCGCGTGTACGGCACCACCAGGTCCACCTCCGCCGCGGGGCGCGGCAGGCGCTCGGCGATCAGATCCCGCAGCTCCTCGATGCCCTCGCCCGTGCGGGCGGAGACCACGACGCAGTCCTCGACCTGGCTGCGCAGCCGCGCGATCGTCTCGACCTGGGCGACATCGGCCTTGTTCAGGACGATGATCTCCGGGACGTCGAAGCCGTCGATATCGGAGAGGACCTCGCGCACCGCCCGGATCTGCCCCTCCGGGTCCGGGTGGGAGGCGTCGACGACATGCAGCAGCAGATGCGCGTCGGCGACCTCCTCGAGGGTCGAGCGGAATGCCTCCACGAGCTCCGTGGGCAGATGCCGGACGAAGCCGACCGTGTCCGCGTAGGTGAACTCGCGCCCGTCCGGGGTCTGGGCCCGTCGGACGGTCGGGTCCAGGGTCGCGAACAGGGCGTTCTCGACGAGCACCCCGGCACCGGTGAGCCGGTTCAGGAGCGAGGACTTCCCGGCGTTGGTGTACCCGGCGATCGCGACCGCCGGCACCTCGCGGCGCTTGCGGTCCGCGCGCTTGGCCTCGCGGCCCGGAGCCATCTCCGCGATCTCCCGGCGCAGCTTCGCCATACGGGTGCGGATGCGGCGGCGGTCCAGCTCGATCTTCGTCTCGCCGGGACCGCGCGAGCCCATGCCCGCGCCGCCCGCGGCGACGCGTCCGCCCGCCTGGCGGGACATCGACTCGCCCCAGCCGCGCAGGCGCGGCAGGAGGTACTCGAGCTGGGCGAGCTCGACCTGCGCCTTGCCCTCACGGGACTTCGCGTGCTGGGCGAAGATGTCGAGGATGAGGGCGGTGCGGTCCACGACCTTGACCTTGACGATGTCCTCGAGGGCTCGGCGCTGGCTGGGCGCGAGCTCGCCGTCGGCGATCACGGTGTCGGCACCGGTCTCGGCGACGACGTCCGCGAGCTCCTGTGCCTTGCCCTTGCCCAGGAACGTCGCGGGATCCGGATGCGCGCGGCGCTGCATGACCGCCTCGAGGACCTCGGAGCCGGCGGTCTCGGCGAGCGCCGCGAGCTCGCGCAGGGAGTTCTCGGCGTCCTCGGCGTTGCCCGTCGTGAACAGGCCTGCGAGGACGACGCGCTCCAGGCGCAGCTGCCGGTACTCGACCTCGGTGACATCCTCGATATCGGTGCGGATCCCTGCGACGCGTCGCAGGGCCTGCCGGTCGGCGAGGTCCAGCTGCTCGCCGTCCGAGCTCGAGGAGTAGGTGACGGTGGAGACGGAGGCGTCGCCGCGGGCGAGGATCCGCTCGGTCAGGGGGTCGCGGGGCCGCTGTGTGGATCGGCTCCCACCGCCCGTCTGCTCGGCGGGGGCGTCGGCGGTGACGTCCTGCGTGCTCTCGGGATCAGGATGGAAGGCGATGGGCACGAAACGGACCTGCTCTCTGTCGGGGATGTCGAGATCCCAGCTTCCCACGGGCCGAGCAGGCGGTCGAGGGATTTATCGTGCCCGCCACCTGCATCGGCCCTCCGCGACGGAGCCCGTATCCTTCCGGGGTGGACGAGCACTACTTCTCCGAGACCAGCACGACCGATGCGGCCCGGCATGCCCTGCGGGTGCGCCTGGCCGGGACCGAGCGCGAGCTCGTCTCCGCGCGCGGGGTCTTCAGCGGCGGCGGGCTCGACAAGGCCACTGCCGTGCTGCTGGACCGTCTCGACATGCTGCCGGAGCCGCGGCCGGGGGCGCGCATCGTGGACGTGGGATGCGGCTGGGGCCCGATCGCCCTGACCGCTGCGCTCCTGCACCCCGATGCGGAGGTGTGGGCGGTCGACGTGTCGGAGCGGGCCCGCGCCCTGACCGCCGAGAACGCGCGGCGGCTGGGCCTGGAGACGGTGCGGGTGTGCGCGCCGGAGGAGATCCCCGCGGACCTCGTGGCGGACGTGATCTGGTCCAATCCCCCGATCCGCATCGGCAAGGAGGCTCTGCATGCGCTCCTGCTGGAGTGGGCGGACCGCCTCGCGCCCGAGGGATGGATGGCGCTCGTGGTGGGACGCAACCTGGGAGCCGACCCGCTCGCGAGCTGGCTCGACGACCAGCTCCCGCGACGGGCTGTGCGCAAGGCGGCGAGCGCGAAGGGGTTCCGGATCCTCGAGATCTCCCCGGAGCGCTGAGGCACGACTCCCCGGGGCGGCCTGCCGGGCGGTCAGGGCAGCAGCACGCCGTCGGCGACGAGCTCCGCGGGCCCGGTCAGGGTGGTGGTCCCGTCGCTCTCCCAGCCGATGACCACGCTGCCCCCGGGGACGTCGATCCGCCACGGCAGGCCGCTGTCGTCCCGGCTCGCCGCGGCCGCGGCGACAGCGGCCGCGACCGTCCCGGTGCCGCAGCTGAGGGTCTCCCCGACGCCGCGCTCGAAGACGCGCATGGCGGCATGGCGCTCTCCTCGCAGGGAGACCAGCTCGATGTTCGTGCCGGCCTCGGGGAAGGGGACGAGATCGGGCCGGGACTCCAGGTCCAGGGCCTCGAGGTCGACCTCGGGCGGGAGCATCGCGGCCGCGTGGGGATTGCCCAGATCGACATCCAGGGTCGGGAGGTCCATCGGCTGCTGATGGGGGCCGCGGACCGTGACGGTGCGCCGGGTCCCGCCGATGCGAGCGGGGCCCATGCCCACCCGCACCTGCCAGGCGGCCCCGTCCTCGGAGGGCCGTCGGAGGATCTCGAGGGTGCGCAGCCCGGCGCGGGTCCAGATCGGCAGTGCGGCGCCCTCGGGCATCCGCCCGGCGCGGTCCAGGAAGGCGCCGAAGACGCGCACGCCGTTGCCGCACATCTCGGCGAGGGTGCCGTCGGCGTTGCGGTAGTCCATGAACCACTCGGGGGCCCCGGCCGGGGCGTCGACGCCCGCGGCGCGCGTGCGGACGACGCGGATCACGCCGTCGCCGCCGATCCCTCCGCGGCGGTCCGCGAGGCCGCGGACCGCCTCCGGGGTGAGGTCCAGCCGTCCTTCGGGGTCATCGAGGAGGACGAAGTCGTTGAAGGTGCCGTGCCCCTTCGTGAAGCGGGTCCCCTCGCCGGTGCGGAGCGAGGCGGGAACGCCGTGGGCACGGGCGGGGCTCAGGGATCGGGCGGAGCGCATGGGGACAGACTATTCCTGTCCGTCCTCCTGTCCCCTCCCGCCCTCCTCCGCTGCGCCGCCGGCGGTGATGCAGGCCTCGGATCCCCGGGCCACCCGCGCGAGCGCCGCGGAGGTCAGCTGCTCGAGGTCCTCCCCCGCCTCGAGCCAGGTGATGCGGGGGTCGCGCCGGAACCACGTGTCCTGCTTGCGCACGAGGCGGCGCGTGCCCGCTTCCGTCGCGGATACCGCGTCGGCGCACGACATGGTCCCGGCGAGGACGGCGAGGGCCTGCTCGTAGCCGATGGCGCGACGTGCGGTCGCCGAGCGCTCGAGTCCCTGCGCACGCAGGTGCCGGGTCTCCTCGAGCAGCCCCGCCTCCACCATGCGGCGCACGCGGAGCGCGATCCGGGCGTGCAGGAGCGGCCGGGGCCGGCTGAGGCCCAGCTGGATCGTCGCCGGGTCGTGGTGGACGGGGCGCGGGAGGAAGGCGCGGAAGGAGCGGCCGGTCAGCTGCCCCACCTCGAGGGCTCGCACGATGCGGCGGGTGTCGTGGACGCCGATGCCGGCCGCGGCCTCCGGGTCCGAGGCCGCGAGCTCGCGATGCAGGGCGGGGGCCCCGATCGCCTCGGCCCGTGCCTCGAGCTGCGCCCGCAGCCGCGCATCGGTGGGAGGGAACTCGATGTCATCCAGGAGCGCGCGCACGTACAGGCCGGAGCCGCCGACGACGACCGGGGTCCTCCCCCGCCCCCGGATCGCAGCGATCGCCGCCCGCGCCTCGCGCTGGTACGTGCTCACGCTCGCCTCCTCCGTGACCTCGAGGACGTCCAGCAGATGATGCGGGATGCCGCGGCGCTCGTCCGGGGGGATCTTGGCGGTGCCGATGTCCATGCCGCGGTACAGCTGGAGGGCGTCGGCGTTGACGACCTCGCCGTCGAGCTCCTCGGCGAGGCGCACGGCGAGATCCGACTTCCCGGTCGCTGTCGCGCCGAGGACCGCGACGATGGGCAGGGCGTTCATGCTCCGCACTGTACGTGCCGAGGGCCACGACGGCAGCATCGCCCCTGCTCGGTGGGCGCCGCTCCGAGGCGCGCCGCGGCCCGGGAGGGCGGTGACGGCACCGCCTCCGGCACGGCCCGGCCGCAGGATGTATGGTGTGGGCCGGTCCGGATGGCCCGGACCCGCTTCCCGCGTCTTTCCGCAACGTCAACCGAGGTTCGATGTGACTGCCGTACATGGCGCCCCGCAGGCCGCTGCCGGGTCCCGCGATCTCGCGCCGATGACCCTCGAGCGCATCCAGGAGAGCCTGACCCGGCTGGGCTACTCCTACGTCCGCGACGAGGAGCACCCCGATGTGCTCCGGGCCCGCTTCGACGACTATCGCTTCCACTTCCTCCTGGTCGGGGAGAACCGCGGCGTTCTGCAGACCCGTGGCCGCTGGAGCCACTCCGTGGACATCTCCCGCAAGGTCGAGATGCTCAAGCTCTGCAACGAATGGAACATGAGCCGCCTGTGGCCGAAGGTGTACGTGCGCCGCGAGTCCGAGTCGGTGCTCTCCCTCTACGGCGAGATGAGCACGGACTTCTTCTGCGGGGCCGTCGACCGGCAGATCGACCGGTCGATCAGCTGCGGCCTGTCCACGGTGATCTCCTTCTTCCACGAGGTCGAGGGCCGTCTGGGCCCGGAGCTCGAGCCCGGCGACTCCTGACCGTGCCGCCGCCCGGAGTGCTGGCGCAGGCCAGAAGGGCGCGCACCCCGCGGGGTGCGCGCCCTTCTGTCATGTCCGGCAGGTCGGCCTCCTCCGGGGCGAGCGCTCAGCGGCCCGGACGGAGGGTGGGGATCCCGAGGGTGACCGGTCCCGCGGGGGCGGGAGCGCCGGTGCCGCAGGCCGAGCCCCCGGTGCCGCAGGCGCCGTCGAGCCCTGTCGCGCCGGTCTCCCAGGCGTCGCCGCTGCGGGTGCGGCGGATCGAGAACTCCTGCGGCGCGAGCGCGTCCCAGGCCGTGCCGGGGCGCTGGATCGCGCTGTCGGCGATGAGGTAGTGCGGGGCGCCGCGGGTCACGGTCGCGGTGACGAGGTCGCCGGGACGCGGACGCCGCTCCTGCGGGAGGTCCGCGGGCAGGGAGACGTGCACGAGGCGGTTGTCCCGGGCGCGCCCGGACAGACGATGGGTGAGGTCATCCCGGGTTCCTTCCCCCTCGGCGACGAGGACCTCGACGGCCGTGCCCTCGAGCTTCCGGTTCTCCTCGTGGGCGATCCGGTCCTGGAGCGCGACGAGGCGCTCGTACCGCTCCTGCACGACCTCCTTGGGGATCTGGTCCTCCATGGTCGCGGCCGGGGTGCCGGGACGGATCGAGTACTGGAAGGTGAAGGCGCTCGAGAAGCGGCTGGCCTCGACCACCTCGAGGGTCTGCTGGAAGTCCGCCTCGGTCTCGCCGGGGAACCCGACGATGATGTCGGTCGTGATGGCCGCCTCCGGGATCTGCGCACGGACCCGGTCCAGGATCCCGAGGAACTTCTTCGAGCGGTAGGAGCGCTTCATGGCCCGCAGGACGGCGTCGGAGCCCGACTGGAGCGGCATATGCAGCTGCGGCATGACCGCGGGCGTCTGTGCCATCGCGGCGATCACGTCGTCGGTGAACATCGCCGGGTGCGGAGAGGTGAAGCGGATCCGCTCGAGCCCGTCGATCTCGCCGCAGGCGCGCAGGAGCTTCGCGAAGGCACCGCGGTCGCCGAACTCCACACCGTAGGAGTTGACGTTCTGCCCCAGGAGGGTCACCTCGATCGCCCCGGAGTCCACGACCTGGCGGACCTCGGCGAGGATGTCGCCGGGGCGGCGGTCCTTCTCCTTGCCCCGCAGGGAAGGGACGATGCAGAAGGTGCAGGTGTTGTTGCATCCGACGCTGATCGACACCCAGGCGGCGTAGGCGGACTCCCGCTTCGTGGGGAGGGTCGAGGGGAACACCTCGAGCGATTCGAGGATCTCGACCTGTGCCTCGGCGTTGTGGCGGGAGCGTTCGAGCAGGACCGGCAGGGAGCCGATGTTGTGCGTGCCGAAGACCACGTCGACCCAGGGCGCCTTCTCGACGATGCCGGCGCGGTCCTTCTGCGCGAGGCAGCCGCCGACGGCGATCTGCATGCCCGGGTTCGCGCGCTTGGCCGGGCGCAGCAGGCCGAGGTTGCCGTACAGCTTGTTGTCGGCGTTCTCGCGGACCGCGCAGGTGTTGAACACGACCACGTCGACCTCGCCGCGCTGGGCGTCGGCCTCGGCCGGCGCGGGGGCGTAGCCGGCGCCTTCGAGCAGGCCGGTCAGCCGCTCGGAGTCGTGGACGTTCATCTGGCAGCCGAAGGTGCGCACCTGGTAGGTGCCGCGGGGCGCATCGGGCGCCGGGATCGGGGCGGAGGCGGTGTCAGGGGTGGGGATCGTCGACATGATGGCATCCAGAGTACGGCTCCCGGTTGCCGGCGGGCGGGCCGACGGCGCCGTGCCGGGCGGGATCACAGCCCTCGCGCGAAGGTCACCATGGAGTAACGGCCGGGTCCCGGTCGCCGCCGGGGACCCCACGATGGCGTAGCGTCCTTCCATGACCCAGATCACACAGCCGCTTCCGTCGGGGGCCGCTGCATCCCGCCCTGCGCTGCTGTCCCTGCGCGGGGTGCAGAAGCATTTCGGGGCCCTGCACGTCCTGCAGGACATCGACCTCGAGGTCTGCGCGGGCGAGGTCGTCGTGGTGCTCGGACCCTCCGGATCCGGGAAGTCGACCCTGTGCCGCACCATCAACCGCCTCGAGACCATCGACGAGGGCGAGATCCGCATCGACGGGGAGCTGCTGCCCTCCTCCGGGCCGGGGCTCGCCCGGCTGCGCTCCGAGGTCGGCATGGTCTTCCAGTCCTTCAACCTGTTCGCCCACAAGACCGTCCTGGACAACGTCACCGTCGCCCCGATCAGGGTCAAGAAGGTGCCTCGCGCCCAGGCGGAGGAGGAGGGCCGCGCCTTGCTGGCCCGGGTGGGGGTGGCCGATCAGGCCGACAAGCTCCCCGGCCAGCTCTCCGGCGGGCAGCAGCAGCGCGTCGCGATCGCGCGCTCGCTCGCGATGAAGCCCAAGCTGATGCTGTTCGACGAGCCGACCTCCGCCCTGGACCCGGAGATGATCAACGAGGTCATCACCGTGATGACGGACCTCGCGAAGGACGGGATGACCATGGTCGTGGTCACCCACGAGATGGGCTTCGCCCGCCGCACCGCGGACCGCGTCGTCTTCATGGACGCCGGGCGCATCATCGAGATCCAGCCCCCCGAGCAGTTCTTCACCGCGCCACGGTCCGAGCGCGCGAAGGACTTCCTGTCCAAGATCCTCCAGCACTGAGGACCCCTGCAGCCCGATTCCTTCCACCCCGCGGGCCCGGCCCGCCGCCCCAAGGAGACCATCATGGCACTGACCCGACGACTCTTCCTCTCCACCGGCGCGGGCGCGCTCGCCGCCGTCTCCCTCGCCGCCTGCGGGAAGGGGGGCAGCGCCGGCGACTTCCCCGAGGGCTCGACGATGGCCCGCCTGGCAGAGGCCGGGAAGATCACGATCGGCACGAAGTTCGACCAGCCCCTGTTCGGGCAGGCGGGCCCCGACGGCAAGCCCGTGGGCTTCGACGTCGAGATCGGCAAGATCATCGCCGGCAAGCTGGGCATCGAGCCCGACGCCATCGAATGGACCGAGACCGTCTCCGCCAACCGGGAGCCCTTCATCGAGGGCGGCCAGGTCGACCTCGTCATCGCGACCTACACGATCAACGACACCCGCAAGGAGGTCGTGGACTTCGCGGGTCCGTACTACATCGCGGGCCAGGCGCTCATGGTCGCGGCGGACAACGAGACGATCACCGGCGAGGACTCCCTGGCCGGCACCAAGGTCTGCTCCGTCGAGGGCTCGACCCCGGCGGAGTACATCGCCGAGAAGCACCCCGACGCGACGCTCGTCACCTTCGACACCTACTCGAAGTGCGTGACGGAGCTCAGCAACGGCCAGATCGATTCGGTGACCACGGACAACGTCATCCTCGCCGGATTCGTCGCCGCCTCCGACGGCAAGCTCAAGATGGTCGCCGACGGCGCCACCTTCACGCAGGAGCCGTACGGGATCGGGCTCAAGAAGGGCGACGACGACTTCCGCGCCTTCGTGAACGACGCCCTCCAGGCCGCCTTCGACGACGGCTCCTGGGCCGCCGCCTGGGAGGCCACCGCCGGCGTCGTCCTGCCCACCCCGGAGCCGCCGGAGATCGACCGCTACTGAGCGGACCCGCCCCTCGTCTCTTCCTTCCCCCACGGGTGACGGACCCGGCCCGCCTCGGGCCCGTCGCCCGGCCAGGAGCCGCTGATGGACCACTTCCTCGCCGAGAGGGCCCAGGTCTGGGACGCCTTCATGACGACCCTCGTCCTCGCCGGGGTGTCCGGCGCGCTCTCGCTCGTCCTCGGCACCGTGCTCGCCGGCATGCGGGTGAGCCCGTATCTGCCGCTGCGCACGGTCGCGACCGCCTACACCGAGCTGGTGCGCAACACCCCGCTGACGATCGTGTTCTTCTTCTACGTCTTCGTCACCCCGTCGATGGGCTTCTCCTTCAGCTACAAGGTCGCCGCGGTGATCGCGCTGACCTGCTACACCTCGGCCTTCGTCGCGGAAGCGGTGCGCTCGGGCATCAACTCGGTCGCCGCGGGCCAGGCGGAGGCGGCACGCTCGCTGGGCATGTCCTTCGGGCAGAACCTCTTCATCGTCGTGCTCCCCCAGGCGTTCCGGACGGCGATCCCCCCGCTGATCAGCGTGATCATCGCCCTCGTGAAGAACACCTCGGTCGCGGGCGCCTTCAGCGTCCTGGAGCTGTTCGCGCTCTCGAAGCGGCTGACGAACACCTACAGCGCGGACGTGATCGCGATCCTGGTGGGGATCGCCCTCTGCTATCTGGTCATCTGCATCCCGCTGGGGCGCCTCGCGGCCTCCCTGGAACGGAAGGCGGTGTTCGCCCGATGAGCAGCGGACCTGTCCTGTACGACATCGCCGGTCCCGCGGAGAAGCGCCGCGAGCGCATCATCTCGGTCATCATCGGCGTCGTCCTCGCGCTCGCGGCCGCCGCGGTCATCTGGCGCCTCGCCCGGAACGGCGTCTTCGACGATCGCTGGATGGTGCTGGTCGAAGCGCCCCCGAACTTCGCGGGCTACGAGGCGAAGCACATCTGGCAGGCCGTCTTCCGCGGGCTCGGCAACACGCTCATCGCCGCGGCGATCTCTCTGCCGCTGGCGCTGGCACTGGCCGTGGTCCTGGTCTCGCTGCGAGCCTCGCCGTTCCGCGCCGTGCGCTGGCTGATCGCGGCCGTGATCGAGGTGTTCCGGGCGCTGCCGGTCGTGCTGGTCATGCTGTTCGGGATCCTCGTCCTGCCCGGCGCGAGTCCGCTGGTCGCGGTCGTCTTCGGGCTGTCGATCTACAACGGGGCGGTGTTCGCAGAGATCCTCCGGGCCGGCATCGCCGCTCTGCCGAAGGGGCAGACGGAGGCCGCGGCCTCGCTGGGCATGGGGCCGTTCCTGACCTATCGCGACATCCAGCTGCCGCAGGCCGTGCGGATGATGCTCCCCTCCCTCATCGCGCAGGGCGTGGTCCTAATCAAGGACTCCTCGCTCGGCTACATCGTGGGATATGCCGAGCTGCTCCGGCAGGTGAGCCGCGTGGCCGATGCCCTGACCAACGCCTCGTACATGCTGCCGATGCTCGCCGTGGGTGCGGCCGTGTACATCGCACTGAACGTGCTGCTCTCCCGCATCGCCGTCTGGGTGCAGCGACGCAGCTCCTTGCATCCCCGCCGGGCCGCGGTGACCCCCGCCGCCCCGATCGTCGAGGCGTGATCCGCGGGAGCCGTCAGCGGCGCGACCTCGACGTCCGCATGCGGGATCCTCAGAGCTGGCGAGCTCGCATCTCGCTCGCGATGACGCGGACGGCGAGGGATCCCTCGTAGCCGCGACGGCGCAGGTAGCCGTCCAGGCGGCGCGAGATCCTCCCGCGGGTGCGCGGATCACTGAGGTGCGCCCGGCTCTCGCGGCGCAGCCGGTCCTTCACGAGGGTGCGGCAGCGCTCCTCCTCGGCCAGAGCGGGGTCCTGGTCGAGCGGGCCGTCCCCGGGGGCGAGGTCGGAGAAGGCGGCGGCGATGTCCCGCTCGGCGACGCCCCGCTGCCGCAGCTCCTCGCGCAGCGCCCGATCGCTGAGGCCCTTGCGGAGGCGTCGCTGGTCGATCCAGTCCCGAGCGAAGGCGGCGTCGTCGATGAGGCCAGCGCGCGCGATCCGCGCCATGACCTCGTGGATCTGGTCCGCCGGGACCTCCCGCTCCTCGAGGCGTTGCCGCATCTCCCCCTCGCTGCGGCGCCGGGTCGACAGCAGGCGCATGAGATAGCGGCATTCGGCCACGACCTGCTTCTCACGCTCCCGCTGCTGCGGATCCGGAGCGGGCCTCGGAGCCTCGAGGATCTCCTGGGTGCGGGCCGCCAGGCTGGCGAGCAGCTGCGTCTGCGGCCCGGCGGAGCCCTGTGGAAGCTCCTCCCTGCCCTCCGTCATGGTGATGCCTTCCCTGCGGGGACGGGACCGGACGCGGGCCGTCCGATCCCGTCGGGCTCAGATGTTCGCGGGGACGTCCTCGTCGAAGAACTCCTCCTCGCCGGCGACCACGTCCTCCGCCGGGACCTCTCCTTCTGCATACTGGCCGACGCCGAGCGTGCGCAGGATGCGGTGCTCGATGTCCACGGCGAGGTCCGGGTTGTCCTTGAGGAACTGGCGGGCGTTCTCCTTGCCCTGCCCGAGCTGGTCGCCCTCGTAGGTGAACCAGGCGCCGGACTTGCGGACGATGCCGTGCTCGACGCCGAGGTCGATCAGGCCGCCCTCGCGGGAGATGCCCTCGCCGTAGAGGATGTCGAACTCCGCCTGCTTGAAGGGCGGGGCCATCTTGTTCTTGACCACCTTCACGCGGGTCCGGTTGCCGACCGAGTCGGTGCCCGTCTTCAGGGTCTCGATGCGGCGGATGTCCATCCGGACGGAGGCGTAGAACTTCAGCGCCTTTCCACCGGTGGTGGTCTCCGGGCTGCCGAAGAAGACGCCGATCTTCTCGCGCAGCTGGTTGATGAAGATCGCGGTGGTGCCGGTCGAGGAGAGGGCGCCGGTGAGCTTGCGCAGCGCCTGCGACATGAGGCGGGCCTGGAGACCCACGTGGGAGTCGCCCATCTCGCCTTCGATCTCCGCCTTGGGCACGAGGGCGGCGACCGAGTCGATCACGATGACGTCGAGGGCGCCCGAGCGGACCAGCATGTCCGTGATCTCGAGGGCCTGCTCGCCGGTGTCCGGCTGCGAGACCAGCAGGGCGTCGGTGTCCACGCCGAGCTTCTTCGCGTATTCGGGATCCAGCGCGTGCTCCGCGTCGATGAAGGCCGCGATGCCGCCGTTGCGCTGCGCGTTCGCGACCGCGTGCAGGGCGACGGTCGTCTTGCCGCTGGACTCCGGGCCGTACACCTCGACGATGCGACCCCGGGGCAGGCCGCCGATGCCGAGCGCGACGTCGAGCGCGACGGAGCCGGTGGGGATCACCTCCACCGGGGGACGGTTCTCGTCGCCGAGCCGCATGATCGATCCCTTGCCGAACTGGCGGTCGATCTGGGCGAGAGCGGCGTCCAGCGTGGAGGCGCGGTCCTTGGGAGCGGACTTGGGCGAGGACTTCGAGGCCATGATCGGATTCCTTCCTGGGGGCCGGCTGCCCGGCGGGCTGTCGAACGTATGGAGCCACAGTAGGGCGATGCACCGACGATCGAACCGCCCCGTCCTCCGCGGTGGAGAACTCCGACATGAGGAGGAGGAGCGGCGCAGCCCGGAGCAGCGTCCCGGGAGGGATCAGAGGCGGTGACATCTGCCGATCGTCATGGATCAGCATACCCGAACATGTGTTCGAGATGTGTTCCCGAGCCCGCGACACGCCGCATCGGGCGCCCGACATGCGCGCCACGCGCGCTCCAGGCGGCCGGGAGAGCGAGCGGTCGCCCGGGCCGTCACCGTCGACGGGACGCCGCGGGGACCTCCCAGCGCTCGCGCTCGGGGACGTCCATCGCGTCGCACAGCGCGGTCCACACCGCGCGCACCGCGACGCCGTGCTCGAGGGCCTGGTCCGCGGTCATCCCGCCGACCTCCTCGAGCACGACGTCACGTCGGTAGGTCACCGCGAGCGCGGGACCGAAGACATGGTCGGCCAGCTCGTCGAGCTCGCTGCGCCGCACCTCAGCGGGCGCCCACGAGCGCTGGCGCCTGTTCGGCGAGGTCGTCCGGGACCGTGTCCGGGACGGTCACGCCCTCGGCGAGGGCGATGCGCTCGGAGACCTCGCGCAGGACATAGGACAGCGGCAGGCCCAGAGCGCCGGTGACCGAGGTCAGCAGCTCGCTCGAGGCCTCCTTCTGGCCGCGCTCGATCTCGCTGAGATAGCCCAGCGAGACCCGGGCATCGGAGGAGACCTGGCGCAGGGTGCGGCCCTGGGCACGGCGGGCGCCGCGCAGGACGTCGCCCAGCTCCTGGCGGAAGAGGATCACGGGGCGGCCTCCCTTCATAGCGTCGTGCGGCGCGCGGAGCGCCGCAGGGTCATCGGCTCGCAGGGGCCGTGCGGACGACGACAGGGGTCGCCGTCCCGGAGCAGTGATCCCACGGCCCGACGCCGGACGGCGGGACCGGGGGCTGGTGGTGTTCGTCATCATGCTCATCACACCGGGTGCAACGCGGAAGCTCCTGCGGGTGTTCCCGATCCTAGTCCGATGCCGTGGGAGAACACTGTGGCCGTTCACACCCCCGCCATGCGCGCCCGATCATGCGCCCCCGATCATGCGCAGGGGCGCGCCTCCGCCCCGAGGGCGTCCCGCAGCAGAGCGATCGCGGCATCGACCGCCTGGGCGCGCACGGCCGCGCGGTCCCCGGCGAAGCGATGCTCCGCGGTGCGCACCCGGATGCGGACCACATCCCCGGCGTCCGCCTCGCGGCATGCGAGCCCCAGGTGGACCGTCCCGGCGGCCACGCCCCGCGCATCCGGTCCGGGACCGGCCACCCCCGTGGTCGAGACCGCGAGATCGGCGCCGTAGACCTCGAGCGCTCCGCGCGCCATCTGCTCCGCGACCTGCGCGGTGACGGCCCCGTCCCGCGCGAGCAGCTCGGCGTCGACGCCGAGCACGCGCTGCTTGGCCTCGTAGGAGTAGCAGGCCGCTCCCCCGGCGAGGCAGCGGCTCGCGCCGGGGACGTCCACGAGCCGGGCCACCACCGCACCGCCCGTGAGCGACTCCGCGGTCGCGAGCACGAGCCCCCGATCCGCCGCGGCCTCGACGACGGCCCGGGCGGCCTCCGCCGGGAACGGCCTCCCGCTCATGCGCCCCGCGCCTGCTCGGCAAGCGCCTCGCGGCGCAGGCGCAGCCCGTCCTTGAGGTTCACCAGGCCCGACCAGACCGTCAGCACGACCGCGAGCGCGACCAGCGCCAGCCCGACCCAGCGCGCCGGCGCCCACCAGATCTCGAAGGGGATCAGGCACACGGTGATGGCGATCGTCTGGACCATCGTCTTGGCTTTGCCCGCCATGTTCGCCGGCAGCGCGCCGTACTTGAGGATCGTGAAGCGCATGATCGTGATCCCGAACTCGCGAACCAGGATCAGGATCGTCATCCACCACGGGACGTAGTCCCAGACGGAGAGCATGACCAGGGCGGCGCCGGTCATGGCCTTGTCCGCGATCGGGTCGACGATCTTCCCGAAGTCGGTGATGAGGTTCCGGCTGCGGGCGAGGTGGCCGTCGAGGAAGTCCGTGATCATCGCGAGGACGAACACGCCGGCGACCAGGAGGCGTCCGCCCACGTCCTCCGGATACATCGCCGCGAGCACGATGAAGATCGGCACCATGGCGCAGCGGATCATCGTGAGGATGTTCGCGATGTTCCACAGCGGCACGGGAGGCGCCTGGTCGTTCGTGGTCATCTGTGCTCCTAAGTCATCCCCGGGACGGCCGGGGTCCGGACCGGATCTAGCGCCCCGTCAGGCTCCACGCGTCCTCGCCGCCGTCGCTGTTCTGCTCGTCGACGTCGTCGAAGTACTCAGGCGCGAGATCCTCGGCGTCATGTGCCAGAGGATCCTGCCCGTAGCGTTCTTCTGCCGCGGGCTCCGGCAGCGGATCCTGGGCGGGCGCGGGAGCCGGGGCGGGCTCGTCGGCGCCGGTGATGCGGGCGATCGCCCCGGCGAGGTCGTCGGGATGCACGAGCACGTCGCGGGCCTTCGATCCCTCGGAGGGACCCACGATCTCGCGGGACTCCAGCAGGTCCATGAGCCGGCCCGCCTTCGCGAAGCCCACCCGCAGCTTGCGCTGCAGCATCGAGGTCGACCCGAACTGCGAGGTGACCACGAGCTCGGCGGCCTGCAGCAGCACGTCGAGATCGTCGCCGATGTCGTCGTCGATCTGCTTCTTCGCCGCCGCGACGGTGACGTCCTCCCGGTAGGAGGGCTTCATCTGCGCCTTGACGTGGTCGACGACCTTGTGGATCTCCGACTCGTTGACCCAGGCGACCTGCACGCGCATGGCCTTGGCCTTGCCCATCGGATGGAACAGCGCATCGCCCTGGCCGATGAGCTTCTCCGCGCCGGGCGAGTCGAGGATGACGCGGGAGTCCTGCAGCGAGGAGGTCGCGAAGGCGAGACGGCTGGGGACGTTGGCCTTGATGATGCCGGTGACGACGTCGACCGAGGGTCGCTGGGTCGCGAGGATCAGGTGGATGCCGGCGGCGCGCGCGAGCTGGGTGATCCGCTGGATCGAGGCCTCGACGTCGCGGGGGGCGACCATCATGAGGTCGGCGAGCTCGTCGACGACCACCAGCAGGTACGGGTACGGAGCCAGACGCCGCTCGCTCCCGGCGGGGACCTCGACCTCGCCCGCGCGCACCGCCTTGTTGAAGTCGTCGATGTGCTTGAAGCCGAAGGCCGCGAGGTCGTCGTAGCGGGCGTCCATCTCCTTGACGACCCATTCGAGGGCCTCGGCGGCCTTCTTGGGGCTCGTGATGATCGGGGTGATCAGATGCGGGATGCCCTCGTAGATCGTGAGCTCGACGCGCTTGGGGTCCACCAGGACCATGCGCACCTCCTCGGGCGTGGACCGCATGAGGATGGAGGTGATCATCGCGTTGACGAGGCTCGACTTGCCGGAGCCGGTCGCTCCGGCGACCAGCAGGTGCGGCATCTTGGCGAGGTTCGCGACGACATAGCCGCCCTCGACGTCCTTGCCCACGCCCATGACCATCGGATGCTCGTTCCGGGTCGCCACCGGTGCGCGCAGCACGTCGCCGAGCGCGACCGTCTCGCGGTCGGCGTTGGGGATCTCGATGCCGATCGCCTTCTTGCCCGGGATCGGCGAGAGGATGCGGACATCGGAGCTGGCGACCGCATAGGAGATGTTCTTGTCCAGGGCCGTGACCTTCTCGACCTTGGTGCCCGGCGCGAGCTCGACCTCGTAGCGCGTGACCGTCGGCCCGCGGGTGAAGCCGACGACCTCCGCGTTCACGTTGAACTGCTCGAAGACCTCGCCGAGCGCGGCGACGACCCGGTCGTTCGCCTCGGAGCGGGTCTTGTGGGGCGGTCCTTCGAGCAGGTACCCGGACTCCGGAAGGGTGTAGACGATGTCGCCCGCGAGCTCGAGCTGCTCGCCCGCACGGGGCAGATCCCCCATCGGCGGGGGGACCAGCTCGGGCTTCTCCTCCGGGACGGGCGCGGGCTTCGCTGCCGCGGGGAGCGCGGCGGTACGGGCCGGGGCCTTCTCGGCGGTCGGCAGCGGGGCGGTCGCGGGCGGGAACGTCTTCGCCCGATGGTTCTCGTCGGCGACGACGTCGAAGACCTCGGTCGAGGGATCCTCGGTGCCTCGTCCCGCACCGGTGCGGGACGAGGAGGCGCTCGCCGCGCGCCCGCGCGAGGGACGCGCCGGCTTCTCCTCGGCGACGATGCTCGAGTCGAAGGCCTCGTCCCCGACGTAGCCGAACTCGTCGTGGTCCCGCACGGCCCCCTCCTGCTCCGGGGCCTGCTTCTCACGGCGCGAGCGGCGGCGCGACCGCGGTGCCTTCTGCACCGTCGTCTCCTGGTCGTGCACCGCCGGGTCGAGGGCCCGGCGGCGCGGGCGCAGACCGAAGGTCTCGCGCTCGGCGTCCTCGTCCTCGCTCTGGCCCACCAGCACGTCGTAGACGCCCCGAACACGCTGCGGGATGGACTCGACCGGCGTCGCCGTGAGCACGAGCACCCCGAAGCCGATCACGGCCGCGTACAGGACGATGACCGCGACCTCCGGAAGGAGCGCGGCCACCGGCGCGGCCGCCAGATAGCCCAGCACGCCTCCGCCGCGGGCGAGCGCGTCGATCCCATCAGCCGGCGCGGGCATGCGGGCGGCCACGGAGGCGATCGCGGCGATCGCCGTCACGAGGATCGCGATGCCGAGGAACACGCGCGTGTTGGCGCGCACCAGATCCGGGCGGCGGAACATGCGCAGCGCCCAGCCCGCGAGCAGGAGGGGCAGCGCCACCGAGGCGATGCCGAAGGTGCCCGCGGCCACGACGTGGACCGCGCCGAAGAAGGCGCCCGGGACCTGCCACCACTCCCGGACGGCGATCAGCGCCGCCAGGAGCAGGAGGAACAGGGCGTAGCCGTCACGTCGCTGCTCGTGCTCGACCTCCCAGCGGGCCACGCCGATCGCGCGGACGAATCCGCCGATGCCGCGGGCGATGCCGAGATACCCGGAGCGCAGTGCGCGCACCGGGAGCGGGAGCGTCGACGGGTCGTGGGACCCGCCGCCGGAACCGCGAGCGGAACGGGCGGAGGAGGTCCGGGACGAGCCTTTCGACGCACGTGCGGGGGAAGACGTACGTGTCGCCATGCCCCCAATCTACCGCGGACATGCCGAGAGGGCCCGGAGCACGTGGCCCCGGACCCCCGTGAGCTTCCCCGCGGAGCCGATCAGGACTCGTGCTCGATCGCCCGATCGACACCGCACCGTTCTCCGGGCCCGCTCGTCCCTCGCGCGACCTCCGGCCGGAGCGGAGCCGATCAGGACACGTGCTCGATCGCCCGATCGACACCGCACCGTTCTCCGGGCCCGCTGGTCCCTCGCGCGACCTCCGGCCGGAGCGGAGCCGATCAGGACTCGATGACCACCGGGATGATCATCGGGCGGCGGCGCAGGCGCTGGGACACATAACGGCCGACCACGCGACGCATGACCTGCTGCAGCTGATAGGTGTCGCGGCGGTTCGCCTGATCGGCGACCGCCTGCTCGAGAGCCTTGATGATCTCCGGCTTGATGCGCTCGAAGACCTGGTCGTCCTCCGCGACGCCGCGGGCGTGGATCTCCGGGCCGGCGATCAGCGCCCCCGTCTCCGAGTTCACGACGGCGAACAGGGAGATGAACCCTTCGTCGCCGAGGATGCGCCGGTCCTTCAGATCCGCCTCGGAGATCTCTCCCACGCTCGACCCGTCGACGTACACGTAGCCGTTGGGGATCTCCCCGACGACCTTCGCCACCCCGTTCTTCAGGTCGACGACGTGACCGTCCTGCGCGAGGATCACGCGCTCGCGCGGAATGCCCGTCGACTCGGCGATGCGCCCGTTGGCGATGAGGTGGCGGACCTCGCCGTGGATCGGCATCACGTTCTTCGGGCGCACGATGTTGTAGCAGTACAGCAGCTCGCCGGCGCTCGCATGCCCTGAGGTGTGCACCTTCGCGTTCCCCTTGTGGACGACCTCCGCGCCGAGCGCCATGAGGCCGTTGATCACCCGGAACACGGAGTTCTCGTTGCCGGGGATCAGGGAGGAGGCGAGGATCACGATGTCGCCCTCCCCCACCGAGACCCGATGGTCGCGGTTCGCGATCCGCCCCAGCGCCGCCATCGGCTCGCCCTGCGAGCCCGTGCACATGAGCACGACCCGGTCATCGGGCAGGTCGTCGATCTTGCGGACGTCCACGAGGATGTTCGGCGGCACCCTCAGGTAGCCCATCTCCGCGGCGATGTTCATGTTGCGCACCATGGAGCGGCCCACGAAGGCGACCTTGCGTCCGTGCCGCTCGGCGGCGTCGAGGACCTGCTGGACGCGGTGGACGTGGCTCGAGAACGAGGCCACCACGATCTTCTGGGTGGCGCGGGCGAAGATCGAGTCCATCACCGGGCCGATCTCGCGCTCGGCGACCGTGAAACCGGGGACCTCGGCGTTGGTGGAGTCGACCATGAACAGGTCCACGCCCTTCTCCCCGAGCCGCGCGAAGGCGCGCAGATCGGTGATGCGGCCGTCCAGCGGCAGCTGGTCCATCTTGAAGTCGCCCGTGTTCAAGAGGCTGCCGGCGGGCGTGGACACGTAGACGGCGAGCGCGTCCGGGATCGAGTGGTTCACGGCCACGAACTCGAGGTCGAAGGGGCCGATCTGCTCGGTCTGCCCCTCCGCGACGGCGAGCGTGTAGGGCGTGATGCGGTGCTCCTTCAGCTTCGCCTCGACGAAGGCGAGGGTGAGCTGGCTGCCCACGAGCGGGATGTCGGGCTTCAGCCGCAGCAGGTAGGGCACGGCGCCGATGTGGTCCTCGTGGCCGTGCGTGAGCACGATCGCGGACACGTCCTCGAGGCGGTCCTTGATGTAGTCGAAGTCCGGCAGGATCAGGTCGACGCCCGGCTGGGACTCCTCGGGGAAGAGCACCCCGCAGTCCATCACGAGCAGCCGCCCTCCGTACTCGACCGCGGTCATGTTGCGGCCCACGTCGCCCAGGCCGCCCAGCGGGATGATCCGCATGGTGTCCTTCTTGAGCTTCGGCGGCTGGTTCAGGCGACCGGTGAAAGCGGTGCTCACAGGGTTCTCCTCAGGATTCTCGGGTGAGAGGCGGGATCCCGGACGCGGCGCCGAGCGCGGCGGCGAGAGCCTGGACCTCATCGGGGTTGGGGGGGACCAGCGGAAGACGCACAGCGGCGTGCGCGAGCACGCCCTGCAGCATCAGCGCGGTCTTCGCGGCGACCACACCGGGCATCCGCATCATGATGGCGTCGACCAGCGGCGCGAGCTGCGCGCTGATCTCACGGGCGCGGCGCAGGTCGCCGGCGTCGACGGCGGCGACGAGCGCCGCCTCGAGGGGGCTCGCGGCGTGCCCCACGACCGAGACGATCCCGGCGGCGCCGATCGCGAGCCAGGCGAGGTTCAGGGCATCCTCGCCGCAGTAGAAGGCCAGCTCGCTCTGCGCCATCACGAGCGTCGCCTGCTGCAGATCGCCCTTGGCGTCCTTCACGGCGACGATCCGCTCGTGCTCGGCGAGCCGCAGCAGGGTGTCGGTGGACAGGCCCACACCGGCGCGGCCGGGGATGTCGTAGAGCATCACCGGCAGGTCGGTGGCATCGGCGACCGCGCGGGTGTGCGCGAGGATCCCGTCCTGCGAGGGCTTGGAGTAGTACGGGGTCACGACCATGATCCCGTCGATGTCGAGCTCGGCGCTGGCCCGCGCGAGCTCGATGCTGTGGCGGGTGTCGTTGGAGCCGGCGCCGGCGACGATCCGTGCCCGTGTGCCGACGGCCTCGCGCACCGCGCGCAGGACCTCGAGCTTCTCGGCATCCCCGACCGTGGGCGACTCGCCCGTGGTGCCCCCGAGGACCAGCAGGTCGTTGCCCTGCTCGACCAGGTGCACGGCCAGACGCTGCGCGGCCTCGAGGTCGAGCGCCGAGGCGTCCTCGGTCAGAGGGGTGACCATGGCGGTCCCCACCGCGCCGAAGGGCCGGGTGGGGACGGCATCGAGACCGCTCATGAGTCCTCCTTGGCATGGAAGCCGATCTGGCGGGGCGGAGCCCGCTGCGGGACGGGCCCGCGGAACTGGGTCTGTCGTCCGCGGAGCGGGACGGCAGGTATCGACGAGGTCAGGGGGCGATGCGACCGCCGTCGTCGAAGGCGGCATGGGTGAGCGGCATCGCGTCGCGGAAGAACTGCTCCATCCGCTCGGCGACCATCTCGATCTCGCGCTGCGGGAACGACGGGAAGGCCGATCCCTCGCGTCGCGTCCGCAGGCTGAGGAAGTTCATGAGACTGCGTGCGTTCATGGTCACGTACATCGACGAGAACAGGTTCACCGGCAGGACGGTCCGGGCGACCTCACGGGCGACTCCGGTCGCGAGCATATCCCGATAGGCGGCGTACGCCGATGCCGACTGCTCCCTGACCGCCGCGTCCACCGCCGCGTGCTGCTCCGGCGAGCCCGGCTCGAACTCGTAGGCCCCCGGCTTCCCGACCTGGACGAGCGCTCGTCCGGGCCCGGGCACGTAGAAGACGGGCCGGAGTTCGCGGTAGCGCCCCGACTCCTCGTTGTAGGAGGCGATCCGATGACGCATGAACTCGCGGAAGACGAAGATCGGCGCCTCGACGTAGAACGTGAACGAGGTGTGCTCGAAGGGGCTGCCGTGACGGTCCCGCATCAGGTACCGGATCAGGCCGCGATCGCGATCCGTCGCCTCGCCGCCGGCGAGGGCGAGGGTCTGCTCCCCCTGCGTGGACACCCGTGCCGCGAACACCACGTCGCCGTCCTGCGCGGAGCAGCGCACCAGGTGCACGTCCACGTCGGACCGGAAGACGATATCGCTCATGGCCTCCAGGGTAGTGCAGGCGGAGGACCGGTCACGGCAGCGCCCGCACGGGTCGGCCGTCCGGATCACACGCCCAGCTCGACCCGGAGCCCGCCCTCGTGCGCTCGGACGCGCACGCCCTCGAGGTCGGCGACGAGGGCATCGGCCCCGCCCGCGAGCTCCGCGGCCGGGGAGGTCGTCGCCAGCGCGAGGGTCCGTGCACCGGCCGCCCGGGCCGAGGCGAGTCCGCCCAG
The DNA here is from genome assembly GCF_042434575.1 of Brachybacterium hainanense. NCBI lineage: Bacteria > Bacillati > Actinomycetota > Actinomycetes > Micrococcales > Dermabacteraceae > Brachybacterium > Brachybacterium hainanense. Next base: position 46,863 of record NZ_JBHLSV010000025.1, read on the forward strand.
GGAGTCCTCGACCACCAGGGTCCGGGCCGGGTCGACCCGCAGCCGACGCGCTCCCAGCAGGTACGGCTCCGGGTCGGGCTTGCCGCGCGCCACCTGGTCCGCGGTCACGAGAGAGGGGGGAACGGGCAGACCGGTGGTGGCCCAGCGCGCGGCGAACAGGTCCGCCGTGCAGGAGGTGACGATGGTCCAGGCGGGACGGCCCAGCAGCGCGGAGGCCGCATCGAGCTCGGCGAGCAGGCGCTCGGTGCCCGGCAGCACGCGGATCCCGTCGATGTCCGAGAGCTCGAGGGACAGCACGCGCTCGAAGGCCGTCCGCGTCTGCTCCGCATCGAAGTGCGGGAACACGCGGGCCAGCACCTCCCGCCCGGGGACGCCGTGCAGGCTGTGGTCGAAGCGGCGCTCGCTGCCGAGCTCCGCGAACAGCTGGTTCCAGCACCGCTGGACCGCGGGGCCGGAGTCGATCAGGGTGCCGTCCATGTCGAGCAGGAGGGCGTCGACGACCAGATCGGGCCCGTCGTCATCAGGGGAAGGGGAAGGCATGGCTCCACCGTCTCATATCCGGCCCTCAGCGGGCGCGCTCGAGAGCGATGGCACGGCGCACCGCGGCACGTGCCTGCCGACGATCCCGCATCGCATCGTAGGCGAGGCCCAGCCGGAACCAGGCCCGCCAGTCCGCCGCGCCCCCGGCGGCCTCGGCCTCTCGGATCGCGGCCCGGGCGCGCTCGAACTCCGCGCGGGGCTCCGGGGGGCCCGTCGGAGGATCCTCCTGCTGCGCATAGGCGCGGTCGAGCCGCGCGGACGCCAGGCCGAACAGCAGCTCCCGCCAGGTCACCCAGATGGTGAGCAGCAGCAGGATCGCCGTGGCAAGGGCGAGCCCCCAGCCGATCGGCCCTCCGGCCCGCCAGAACCCCCAGGCGAGCCACAGCAGACCCCAGGCGTAGGCGGCGGAGACGGCCACGAGAGCGCCGACGAGCAGCTTCTGGCGCATCGGGTCAGCCCAGCTCCAGATAGCCGTCCAGCCCCAGGGTCAGACCCGGGTGGGAGGCGACCTCGCGGATGCCCAGCAGCACGCCCGGCATGAAGCTCACCCGGTCGAAGGAGTCGTGGCGCAGCGTGAGCTGCTCCCCGACGCCGCCGAAGAGCACCTCCTCGTGCGCGACCAGGCCGCGCAGCCGCACCGCGTGGACGTGCACGCCGTCGACGACCGCCCCGCGAGCGCGCAGGGGATCCGTCTCGGTCGCATCGGGGACCGCGCCCAGACCTCCGGCCGCCCGGCCCCGGGCGATGGCGGCGGCCGTGTGGCGCGCCGTCCCCGAGGGGGCGTCGACCTTCGCGGGATGGTGCAGCTCGATGATCTCGGCGCTCTCGTAGTAGCGGGCGGCGATCTCCGCGAAGCGCATGGCGAGCACGGCGCCGATCGCGAAGTTGGGAGCGATGAGCACGCCCAGCCGCGGATTCCGGTCGAGGGCCTCGCGGACCTCGGCGAGCGCGTCCTCGTCCCAGCCGGTGGTGCCGACCACGGCATGCATGCCGTGGTCCAGAGCCCACAGCACGTTCGCCTTCGCGGCCGAGGGGACCGTCAGGTCGACGACGACCTCCGCCCCGGCCTGCGCCGCCGCGTCGAGATCATCGCCGCGACCGATCCGGGCCACGAGCTCGAGGTCCTCCGCGGCGTCGACGGCGCGGCAGGCCTCGCTGCCCATGCGGCCGTTCGGGCCGAGCACGGCGACGGGGATGGGGGTGCTGGTCATCGGGGGTCCTTCCGGGGTCGGGGGCGGCGCTCAGACGGCGGGGCCGATGTCGACGCGGGTCGTGAACGAGCCGGCGAGGGTGCGGGCGAGCTCCTGGACATCCTGCGCGCTCACAGCAGCGATCCGCCCGATCGTCTCATCGACGCTCGCGTAGCGGCCGTGGATCAGCTCCGTGCTGCCCAGGCGTCCCATCCGGCTGCTGGTGTCCTCGAGGCCCAGCGCCAGGGAGCCGGTGATCTGCCCCAGCGCCCGACGCATCTCCTCCGGGGCCGGTCCGCTGCGCCCGAGCTCGGCGAGCTCCTCGCGCAGGAGCGCGACGACCTCTTCGGTGCGGGCGGGGCGGCAGGCCGCGTACATGCCGAACAGGCCTGCCTCGCGGTAGCCGCCGCTGAAGGAGTAGACGCTGTAGGCGAGGCCCCGCTCCTCGCGGATGTGCTGGAACAGGCGCGAGGACATGCCGCCGCCGAGGATGGACATGAGCACGTTCATGACATGGCGCTGGGGGTCCGTGGCGGGCAGGCCGGGTCCGCCCAGATACACGTGGACCTGCTCGGTGTCGCGTCCGAGACGGTGCGGGACGAGCTCCGCGACCGCGGAGGTGCCGGTCTCCCGCCGCCCCGGGGCGGGCGCGCGGCCGGGAGCGGGCAGCGCCCCGTCCGGCAGCTCCCAGCCTCCCTCGGCCAGGCGCTCGAGCACCATCCGCGCGAGCTCGTCGTGGTCGAGGTCCCCGACCGCGGTGACGACCAGGGAGTCCGGCCGGTAGTGGGTGCGGTAGTGCGCGCGGACGTCCTCGCCATGGAGGGCGCCGACCGTCTCCGCGGTCCCGCCGACGGGTCGTCCCAGCGCGGTCCCAGGGCCGATGACCTGTTCGAGGAAGGTCTCGTAGCCGATGTCGCTCGGATCGTCGGCCGCCATCGCGAGCTCCTCGAGGATGACCTCGCGCTCGGTCTCGAGCGCCTCGTCGGCCAACCGGCTCGAGGTGAGCATGTCGGTGAGGACGTCGACGGCGATGGGCACGTCCGTGCTGCGGACGCGGCCGTAGTAGAAGGTGTGCTCCTTCGCGGTGACCGCGTTGGACTCCCCTCCGACCTCGTCGAAGGCGGCCGCGATGTCCATGGCGCTGCGGCGGGCGGTCCCCTTGAACAGGAGGTGCTCGAGGACATGGGTGGATCCCGCGTGCTGCGGGGTCTCGTCGCGCGAGCCGACGGGCAGCCAGAAGCCGATGCTCGCGCTGCGCACGGAGCGGTCGGTCTCGGTCAGGAGGCGCACTCCCCCGGGCAGGAGGCTCCGACGGATCCGCGCCTCCGGATCGAGGATCAGATCGGAGCCGGGGACGTCGAGCGGGAGGTCGAGGGGCATCATCCGATCCTTCCATGCTCCCCGAGCTCGCGCCGAGGCGCCGCGGCGGAGTGTGACCGATGAAGCGCCGGTGCCCTGCTCCGGGACGGCGCGAGGGCGGCACCCCGCAGGGGGTGCCGCCCTCCGTCAGCGGCCCGGCCGGAGCCGGACCGATGGCCTCACTCGGCCGCGACCGCCTCGGCCGGCGCGTCCTCCGCGGCCTTCTCGTCCTCGACGACGGCGAGGCTGATCTTGCCGCGCGCGTCGATCTCGCGGATCTCGACCTCGATCTTCGTGCCGACCTTGACGACGTCCTCGACGTTGTCGACCCGCTTGCCGTCGTTCAGCTTGCGCAGCTGGGTGACGTGCAGCAGCCCGTCCTTGCCCGGCGTGAGCGAGACGAAGGCGCCGAAGTCGACCACGCGCACGACGGTGCCGAGGTAGCGCTCGCCGACCTCGGGGACCTGCGGGTTCGCGATCGCGTTGACGGCGCTGCGCGCGGCCTCCGCGGACGGGCCGTCGGTCGCGCCGATGTACACGGTGCCGTCGTCCTCGATCGTGATGTCCGCGCCCGTGTCGTCCTGGATCTGGTTGATCATCTGGCCCTTGGGGCCGATGACCGCGCCGATCTTGTCGACGGGGATGGTGACCGCGAGGACGCGCGGGGCGTTCGGGCTCATCTCGTCCGGGACGTCGATGGCCTCGCCGAGGACGTCCAGGATCGCCAGGCGCGCCTCGCGGGCCTGCGACAGGGCGCCGGCGAGCACGGAGGCCGGGATGCCGTCGAGCTTGGTGTCCAGCTGGATCGCGGTGACGAACTCGGAGGTGCCGGCGACCTTGAAGTCCATGTCGCCGAAGGCGTCCTCGGCTCCGAGGATGTCGGTGAGCGCCGCGTAGCGGGTCTCGCCCTCGACCGTGTCGGAGATGAGGCCCATGGCGATGCCCGCGACCGGCGCCTTCAGCGGCACGCCCGCGTTCAGCAGCGAGAGGGTCGAGGCGCACACGGAGCCCATCGAGGTGGAGCCGTTGGAGCCCAGGGCCTCGGAGACCTGGCGGATCGCGTAGGGGAACTCCTCGCGGCCCGGCAGCACCGGGGTGATGGCGCGCTCGGCGAGCATGCCGTGGCCGATCTCGCGGCGCTTCGGGGAGCCGACGCGGCCGGTCTCGCCCGTGGAGAACGGCGGGAAGTTGTAGTGGTGGATGTAGCGCTTGCGGTCGACCGGCGAGAGCGAGTCGATCTGCTGCTCCATCTTGAGCATGTTCAGCGTGGTGACGCCCAGGATCTGGGTCTCGCCGCGCTCGAACAGCGCCGAGCCGTGCACGCGCGGGAGGACCTCGACCTCGGCGGAGAGCTGGCGGATGTCCCGCAGCCCGCGGCCGTCGATGCGCACGCCCTCGGTCAGGACCCGGGTGCGCACGACCTTCTTGGTCAGCGCGCGGAAGGCCCCGGTGATCTCCTTCTCACGGCCCTCGAGCTTCTCGGCGAGCTCGGCGGAGACGGCGGCGAGGAGCTCCTCGGTGGCGGTCTCGCGCTCCTGCTTGCCGGCGATCGCCATGACCTGCGAGAGACGCTCGGTGGCTGCCTCGGCGACGATGTCGTACGCATCGTCCTGGTAGTCCAGGAACAGCGGGAACTCGCGGACGGGCTTGGCGGCCTTCGCGGCCAGCTCCTGCTGCGCCTCGCACAGGGTGCGGATGAAGACCTTGGAGGCCTCGAGGCCCTCGGCCACGATGTCCTCCGTGGGAGCGATCGCGCCCTGGTCCTTGATGAGGCTCCAGGAGTTGTCGGTCGCCTCGGCCTCGACCATCATGATCGCGACGTCGGTGCCGCCCGCGGCGTCCTCGACGATGCGGCCGGCCACGACCATGGAGAAGACGGCCTCGTCCAGCTGCGCGAAGGTCGGGAACGCGACCCACTGGCCGCCGGTCGCCGTCGGGATGAGCGCGATGCGCACGCCGCCGATGGGGCCGGAGAAGGGCAGGCCGGAGATCTGCGTGGACGCGGAGGCGCCGTTGATGCCGACGACGTCGTAGGCGTCGTCCGGGGCGCAGGCCATGACGGTCAGGACGACCTGGACCTCGTTGCGCAGGCCCTTGACGAAGGCGGGGCGCAGCGGGCGGTCGGTGAGGCGGCAGGCGAGGATCGCGTCGGTGCCGGGGCGGCCCTCGCGACGGAAGAAGGAGCCGGGGATGCGGCCCGCGGCGTACATCCGCTCCTCGACGTCGACGGTGAGCGGGAAGAAGTCGAACTGGTCCTTGGGCTTGTTCGACACCGCGGTGGCGGACAGGATCATGGTGTCGTCGTCGAGGTAGACGGCGACGGCGCCGGCGGCCTGCTGGGCGAGGCGGCCGGTCTCGAAGCGCACCTCGCGGCGGCCGAAGGAGCCGTTGTCGATGACGGCGGTGGTGGCGGTGATCTCAGGGCCTTCCATGGCCATGGGGATTCTCCTCGGATAGGGGGTGCCCCTCCTGGTACGGCCATCGTCAGATGCTCGCGGAGCTGCGCGCGGGGCGGGATCCGCGGGCCTCTGCCGAGGACCGGACCGGAGGCGGGGGCGTTCTGGGTGATGAGGTCCGGGCCGGGTCGTCCCGGCCGGGAACCGCGCCGCCGCCCGTCCCGGAGGACGAGCGGCGGCGAGGGGGTCAGCGGCGGATGCCGAGACGCTTGATCAGCGAGCGGTAGCGCTCGATGTCGACGTTCTGCAGGTACTGCAGAAGGCGCTTGCGCTGACCGACCAGCAGCATCAGACCACGACGCGTGTGGTGGTCGTGCTTGTGGGTCTTGAGGTGCTCGGTCAGGTAGGTGATGCGGTGGGTCAGGAGCGCGATCTGGACCTCGGGCGAGCCGGTGTCGCCCTCGCTCGTGCCGTACTCCTTGATGATCTCCTGCTTGGTGGCAGTATCGAAAGCCATGCTCTCTCCCTCGGTCGTTGCGCGGCGCTCCGGGGCTGGTTCTCCCGGGCTCTCTGTACGAGGCGCCGGCCCGACGTGCGCGCGCCCGGCGCAGGGCCGGGCGTGAGCACGGGGACGCAGACGTCTCTCCGCGGCCGAATTCACGGCGAGGGAAGCCTATCAGGGACGAGCGGCCTCAAGGCCGGGAACCGAGGCCAGGGTGCGACGGGTCACGTCCTTGTCGCGCTCCATCTGCACGACGAGCGCCTCGACGCTCTCGAAGGTCACGGTCGGCCGCTGGCGGGCCACGAACTCGAGGGAGACCACGTCCCCGTAGAGGTCCAGGCCCTCGCGGTCATGGATGTACGCCTCGACCATACGGGGGGCGATCCCGTCCCGGCTCGGGAACGTCGGGTTCGTGCCGATGGAGATCGTCGCGGGCACGCGCACGAGGCGGGGGGCGCCGGCATGCGCGGGGATCTGCTCGAGCACCGTGAGGAGCCCGGCGTAGACGCCGTCCGCGGGCACCAGTCCGCGCGGGGCGGGGCCGAGGTTGGCCGTGGGGAAGCCCAGCTCGCGCCCCCGCTTGAAGCCGTGATGGACCTCGTCGGCGACGGTGTGGAACCGGCCCAGCAGGATGCTCGCCGCCTCGACGTCCCCGGCGAGCAGCGCCTCGCGGATCTCCGAGGAGGAGACGCGATCCCTCCCGGTGCGGCCGGCATCGGAGCCATGGGCCGCCGCGAGCTCGCGGTGCACCTCGCGCACCGGAGCCGGGGCGTCCGCGGCGAGCCGCGCGGGCGGGCCGACGTGCGCCTCGTGCCCCTGGTCCTCGACGAGCACGACGTCGAAGCCGAAGCGCTCGCCGAGCTCGCGCATCGTCGTGAGATCGCCCTGGTTGCCCCGCCCGAAGCGAGAGTCCTCCCCCATCACGACGCAGCGCATGCCGAGCCCCTCGACGAGGAAGACCCGGACGAAGTCCTCGGCGCTGTGCTGGGCGAAGGCTCGGGTGAAGGCCAGGTCGAGCACGCCGGCGAGCCCCGTCTCCTGCAGCAGCGCATCGCGGTCCTCGTGGGCGGTCAGCAGCGGCGTGGCCGCGGGGTCGCCCATGACATGGCGCGGGTGGGGCCAGAAGGTGAGGGCGACGGGCAGCAGCCCGCGTGCCTCGGCGGCTGCCCGCAGTCGCGCCAGGACCGCCTGGTGGCCCCGGTGGACCCCGTCGAAGTTGCCGATGGTGACCGCGGTCGCGCCGAGGTCGGCGGGCACCTCGTCGAGGGAGTGCCAGAGCGGGGCTCGTGTCACGAGGGGGTTCCTGTCCTTCCGGCGGGGTGCGGGGGGCCGGCGGGCGCCTGCCCGGGAGGCCGCAGACCACTGTAGCGCCGCCGGGACGGCCCGGGAGGCGCCCGGCGCCCCGCGTCCACGTGGCGCATCTGGCACGGTTCGCGTGTCGCGGGCCACCCGGTCGAACCTGACCGTCCGGTATCGTGGGCGGGAAAGGCGGCTCTGGGGAAGGCCCTCTGGACGTCCCCGCAGCGCTGCGCGCGGGACCGTATGCCGCCAGGAAGCGAACGAACACATGTCGAACGTGACCGACGCCGCGTCGCTCGGCGGCCCGTCCGGGCCCGTCGCGCGTTCCGGCCGACGCCGCCTCGTGCTGATCGTGGTGGCGATCCTGGCCGTCATCGCCGTCGTCCTGACCGGCGGCGCCTTCGCCTACGCCAAGCAGTTCTCCGGCAAGGCCCTCCCCGGCACGACCGTGCTCGGCACGGACGTCTCCGGGCAGAGCGCCGAGCAGATCGCCGCCGCGATCACCGAGCACGCCGCGGGCGTGACCGTCACCGTCACCGCCGACGGGACCGCGCACGAGGCGACCCTCGCCGAGCTCGGCGTGAGCGTCGACGCGGAGGCCACGGCCCAGGCCGCCGTCGAGCACGACGGCTCGATCCCCGCGGTCATCAGCTCGACCTGGAAGGGCGAGCGCGTCGTCGAGCCCGTGGTCGCCGTCGACGAGGCCGCCGTCGCCGCCTACGCCACCTCCCTGGTCCCCGCCGACCGCACCGTGCCCGTGGACGCGCAGGTCGTCTACGACGAGGACGAGGAGACGTGGAGCGTCGTCGAGGGCACCCCCGGCCAGGGTGTGGAGCCCTCCGGTCTCGTCGCCGCCGTCTCCGCCCAGGCCCCGGCCCTCGAGGACTTCTCCGTCGAGCAGGAGATCGAGGAGATCTCCCCGGCGATCACGACCGAGGAGGCGCAGGGCGTCGTCGACCAGATCGACGCGATGCTCGAGCAGCCCATGTCCATCGCCGGCCCCGACGGCGCGACGCACGAGGTCTCCTCGAAGCGTCGCAGCGGGTGGATCACCGTGGCCCCCAACGAGTCCGCGGACGCGCTCGCGATCACGGTCGACGAGGACGAGGTGCGCGAATGGGTCGCGACCCGCGCCGACAAGGACGCCGTGAAGGCGAAGGACGGCATCGAGCAGGTCGACGCGAGCGGCAAGGTCGTCAAGGTCGTCGCCGAGAAGCAGAACGGTCTCGAGATCACGAACACCGATGCGGTCTCCGATCAGCTGATCGCCTCGATGACGGGCACGACCCCGCTCGAGGCGGCCTTCGAGACCAAGACCTCCGAGGCCGAGGTCACGCAGGTCAAGGCCCCCGAGGCGGAGAAGCCCGCCGACGACAAGGCCGCCGGCGCGACGCCCGCGCCCACCACCGAGGCCCCGAAGCCGACCGGCGAGAAGTGGATCGACGTCAACCTCGCGAACAAGACCGTGACCGCCTACGTCGGCGACACCCCCGTCTGGGGTCCCAAGAGCATGGTCGACGGCAAGGAGGGCTACGAGACGGTCACCGGCTCGTACGAGATCTACCTCCGCTACGAGATGCAGGACATGACCAACGCCTCCCGGTACGGCGAGGACGACCCGCGCTACTACTACACCGAGGATGTCCCGTGGGTGCAGTACTTCCACAACGGATACGCCTTCCACGGTGCGCCGTGGCGCTCCTCCTTCGGGTACTCCGGCTCGCACGGATGCGTGAACATGCGGGTGTCCGACGCCAAGTGGCTGTACTCCTGGGCATCCGAGGGGACGCGGGTGGAGTCCCACTGGTGATCCTCCCCGGCTGAGCCGGCACCGCCGCGAGGGCCCCGATGATCCGCGGATCATCGGGGCCCTCGCGCATTCCCCGTCGGACGGGGTCGCCGTGCCGGAGCGTCCCTCAGCAGCGGGCCTCGGGAGGCACCACGAGGACCGGCTGCAGGACGGCGGCGCCCTGCGCCGGGGCGACGATCCCGAGCAGCCGGGACCGGGTGTCCAGGGCCGCCCAGCGGGGGTCCTCTCCCCCGGCCTCCTGCGCGGGCGCCCCGTCCGGCACGGGGACCTGCTTGCCGTGGCCCAGATCGCGCGCGGCCTCCTCGTCGAGCACGAGGCTCGGCATGACCTGGGAGGCAACGGCCCCGAGGCCGCGGAGGGGCAGCGCGACGGCGGCGTCCTCCGCCTCCCCGCGCGACGGCACGTGCACGGCGTCCGCCACGTCGAAGGGCCCCACGGCGCGGCGCCGCAGCGCCGTGAGATGCCCGCCCACGCCGAGGGCTGCTCCCAGATCGCGGGCGAGGGCTCGCACGTAGGTGCCGGAGGTGCATCCGACGACCACGTCGAGGTCCAGGAACGGACCCTCCGAGCGGCGCGCCCTGACCTCGAACCGGCTGACCGTGATCGGACGGGCGGCGAGCTCGACCTGCTCGCCGGCCCGGGCCCGGGCATAGGCCCGCTTCCCGTCGATCTTGATCGCGCTCACCGTCGAGGGCACCTGCAGGATCGGCCCGCGCAGGGAGGCGAGGGCCGCCTCCAGGGCCTCCGGCGCGATACCGCTCGCGTCCACGAGCTCGCCGAGGGCCTCGCCCTCGCGGTCGTCGGTCGTCGTCCCCCGGCCCAGCCGGATCGTGGCCGTGTACGTCTTGGACAGCCCCACCAGATGCGTGAGCAGCCGGGTGCCCTGACCGATGCCGAGCACGAGCAGTCCGGTCGCCATCGGGTCTAGGGTCCCGGCATGGCCGACCTTCTTGGTGTGCAGCAGCCACCGGACGCGGGCGACCACGTCATGGCTGGTCCGGTCCGGCGCCTTGTCGACGAGCAGGATGCCGTGGGGCGCGCTCACGCCCGCGGGTCCTCGCCGTCCGCGTGCTCGCCGTCGGCGTCGACGGTCTCGTCCTCGAGCTCGCGCGGCTGCCGGTAGGGATCGGCCTCGCCCGCGTACTGGGCGCCGTCCTTGAGACCGGCGAGCTCGGCGTCGCGATGGCGGGCCTCGACCAGGAGGTCCTCGATGGTGCGGGCGCTGTCCGGGATCGCATCGGCGAAGAACTCGAGGGTCGGGGTCAGCCGCACGCCGGTCTGACGGCCCACCTCGCTGCGGAGCATGCCGGTCGCGCTGCGGAGCGCGGCGGCCGTGCCCTCGCGCTCCTCGTCGGTGCCGTAGACCGTGTAGAAGACGGAGGCGTGCTGGAGATCGCCGGTGACGCGGACGTCGGTGATGGTCACGAAGCCGAGGCGCGGGTCCTTCACGCGGGTGTCGAGGGCGGTGGCCACGATCACCTTGATGCGGTCGGCGAGCTTGCGGGCGCGGGGGTTCTCAGACATGGGAGTCCTTCGGGTCTGGGGCGCCGAGAGCACGGAGCATGTCGGCGCGTGGATGGTCGCTGCGGATCACGAGGAGCACATCGCGGTCGATGGCCTGGTCGACGCGGTGGCGGAAGGCGCCGTCCGCGCTGAGGAGCTGGAGCCCGGCATCAGCGAGCAGGGCGGACGCCTCGGCATGGTCGGCGGTGCGTCGGTTGACCGCGAGGGCCATGCCGGCGCCGGGACGCATGAGGCGTCGCCAGACGGGGGCGGCCGCGCGCAGCACCTCGAGCGGGGAGCGCTGCAGGGACGCACCATGGTGGGCGCCGTGCTGGACCCCGTAGGGCAGGTCCGCGACGATCGCGTCGGTGCGGCCGTCCGGGAGCAGGTCGCCGAGGGCGAGGGTGTCCGTGCCGAGGACGGTGACGCTCTGACCGCCGCCGGCGCGCAGGGTCTCCTTGTCCGCGGCGAGCTCCGCGCGGAACCGGGTCCCGATGCTCGCCCCACGCAGGCTCAGCCTCCCGGCCTCCGAGGTGTGCCGCAGACGGTGCTGGCGCAGCCAGGCGAGCAGGAACGTCCGGTAGGCGTCGGTGTCCCTGCGGTCGAGGTCTGCGCCGGTCGGGCTGAGGCCCAGACGGAGCGCGCGGTTCAGGGTCGTGCCGCGTCCGCACATGGGGTCCAGCAGTGCGAGGGTCCCGTCCAGCAGGCGGTCCCGGTTCTCGCTCAGGGACGCGGCGAGATTGATGAGGAGGGCGGTGAACTGCTCGTTCGTCTTGCCCGGGTACTTCAGGGTGGTCTCGAGGTCGCTGCTGTGGTGCAGGACCGGAGCGAGCGGCACCGGCCGCAGCAGCGGCGCGGGCTCGTCCGGGACGTCGACGGGCTCGTACAGCGCCATCGTGCTCGAGAGGAGGGAGACCACGGGCAGGAGCTGCTCTCGGGGGGCGTCCGCCGTGATCTCGAGATGGTCGTGCCCGGCGAGGAGGCGCTCGTGCACCACCGCCCCGGGGAAGCGGGTCCCGAGCACCCAGCGGGCCTCGGCCGCGGCCAGGGGACCGGCCGCATCGGTGTAGACCCTGTTGGCGGAGGGGGCACGCAGGGCGAGCAGGGTCGTGCTCATCGGCTCCCTCTCCTGACAGGTCGGCGGACCTGCCGGGCGCCCCCGGTTCCGGAGGCGCCCGGCAGACGGATCACTTGCCGCCGGCCGCGCGCGGCTTCTCGCGCATCTCGTAGGTGGTGATGACGTCCTCGAGCTGCAGATCGTTGAAGGAGCCGAGGTTGATGCCGCACTCGTATCCCTCACGGACCTCGGTGACGTCGTCCTTGTAGCGACGCAGCCCCGCGATCTCGAGGTTCTCCGTGACCACCACGCCGCGGCGGGTGATACGGGCCCGGGCGCCGCGGCGGATCTCCCCGCTGCGGACGATCGAGCCGGCGATGTTGCCGAACTTGGAGGACCGGAAGATCTCGCGGATCTCCGCGGAGCCCGTGTCGACCTCCTCGTACTCCGGCTTGAGCATGCCCTGCAGAGCCTGCTCGATCTCCTCGATGGCCCGGTAGATCACGCTGTAGTACTTGATCTCCACGCCCTCGCGGTCGGCGTACTCCGCGTTCTGGCCCTCGGCGCGCACGTTGAAGCCGATGATCACGGCGTCGGAGGCGACGGCGAGGTTGATGTTGTTCATCGTGATCGCGCCGACGCCGCGGTCGATGATGCGCAGCTGCACGCCCTCGCCCACGTCGATGCCCAGCAGGGACTCCTCGAGCGCCTCGACGGAGCCCGCCGCGTCGCCCTTGAGGATGAGGTTGAGGGTCTCGACCTTGCCCTCGGCCATGGCCTTGTTGATGTCCTCGAGGCTGATGCGCTTGCGCGCCTTCGACAGGGCGGCGGCACGCTTGGCCGCCTCGCGCTTCTCGGCGATCTGACGTGCGGTCCGATCGTCGGCGGCGACGAGGAGGGAGTCACCGGCGCCGGGGACCGAGGTCAGGCCCAGCACCTGGACGGGACGGGACGGACCCGCCTCGTCGACGGCCTCGCCGTTCTCGTCGAGCATGGCGCGCACGCGGCCGTAGCCCGTGCCGCAGACGATCGCGTCGCCCACGCGCAGGGTGCCCTGCTCGACCAGGACCGTGGCCACCGGACCGCGGCCGCGGTCCAGGTTCGCCTCGATGGACACGCCGCGCGCGTCCTTGTCCGGGTTGGCGCGCAGGTCCAGGGCCGCATCCGCCGTGAGCAGGACGGCCTCGAGCAGCGTGTCGATGTTCAGGCCCTCGCGTGCGGACACGTCGACGAACATGGTGTCGCCGCCGTACTCCTCCGCGATCAGGTTGTACTCGGTCAGCTGCTGGCGGATCTTGTCCGGGTTCGCCTCGGGCTTGTCGATCTTGTTGACCGCCACGACGATCGGCACGTTCGCCGCCTGGGCGTGGTTGAGCGCCTCGATGGTCTGCGGCATGACGCCGTCATCGGCCGCGACCACGAGGATCGCGATGTCGGTGACCTTGGCACCGCGGGCACGCATGGCCGTGAAGGCCTCGTGACCGGGGGTGTCGATGAAGGTGATGGCGCGCTCGGCGTCCTCGTGCTCCACGGACACCTGGTAGGCGCCGATGTGCTGCGTGATGCCGCCGGCCTCGCCCGCCGCCACGTGGGAGCGGCGGATCGAGTCGAGCAGGCGCGTCTTGCCGTGGTCGACGTGGCCCATGACGGTGACGACCGGGGGCCGCGGCAGGCGGTCCTCGTCGTCCTCGTCCTCGAGCTCGGCCTCGAGGTCGATGTCGAACTGCTCGAGCAGCTCGCGCTCCTCGTCCTCCGGGGAGACGATCTCGATCCGGTAGCCGAGCTCCGAGCCGAGCAGCTCGAAGGTGTCCTCGTCCAGCGACTGGGTGGCGGTGGCCATCTCGCCGAGGGCAAAGAGGACCGTGATCAGCGACGCGGGATTGACGTCGATGCGGTCCGCGAAATCGCTCAGCGAGGCGCCGCGACGCATGCGGATGACGGTCGAGCCGTCCCCGCGGGGGATCTGCACGCCGCCCGGTGCGGGAGCCTGCATCTGCTCGAACTCCTGGCGCTTCGCCCGCTTCGACTTGCGCGAGCGCGCGGGCTTGCCGCCGCGGCCGAAGGCGCCCTGGGTGCTGCCGCGTCCGCCGCGTCCGCCACGAGGGCCGCCGCCGCCGGCGAAGCCTCCTCCGGCGCGCCGGAGGAGGCTTCGCCGGCGGC
>NZ_JBHLSV010000026.1:0-59004 GCF_042434575.1 Brachybacterium hainanense
GCGCTCGCCGCCGTCGGCGACGGGTCGGGCCGCCGCCCGCGCATCGCGGCGACCTCGGCCGCCTGGGCTCGGGCGACGGCGGTCGCGAGATGCCGATGGTCCAGGACATGGAGTTCAGCTCCTACTACGGTCGGCCCGTCGTCAAGGCTCCGCCGTGGGGTGCGCCCATCGGCCTGTACCTGTTCGTCGGCGGGCTCGCCGGCGCCTCCTCCCTGCTGGGGGCCGGTGCCGCGCTCACCGGGCGACCGCGGCTGCGTCGCAACGCCCGGCTGACCGCGCTCGCCGCCGTCGGCGTCGGGACCCCGGCGCTGATCGCGGACCTGGGCCGCCCGGAGCGGTTCCTGCACATGCTGCGGGTCCTCAAGCCCACCAGCCCCATGAGCCTCGGCACCTGGATCCTCTCCGGCTTCGCGAGCACCGCGGGCATCGCGGCCGCCGTGGAGGTCGACCGCATGCTGGCCGGGCGCCTGCCGCTCGGACCGCTGCGCCCCGTCCTGCGCTGCGCCGAAGCCCCCGCGGCCGCCGCCTCCGCCGCCCTCGGCGCGCCGCTGGCGGCGTACACGGCCGTGCTCCTGGGGGACACGGCCGTGCCGACGTGGGCCGCCTCCCGCCGCGGCCTCGCCTACGTCTTCGTGTCCTCCGCGACCATCGCGGCGAGCGGTCTCGCCCTGCTCACCACGCCGCCCGCGGAGACCGGGCCCGTGCGGGCCCTCGCCGCCCTCGGTGCGGTCGGGGACGTGGCCGGCATGCACGTGACGAAGGCGGGCATGCATCCGCTCGAGGCGGAGCCGCTCGAGACCGGGGCGGCGGGCCGGAAGCTGCGCTGGGCGGAGCGCCTCGCGGTCGCCGGCGGCATCGGTGCGCTGCTGGGCGGGCGCAGCCGCGTGATCGCCGCGGCCAGCGGGATCGCCCTGGCGACCGCGAGCGCGCTGACCCGCTTCGGCGTCCTCGAGGCCGGTCTCGAATCGGTCAAGGATCCGCGCCGCGTCATGATCCCGCAGCGGGAGCGGCTCGAGGCCCGCCGAGCCGCCGGGGTCGTCGACGACTCGATCACCACCGGCCCCCGCAGATCGGCGGACGCCTGATCGGAGCGGGTCAGCGGATCTCGATGCCGGACCCGTCCACGGTCTCCCCGATGACGGGATATCCCGGCACCTCGCCGACCACGAGCAGCCCGCCGGAGGTCTGCGCATCGGCCAGCAGCAGCAGATCCTCCTCGCCGATCCCGGACCCGGCCCGCACGTGCGGCCGCACCCAGTCGAGGTTCCGGCGCGTGCCGCCGGAGACGAATCCGTCCCGCAGCGCCTCCGCCGCCCCGTCCACGAGCGGGACCGCGGACCGGTCGAGGACCGCGCCGATCCCCGAGGCGCGCAGCATCTTGTGCAGGTGCCCGAGCAGCCCGAAGCCCGTCACGTCGGTCGCGGCCCGCGCCCCGGTCCGGAGCGCTGACCGGGCGGCGTCCCGGTTCAGCGCCGTCATCGAGGCGATCGCGGCCGGGAAGACCTCGCCCGTCGCCTTGTGCCGGTTGTTCAGCAGGCCCACCCCGATCGGCTTCGTGAGGGTGAGCGGCATCCCCGGCGCGGCCGCATCGTTGCGCAGCAGCCGGTCCGGACGCGCGGTCCCCGTGACCGCCATCCCGTACTTCGGCTCCGGATCGTCCACGGAATGCCCGCCGATCACCGGCACTCCGGCGCCGGCGGCGATCTCGAGGCCGCCGCGCAGCACCTCCTGCAGGACCTCGTAGGGGAGGCTCTGCCGCGGCCAGCCGACCAGGTTGATCGCGACGACGGGATCCCCGCCCATCGCATAGATGTCCGAGAGCGCGTTCGCGGCGGCGATGCGCCCCCAGTCGAAGGGATCATCGACCACCGGCGTGAAGAAGTCCGCGGTCGACAGGACGGCGAGGTCCTCGCGGACCTGGACGGCGGCCGCGTCGTCGCCGTCGTCCAGGCCGACCAGGATCGACCCGTGGACCTGCCCGGCGAGGGCGGAGACCGCCTCCTCGAGCTCTCCCGGCGGGATCTTGCTCGCGCAGCCGCCGCCGTGGGCCATCGTGGTCAACCGGACGGCGGGAGAGCCCGGCAGCGAAGGCGGGGAGGGCGGCGGGGGAACGGGCCGGGGCGAGCTGGGGGAGGTCATGGCGCCGAGTGTAGGTCCGCGCGTGCGATCATGCAGGTGGTGTAGCGTGCGGCGATGGAGGCGTCCGGGTCCTGGTGGGCCCCCTGGTCTTCAAAACCAGTGCAGCCGAGCACCTCGGCTGGGCGGGTTCGATTCCCGTCCGCCTCCGCCATAGCCACGAGGACCCCGGAGGAGCAGATGAGCGCGCAGGATACCCGACGCCGGATCCCGCGCACCGATCATCTGCTCGCCCTTCCCGCTGCGCTCCGTGCCGAGCAGAGCCTCGGCGGCCAGCGAGTGCGCGAGGTGGTGCGCGGCGTCCAGGAACGGGCGCGCCGCGGCGAGATCCCGCCGGAGGCGGTGGTCGAGGAGGTCACCGCCGCTCTCGCGGCGAGCAGACCCGCGTCGATGCGGCCGGTGCTCAACGCGACCGGGGTCATCGTCCACACGAACCTGGGCCGGGCCCCGCTGTCGCCGGCCGCGCGCAGGGCCGTCGCCGACGCGGCCGGGTACGCCGATGTCGAGTTCGACCTCGCCGCCGGGGTCCGCTCCCGTCGCGGGGCGGGTGCCCGCGCCGCGCTGCTGCGCTCCTGCCCCGCCGTGCTCCCGTCCGGCGAGGAGCTCGATGCCCTGGTCGTCAACAACGGGGCGGCCGCGCTGCTGCTGGCGGCGACGGCGCTCGCCGGGGACGGCGAGGTGATCCTCTCCCGCGGAGAGATGATCGAGATCGGCGCCGGCTTCCGCCTGCCCGACCTGATCGCCTCCGCCGGCGCCCGGATCCGCGAGGTCGGGGCGACCAACCGCACGCACCTCGCCGACTACCGCGCCGCGATCACCGAACGCACCGGGGCGCTGCTGAGCATCCACCCCAGCAACTACCGCATCACCGGCTTCACGGCCTCGGTCCCGCACGCGGAGCTCGCCGAGCTCGCCCACGCCCATGCGCTGCCCCTCATCGCGGACCTCGGCAGCGGGCTGCTCGCCCCCGAGCCGTCCCTCCCGCAGGAGCCCGACGCCCGCACAGCCCTCGAGGCCGGCGCAGATCTCGTCATCACCAGCGGGGACAAGCTGCTGGGCGGACCCCAGGCCGGCATCCTCCTGGGCCGCGCCGGGGTCATCGACGCTCTCGCACGACATCCGCTGGCGCGCGCCGTGCGCGCGGACAAGCTCGCGCTCGCCGCTCTCGAGGCGACCCTCGTCGGACCGGTCCCGCCCGTGCTCTCCTCCCTGCGCGCCGAGGCCTCGCAGCTGCGGCGGCGCACCGAGCAGCTGGCGGCGCGGATCGACGGCTCGGGCGTGCCCGCCCGGGTCGTCCCGCACGACGGGCGGGTCGGCGGGGGAGGGGGAGCCGAGGTGCCCCTGCCCGGCTGGGCGGTCGCCGTCCCGGGGAGCCTCGCCGCTCCGCTGCGCCGCGGAGCCCCGGCCGTCGTCGGAACGCTCCGCGAGGGCTCCTGCCTGCTGGACCTGCGCTGCGTCCCCCCGGCGCAGGAGGACGTGCTGCTGGCCGCCGTCCTCGCCGCCGCGGACGGGACGTCTGCATGACCTCCCGCAGCGTCGTCGCGACCGCCGGGCACGTCGACCACGGCAAATCCGCGCTCGTACGTGCGCTGACCGGGATCGAGCCCGACCGCTGGGAGGAGGAGCGGCGCCGCGGCCTGACCATCGACCTGGGCTTCGCCTGGACCCGCCTCCCCAGCGGTCGAGAGGTCTCCTTCGTCGACGTCCCCGGGCACGAGCGCTTCCTCGCGAACATGCTCGCGGGACTCGGCCCCGCCCCCGTCGTCTGCTTCGTGATCGCTGCCGATGCGGGCTGGCAGGCCCAGTCCTCCGACCACCGCGACGCCGTCGCGGCCCTCGGCATCGACCGCGGGATCCTCGCGCTCACCCGCGCCGACCTCGCCGCCCCCGGCCAGGCGGAGGCCGCCCTCGCCCGCGCCCGCCAGGAGCTCGCGGGGACCGGGCTCGCGGGCGCCCCTGCCGTCGTGACCTCCGCCCGGACGGGGGAGGGCCTCGCGGAGCTCGCCTCCCGCCTCGACCAGGTGCTGGCGGCGGCGCCGGTGGGGCAGGAGGCCCCGCTGCGCCTGTGGATCGATCGCGCCTTCAGCATCGCCGGCGCCGGCGCCGTGGTCACGGGAACCCTCGCCGAGGGCGCGCTGCGCCTCGAGGACCGGCTGGTCCTGCACACCTCCGCGGGGTCGCGTCCGGTGCAGGTGCGCGGGCTCCAGGGACACGGCGACCCGGTTCCCCGTCTGGGACCGGTCACGCGGGCCGCGGCGAACCTGCGCGGCATCGAGGCGGCGGCCGTCTCCCGCGGCGATGTGCTCCTCACCCCGGACGGCTGGCACCTGAGCGACCTGGTCGACGTGCGCCGCCGCACCGGTGCCGGCCTCCTGGACGCCCCGCGTTCGGTGAGCGTCCACGTCGGGACCGCCTCCGTCCCGGCCCGGCTGCGGCCGCTGGGCCCCGATCATGCGCGCCTTCAGCTCGGCGGCGCGCTGCCGCTGCGGCTGGGAGACCGGATGGTGCTGCGCGGAGGCGACCGCGGCGTGCTCGCCGGGGTCCAGGTCCTCGACGCCGACCCGCCGGCGCTGACCCGGCGCGGGGACGGGAGCCGGAGGGCCGCGGCTCTCGCCGCGATGCCCGAGCAGGGGGATCTCGGGGCCGAGGTCGCGCGGCGGGCCGCCGTGCCCCGGGCACGGCTGCGACTGCTGGGCCATCGGGCGGGCGGCGCGATGCCCGCCTCGGTCCTCCCGCACGGGAGGTGGCTGGTGGACCGGGAGGCGCTCGCGGGCTGGGTGCGCGGGCTGCGTGACGCGGTCCGGGCGGACCGGGAACGCGACCCGCTCAGCGCCGGGATCCCCCGGGGTGCGGCGACCGATCTGCTCGGCCTGCCCGATCCCGCGCTGCTCGACCTCGTGCTCGCGACGGCGCAGGAGGAGCGGCCCTCGCTCCTCGAGGCCGAGGGACGGATCAGCTGCGTGCAGCGGCCGGGCTTCGGAGCGGCGGAGCCCGGGCTGCGTGCCCTCGAGGAGCGTCTGGCACGGGACCCCTTCCGCGCCCCCGAGGCCGAGGACCTCGCCCAGGCAGGGCTCGGCCCGCGGGAGCTCGCCGCCGCGGAGCGGGCCGGACGGCTGCTGCGTCTGACGGGACAGGTCGTCCTGCTCCCGGACGCGCCGGCGCTCGCCATGCGGGAGCTCGCCGCTCTGCCGCAGCCCTTCACCCTCAGCCGGGCCCGGCAGGCCCTGCGCACCACCCGCCGCGTGGCCGTGCCCCTGCTGGAGCACCTCGACGCGCGCGGCTGGACCCGCCGGATCGACGCCGGGCACCGCCAGGTGGTCCGCTGAGCATCGGTCCTCCCCGCCGTGCGGCGAGGCCGGCGAGCATCGGCATCGGCCCCACGCGGTGGTTCGCGCGAGGGCCGGAGGAGCGGAAGGTCACCTCCATGGGACCACCTGAGGGTGCCCATGGGTACTCCTCCCCATGGTCGTGCCCCCTCGGCTCGCCCTAGTCTCGTGCCACGTCAGGGACGAGCAGGTCGAGCATGGACGAGGACGGTGGCACGATGGCGGGCTTCTACGGCGCGGACACGGAGCAGATGCGCGCGCAGGCGAGCGCCTGCCTGCGCGGGTCCGGCATGCTTCGGGACCTGATCGGCACCACGTCCTCGACGGTCGGGTCGGTCGCCTGGGAGGGCCCGGACGCGGACGCCTTCCGCGAGCGCTGGCAGTCGAGCGTGCGAGAGCTCCTCGCGGAGCGGGCGGATGCCCTGCGGAACTGGTCCGATGAGCTCACCGCCCAGGCGGACGCGCAGGACGCGGCCTCCGCAGGCGACGGACAGGGGCCCTCGGGACAGCCCATGCCGATGCCCGGCCCCTTCCCGCTGCCGTCGCCCTTCCCGTTCCCGTTCCCGGGCGAGGCGGGACCCGGGCAGGACCCCGGTGGGGCGGCCCCGCCGTACTTCTACGGCGACCAGGGCTACGGCTCGAACGGGGCCTCGGGGAAGGATGGCCGACCGGTCGGCTTCACCCAGGAGGGGGACACGTACTGGGACGGCCGGGAGGTCGAGAACGGCGCCGGGTACATCGACGGGTACGGGAAGACCTGGCTGGACTACGGCGCCAGCACCACGGTGGACGAGTACGGCAACACGACGCACTCGGCCGGCGGCCGTGCCGGTGCGGAGATCGGCTACGACATGCGGGCGGAGCTGCCCGGCGGCGTGGCGCTGACCTCGAACGGACGGGCCGGAGCCGAGGTCTACGGCGAGGCGGGCGTGACCTACGGCGATGGCTTCAGCGCCGGGGCCAGGGCGGGCTCGGGCCTGTACGGCGAGATCAGCTCCTCGGTCATGGGGCCGTTCGGCGCGAGCAACGCGGTGGGGCTGAACGGCTTCGTCGGCGCGGAGGCCCACGCGAACGTCTACTCCCACGCGACCCGCAACGAGGACGGCACCATCAACGGCTGGAGCGCCGGCTTCGACGCCGGAGCCTTCGTGGGCGCCAAGGGTGCCGTCAACTTCACCTCCACCTCGCCCGGCGGCTGGTTCACGAGCTCCGCGTCCTTCGGCGGGGACGCCGGTGCCGGGGTCGGCGGGAACGCCGGGGTGGTCCTGTCCACGGACCAGGTCGGCTTCAGCCTCGGCGGTGATCTCGCCGTCGAGCTCGGTCTGAACGCGGACGTCTCCTTCGCCGTGAGCCCCAACAGCATCGTGAACACCTTCACGCCCGGCGACTACGACATCGACGACGCGATCGGCGACGCGGGCGAGGCCTTCGACGCCGGGGCGGACTGGGTCGCCGACAAGTGGCCCTTCTGACCTCCATGGCACGGGCCCGCCCGCCCCGGCTCCCGAAGGAGCGGCTGCGAACGGGCCCGTGGGGTCCCGGCGGCCTCAGCCGCGGGGCTGCTTGAGGGGCGGCTCGCCCAGTTCGACCCCGCTCGCGGAGGTCTCCTCGACCTCGCCGCCCACGATCTGGAGCGTCTCGATGCGCCCCAGAGCCATCAGATCGCTGCGGCCCGCCTCGGCCTGGGCCGCGCGCGCTGCCGGGACCGTGAGCGTCACCTGGAGGATCGGCGTCTTCTGGGAGACCTTCGCATCGGACTTGATCCGACGCACCGCGATGACCAGGGCCGAGAGGGTCTCCAGGACGGAGGCGTCCTGACCCGCGGCCGCCTCGCGCAGCGGAGCGGACTCCGGCCAGGGCTGCGTGTGCACGCTGCCCTCCCGCCACCAGGACCAGACCTCCTCGGTCGCGAAGACGATCACCGGGGCGAACAGGCGCAGCTGCACCTCGAGGGCGATCGCGAGCGCCGCCCGCGCGGA
The DNA here is from genome assembly GCF_042434575.1 of Brachybacterium hainanense. Classification (NCBI taxonomy): domain Bacteria; kingdom Bacillati; phylum Actinomycetota; class Actinomycetes; order Micrococcales; family Dermabacteraceae; genus Brachybacterium; species Brachybacterium hainanense. Next base: position 7,442 of record NZ_JBHLSV010000026.1, read on the forward strand.
GGCCGCGCCGGCCTCGCCGACGTTGCCGTGCGCCCGCTCCTTGACCAGCTCGATGTAGTCGTCGCAGAAGGTCCAGAAGAACGGCTCGGTCACCTCGAGGGCGCGGGCGTAGTCCATGTCCTCCATCGCCGTGGTCGCCGCGTCGACGACCTGGGCGAGCGAGGCCAGCAGCGCGCGGTCCACGGGCTCGGTCACGGCCGCCGGGTCCGCCGCCAGACGCCCCGCGGGGTCCGCGGGCGCCTCGCCGAAGCCGAGCGCGAACTTGGAGGCGTTGAGGATCTTGATCGCCAGGCGGCGGCCGATCTTCATCTGTCCTTCGTCGAAGGCGGTGTCCACGCCCTGGCGGGCGCGACCGGCCCAGTAGCGCACGCCGTCGGAGCCGTGCTGGTGCAGCAGGCCGATGGGCGTGACCACGTTGCCCTTGGACTTCGACATCTTCTTGCGATCGGGATCGAGGATCCAGCCGTTGATCGAGGCATGCTTCCACGGCAGGGCGTCCTGCTGCAGGTGGGAGCGGACGATGGTCGCGAACAGCCAGGTGCGGATGATGTCGTGGCCCTGGGGGCGCAGGTCCATCGGATACACCTTCGAGAACAGGTCGCCGTCCCCGTTCCAGTCACCGGCGAGCTGCGGGGTGAGGGAGGAGGTCGCCCAGGTGTCGAGGATGTCGGGATCCGCGACGAAGCCGCCGGGCTCGCCGCGCTGGGCCTCGGTGTAGCCGGCGGGCACATCGATGGTCGGGTCGATCGGGAGGTCCGCGATCTCGGGGGTGAGGACGCGGTCATAGGCGACCTCGCCGTCCTCGCCCACGGCGTACCAGACGGGGAAGGGAACGCCGAAGAAGCGCTGACGGGAGATGAGCCAGTCGCCGGTGAGCCCCTCGACCCAGTTGCGGTAGCGGGACTCCATGTAGGAGGGATGCCAGGTCAGCTCGGCGCCGCGTTCGATGAGCGCATGCCGCAGGCCGTCCTCGGACTGGTCGCGGCCGCCGTTGGTCAGGTACCACTGCCGGGAGGTGACGAACTCGAGCGGCTTGTCGCCGTTCTCGTAGAACTTCACCGGATGGCTGATCCTCGTGGGCTCCCCGACGAGGTCGCCGGAGGCGCTCACCAGCTCGACGACCTTCTTCTGGGCGCTGAACACGGTCAGCCCTGCGAGCTGCGCGTAGACCTCCTGGCCCGTCGGGGAGGTGATCCAGGGGGCGTCGGGGAGGAAGCGGCCGTCGCGGCCGATCACGCTGCGCGTGGGCAGACCGAGCTCGCGCCACCAGATGACGTCGTTGGCGTCGCCGAAGGTGCAGATCATCGCGATGCCCGCACCCTTGTCCGGCTGGGCCAGAGGGTGCGGATGCACCGGGACCTCGACGTCGAACAGCGGGGACGTCACGGTGGTGCCGAACAGGGACCGGTAGCGCTCGTCGTCGGGATGGGCGACGAGAGCCACGCACGCGGGCAGCAGCTCGGGGCGGGTCGTCTCGATGAAGACCTTCTCGCCGGTGCCGTCGGTGCGGGTGAAGCCGATCCGGTGGTAGGCGCCGTCCCGGTCGCGATCCTCCTGCTCCGCCTGGGCGACGGCGGTGCGGTAGGTGACGTCCCACATGGTGGGGGCCTCGGCCTGGTAGGCCTGGCCGGCGGCGAGGTTCTCGAGGAAGGCGCGCTGGCTGGTGGCCCGCGAGTGCGCGTTGATGGTCTGGTAGCTGTAGTTCCAGTCGACGGAGAGGCCCAGGGTGCGGAACACGTCCTCGAAGGACTTCTCGTCGATCTCGGTGAGCTTCTCGCACAGCTCGATGAAGTTGCGGCGCGAGACGGGCAGCTGGTTCGCGGCCTTGGCGGACTTGTTGTCGCCGCCCTCCTGCGGGGGCGTGAAGTCCGGGTCGTAGGGCAGCGATGGGTCGCAGCGCACGCCGAAGTAGTTCTGCACGCGGCGCTCGGTGGGCAGGCCGTTGTCGTCCCAGCCCAGCGGGTAGAACACGTTCTTGCCGCGCATCCGCTGGTAGCGGGCGATCATGTCCGCCTGCGAGTAGCCGAACACGTGGCCGATGTGCAGCGACCCCGAGGCGGTGGGGGGCGGGGTGTCGATGCTGAACACCTGGTCGCGGGTGGTCTCGGCGTCGAAGGCGTAGACCTGGGATGCGCTCCATACGCTGTCCCACGCGTCCTCGAGGCCCTCGAGGGAGGGGCGGTCGGGGATGGTGGAGCCTGTTTCAGGGCGCGCAGAGGTATCGGTCATGCCTCCCATTGTTCCAGGACGGCGGCCCGCGTGCCCAATCGCGGCCGCCCTTCGTGCGCGACTCCTCGTCCGCGCATCCTCCCGCGTCCCCCGCGGACGCCGACCCGTCGCCGCCCCGCCCGAGGAGGCGCGGTCAGGCGCCGCGGGCGAAGATCTCCCGCACGAGGTCCTCGATCGCGGGCTCGGCCATGGACAGGTCCGCGATGTCGACCTGCGCGGAGATCGCGGCGATGAGCGCGGCGGCGGAATGCTCCTCGGCCAGGAACCGCACCCGATGCCGAATCCCTCCCGCCTCGACGGCGAGGAGCTCCACGCCGCCGGGGAGGACCAGGGCATCCCGCGGCTCGGCGAGGTCCAGCACCAGCTCCCGCGGCGTGCGCAGGCTCGACCGCAGCCCGGCGAGCGTGCCGTCATAGGCGGTGCGACCGTCGCTGACCACCACGATCCGCTCGCACAGACGCTCCACATCGGCCATGTCATGCGTGGTCAGCAGCAGTGTGGTGCCCCGCTCGGCGCGATCCTCGACGAGGAACCGGCGCAGGCCCTCCTTGGAGATCATGTCCAGGCCGATGGTCGGCTCGTCCAGCACCACCAGGCGCGGGGAGTGCAGCAGCGCCGCGGCGACCTCACCGCGCATGCGCTGGCCCAGGGACAGCTGTCGCACCGGCCGGTCCAGGAAGGGCGCGAGGTCCAGACCGGCGACGAGCCGCTCGAGGCGCGCCGCCTTCGCGCCCGGGCTGAGGCGATGCATCGAGCCGAGGATCTCGAAGGAGTCCTGCAGCGGCAGGTCCCACCACAGCTGGGAGCGCTGGCCGAAGACGACGCCGATCTCCCGGGCGAGATGGCGGCGCTCGGGCACGGGACGGCGGCCCAGCACGGCGACCTCCCCGCGGGTGGGGGTGAGGATCCCGGTCAGCATCTTGATGGTCGTCGACTTGCCGGCGCCGTTCGCGCCGACGAAGCCGACGGCCTCGCCGTGCTCCAGGCGCAGGGTCAGGTCGTCGACGGCGCGCACCACCGACCGGCCCGCGCCGCGGCGGCGCACGGTGAACTCCCGGGTGAGGTGCTGCGCATCGATCGCGAGGTCCATGGGGACGTCCTTTCCTTCGCGGGTCCGGGTCGGTGGGGGCGACGGGGAAGCAGGGGTGGCGTGGGCGGGAGGTGAGGGGTCATCCGCCGGCGCCGGTGTACCGCCGCACGCCGGACCGCCACAGCAGGAGGGCAAGGCCCCAGGCCAGCAGTGCGACCGGGAGGCCGATCCAGCCCGCCCAGCTCGGCACGAAGCGGGGCCCGGGCAGGCCCAGCAGGACGAGGGTCGGGGCATAGGCGACCAGGGAGGTCGGGATGACGAAGGTGAACAGCGCGCGCATCGGCAGGGCGAAGACGCTCGCGGGGTTCTGGGCGACGTAGTTGCCGCCGTAGGTGAAGGCGTTGGCGAACTCGCGCCCGTCGATCAGCCAGAACTGCAGGGCGCCGGCCATGACGAACAGCGCGGAGAAGATCCCGGCGCCGATCACCGGGGCGGCGATCGCCAGCAGCAGGGTCGCCGGAGTAGGGGAGAAGCCGGCGAGGACCAGCGCGGTCACGTACATGGCCAGTCCCACCGCGAGCCGTCCGATGCGCCGCAGCGACAGGTCCAGGCTCGAGATCTGCAGCAGCAGCGGCACGGGCCGGATCATGAGCGTCTCGAGCTTGCCGGTGCGGATGTACGTCGAGAGGCCGTCGATCTCCCCGAAGGCGAGGTCCGCGATCGCGAAGGCCGCCGAGGCGAGGCCGAAGACCACCATGACCTGCACGAGTGTGAGCCCCCCGAAGGTGTCGACGTGGCCGAGGATCACCCACAGCTCGAGGAACTCGATCGCGGACATGAGGGCCTGCGAGGCGGCGTCCGTGGCGAAGTTCGCCCGGTACGACAGCTGGGCGCGGATCCGTGAGCCGTACAGGGTGCGGACCATGCGCAGCGTCGAGGTCCCCTGCGGGGAGGCGCCCTGCTCAGCCACCCTGCACCTCCAGCGATCGGGTGCCCGCGCGGACCATCGCCTGGGCCGCGAGCGCCAGGATCCCCGCCCACAGCAGCTGCAGGCCGATCGCGGGCAGAGCCTCCGCGGGGCCGAGCCGCCCGGACAGCGCGTCGATCGGGGTCTGCACCATCGAGGGGAAGGGCGTCCAGCGCGCGAGGGTCTCGAGCCAGCCCGGGAACCAGGTGATGGGGATGAGGAAGCCCGACAGCAGGTTCATAACGACCATGTAGAGGGTCTGGAAGCCGCGCATCTCCACGAGCCAGAAGGCGCTGAGGTTGACGATCGCATCGGCCAGGAAGGACACGAGGATCGCGAGGGCGATCGAGATCAGCCCGAGCGGGTACGACCACGGGCTCTCGGGCAGGGCCAGACCCGTCACGAGCGCGCCGATCAGCAGCGGCGGCACGCCGCGGCCCAGCAGCAGGAACCCCGCGCGACCCACCTTCTGGGCGAGGTGGACGGCGAGCAGGGGAGCGGGGCGCAGCAGGTCGACCGCGATCTCCCCGGACTTGACGCGATCGCCGATCGCCCGGGTCCCGAAGACCTCGATCGGCGCGAGCAGCGCCTGGCCCAGCCACACGTAGGTCGCGGCCTGCAGAGCGGTGTAGCCGCCGATCTCCTGGCCGGAGGCATCGAGGGCTGCCAGCAGGATGGAGACGCGGATCAGGCCGAAGACGGAGTTGGTGAACACACCGGCGGCGGTGGCGACACGGTAGGTGGAGTACTGGCGGAACGTCGCGGCGGCGAGGCTTCCGTAGGCAGACACTCGTTCGACATTACCGGCACGCCCCGGCGTGCACAAGGGATCAGGGAACGCGCGAGGTCCACTCCGGGGTCGCGAACTTGGTCTCGACGAGCTCCCGGGCCGCGGTGAGCTCGGCCTCGGTGTAGGACGAGTCCTGCGTCCGGTATCGGGCGCGGAAGAAGTCCAGGAACCCGTCGATGATCTGCTCCCGCGGCAGGCCGGTCTGCGAGCGCATCGGGTCCACCCGCTTGACGGCGCTGCGGGTCCCCTTGTCGGAGAGCTTCTCCTTCCCGGTGCGCAGCACCTCGCCCATCTTCTGCGCGTCGATGTCGTAGGACATGGTGACGTGATGCAGCAGCACCCCGCCGGCGAAGCGGCGCTGCGCGGCGCCGCCGATCTTCCCCTGCTCGGAGGCGATGTCGTTCAGCGGCACGTACCGGGCCCTCACCCCGATCTCGGCGAGGGCTCCCATCACCCAGTCGTCGAGATAGGCGTAGGCCTGCTCGAAGCTGAGCCCCTCGACCAGCGAGGTCGGCACGACGAGGGAGTAGGTGATGCAGTTGCCGGGCTCCATGAACATGGCGCCGCCGCCGGTGATCCGCCGGACCACGCCGATGCCGTGCCGCTGCGCCCCGTCCGGATCGACCTCGTTGCGCAGCGACTGGTAGGAGCCGATCACGACGAGCGGCGAGTCCCAGTCCCAGATCCGGAAGAGGGGCGGGCGCGCACCCGAGGCCACCTCGTGCGGGAGCACCTCGTCCAGGGCCACATGCATCACCGGCGGCATCGTCACCGGACCGATCACGTCGAAGACGATGTCCTCCCAGGAGATCGCCCGTCCCAGGGCGCGCCGCACGGCGATCGCGACCGCGGTCTCGTCGAAGCCGATCATGGTCGCCGGCTCCTCCCGGCGGGCCAGGCGCGCGCTGATCCGCTCTGCGAGCGCCGCGGTGCTCGCCTCCGCGCCGGCCCCGACGACGGCGGCGGCGATGTCCTCGAGGGCGTCGTCCGGCTCGAGGAAGAAGTCGCCGTAGACGTGCGCGGTCGTGATCGCACCGTCCTCGACCCCGATGTCGACGGACACGAGCTTTCCGCCGCGGACCTTGAACTCGCCGTGCAGGAGGCTCATCGGGCACCCGCCTTCTCCGGGTCGAGGGCGGCCAGGGTGCGGGAGACCTCGGGCGCCTCGCCGAGGCCGCCGGGACGCGGCCGGCCCGCGGATCCGCGAGGCGCGATCGTCAGGGAGAAGAGCGCCTTGTGGACCTCCCACACGTACTCGCCCGTGGACTGGTTCTTCTGCGGCGCGACCGCGTACGACTCGCGGGGCAGCTCCTCGCAGGCCTCGCGCGTGACCCGCGGGGTCAGCGAGCGCCAGCGCTCGCGGCCGCCGACGCCGATCCGGTACAGGGGACCGTCGGGATCGTTGATCGCGACCAGCCGCACCGCGAGCGCCCGGGCCGACACGACCGGCTGCAGCCGAGCGGGCGCGGGCTCGAAGCCGAGCTCGCGCAGCAGGACGGGGTTCAGCAGCGACCACAGCAGCCGGCGGGCGCCCTCGAGATCGGCGCTCGCGGCGGTGCCGATGAGCTCGGTCCCCGGGGCCTCGGCACCGAGGGGCGGTGCGGGGGCGGTGCGCCAGGACGGCCCGCGGGCGATGCGGTCCAGGAGCTCCTGTGCGGCGGCCCGGTCGGTCTCGCCCTCGAGGGCGCCGATCGGCAGCGGTGCCAGGACCTCGGCGCCGCGGACCGCATGCGTGGCGACGCCGCCCTCGAGCTCGCCGAACCGCAGCCCGGCCCGTCCGCGGGAGTCTCCGGCCTGCAGCCGGGCCTCGCGCAGCGACGGGTGCGTGGAGAAGCGGGGCGAGACGCCGAGCAGGACGCGGCAGGCATGGTGGAACACATCCAGATGCGCCTGCATCTCCCGCGCCAGGTCGTGGTCCCGCAGCAGGCGGCGGGGATTCAGCGGGAGCTGGACGATCGGCTGCCCGGCGGTCCTCCCCATCTCGCCGATCGTGCGCCAGAGCTCCGCATGGTCCGGGTCCGCCTTGGGGAGCTTGCGGGAGATCCGCTCCCAGCTCGCCTCGATGACGCGCTCCGCACCGGGGCCCTCGTACTCGGCCCGATGCGCGGAGCGGGAGACCAGGAGCAGGCGGCTGCGCGGCGAGGCGCCCAGCAGCGGGAGCATCCGCTCGATGCGGCGGCGGGTGCCCCGGCCCTCCGCGCCGAGGACGACGACGAGGACCGCGCCGTCATCAGGGCCCTCCGCGGGCGGGAGCAGGCGAGCCATGAGGTCGGGCCGGGAGTCGTCCAGGTCGGGCTCGGCCAGCAGGCTCCCCGTCGACATGGACAGGCGCGTCATCGTGCCGACGAAGGCCCGGCGGCTGCTCGGGGACATCGCCACGAACTCGATCATGCGGCGCAGAAGCGCGGTGAACAGGGGGCCTCGCTCGATCGCCTGCCCGGGCGTCCGCGCGTCGACGACCCGGTCGTACGCATAGGACATCATCGGGCCGACCGTCGCGTAGGTGCGTGCCATGCTGCTCCTCGATCCTTCCCCGGCGGGGCCGCCCATCGGGCGACCGCCCCATTGTCGCCCATGGGGATCTGTGATCGGTCTCACCCTCGCGCTACCGTAGGGCGCATGTCCGCCCCCACGGCCTCCTCCCCGCCCTCGCCCGCCATCCCTCCCCGCGAATCACTGATGACGCCGCTGCGTCTGCGCCTGTCCCTCATGTTCTTCCTCGAGTTCTTCGTGTGGGGCGCCTGGTTCGTGACGCTCGGCACCTACCTCGCCGTCGAGCTCGAGGCGACCGGCAGCCAGATCGCCCTCGCCTTCCTCACCCAGAGCCTCGGCGCGATCCTGGCCCCGTTCGTCGTCGGCCTCGTCGCCGACCGCTTCTTCCCCGCGCAGAAGATCCTCGGGATCCTCCATGCGGTGAGCGCGCTGATGCTCCTGCTGGCCGGCCGCCAGCAAGAGTTCGGCCCCTTCTTCGTCTTCGCCCTGGCGGCGATGGTCGCCTTCATGCCGACGCTGGCGCTCGTGAACTCCATCAGCTTCCGCCGCATGGCCCGTCCGGACCGCCAGTTCCCCTCCGTGCGGGTGCTCGGCACGATCGGATGGATCGTGGCGGGCCTGGTGATCGGCTGGCTCGGCTGGGAGGCAGGGGAGCGGCTCGAGCTGACCTTCGTGATGGCCGCGATCGGCTCCGCGCTGCTCGCGGTCTACGCCTTCACGCTCCCGGACACGCCGCCCGAGGACCGCACGCAGCGACCGTCCGTGCGGGACATCCTGGGCCTGGATGCGCTCGCGCTCCTCAAGGACCGCTCCTACCTGGTCTTCTTCATCGCGTCGGTGCTCATCTGCGTCCCGCTGGCGTTCTACTACAACTTCACGAACCTCTACCTCAACGAGATCGGGGTGTCCTCGGCGGCCGCGGTCCAGTCTCTCGGGCAGGTGTCGGAGGCGCTGTTCCTCCTGGCCATGCCGCTCATGCTGCGCCGGCTCGGCGTGAAGTGGACCCTCGTCATCGGCATGCTCGCCTGGGCGCTGCGGTACACCCTGTTCGCCGTCGGCGATGCCGACGGGCTCTATGCGCTCGTGCTCATCGGGCTGATCCTGCACGGCGTCTGCTACGACTTCTTCTTCGTCGCCGGGCAGATCCACACCGACCGCTTCGCCCCCTCCCGGGTCCGCAGCGCCGCCCAGGGGCTCATCTCGCTCGCGACCTACGGGGTCGGCCTGCTCCTCGGCTCGCTCATCTCCGGCCCCCTCGTGGACGCCTTCCGCCTCGCCGACGGGACGCACGACTGGCGCGCCGTCTGGCTGATCCCGGCGGCGCTCGCCGCGGCCGTCGCGGTCTTCTTCGTCCTCGCCTTCCGGGAGCGTCCTGGACGTTAGCCTGGACCGTCCTGTTCCCCGGGCCGGCCGCGGTCGGCCCCGACCCGACGGAGCCGTCCATGTCCTCATCCCCTGAAGCCCTCGCGCGCCCGCGCTTCGGCCTCCTGCCGCGGATCGCGGTGGCGATCGTCCTCGGCATCCTGCTCGGGCTCGTCCTGCCGGAGGCCGCGGCCCGCGTCTTCACGACCTTCAACGGCGTCTTCTCCGCGTTCCTCGGCTTCCTCATCCCGCTGATCATCGTCGGACTCGTCGCACCGGCGATCGGGGAGCTGGGCCGCGGCGCAGGACGCATGCTCGCCGCGACCGCGGGCATCGCCTACCTCTCGACGATCCTGTGCGGCTTCTTCGCGCTCGCCGTGTCCCTGCTGCTCCTGCCGCGACTGCTCTCCGGCTCCGAGGTCGGCCCGCTCGAGAACCCCGAGGACTCGGCGATCGCCCCGTTCTTCTCCCTCGAGATCCCTCCGGTCCTCGATGTGATGACGGCGCTCGTGCTGTCGTTCTGCCTCGGCATCGGGCTGACGCTCGTGCCGAGAGGCGCCCTCCACGAGTCCTTCGATCAGTTCCGCACGATCGTGGTGCGGATCATCGAGGCGGTCATCATCCCGCTGCTGCCGCTGTACATCTTCGGCATGTTCCTGGGCCTCACGATGAACGGGCAGATCATGACCGTGATCGGCACCTTCTTCGTGGTGGTGGTCATCGTGCTGGCGATGACGCTGATCGTGCTGCTGCTGCAGTACGCGGTCGCGGGGGCGGCGATGGGCCGCAATCCGCTGCGCATGCTGTGGACGATGGCCCCGGCGTACATGACCGCTCTCGGAACCAGCTCCTCGGCCGCGACCATCCCGGTGACGGCGGAGTGCGCCAAGCGCAACGGCGTCCCGGAGGCGATCGCGGACTTCGTGATCCCGCTGTGCGCGACCATCCACCTGGCCGGCTCGACGCTGAAGATCACGACCTTCGCGGTGGCGATCATGGTCGTGACGGGGATGCCGCTCTCGGTGCCGGTGCTCATCGGCTTCGTCCTCATGCTGGGCGTGGTGATGATCGCCGCCCCCGGCGTCCCGGGCGGGGCGATCATGGCGGCCGCGGGGATCCTGTCCTCGATGCTGGGCTTCGGGGAGGCGGCGGTGGGGCTGATGATCGCCTCGTACATCGCGATCGACTCCTTCGGCACGGCCACGAACGTGACCGGGGACGGGGCGATCGCCGCGGTGATGACGCGGCTGAGCCGGGGCCGGATCGATCCGCTCCCGGCGGCCGGGACGCACGAGGTGCACGGCATCTGAGGCGCGGCGGCAGGAGGGGTTGAACCCCGACGTCACGTTGCGTACCTTGTTCATATGAACACTTATTCATATGAGGAGGTGCGAGACATGGCCGATGTCTTCTCGCTCCTCGGCGAGCCCGGGCGCCTGCGCCTGCTGATCGCCCTGCTCGAGGCGGAGCGCAGCGTCCACGAGCTCGCCGAGGCCTCCGAGCAGTCCGACTCCTCGGCCTCCCACGCCCTGAAGCTCCTGCGCGCCCACCGGGTGGTCTCCTCCCGTCGCGAGGGCCGCCGCGTGTACTACGCGCTCGCCGACCCGCACGTGCGCACCCTCCTGGAGGTCGCCCTCGCGCACATCTCGCACGCCGCCCCGGACCACGCCGCGGCTGCTGCGCACGAGGACGGAGCCCACGCATGAGCGGCGGGCACTCCCACGGGCCCGCTCCCTCCGAGCGCTCCGGCTCCGCGGCCGCCCGATGGCGCAGCCGCCTGACCCTCGCCGTCGTCCTCATCGGCGGGTTCTTCCTGATCGAGCTGGTCACCGCGCTCCTCTCCGGCTCCCTCGCGCTGCTGTCCGACGCCGGGCACATGGCCGCCGACGTGCTGACGCTCGCCGCCGCGCTCGGCGCGACCGTCATCGCCGGGCGCCCCGACCGCAGCGGGCGCCGCAGCTACGGCCGCTACCGGATCGAGGTCTTCGCGTCTCTCTTCGCGGTGCTCGTCATGCTCGCCGTGGCCGCCTTCGTCGTGATCGAGGCCATCGGTCGGATCGGTTCGCCCGCCGAGGTCGGCACCACCCCCATGCTCGTGGTCGGCGCGCTCGGGCTCCTCGTGAACCTCGTCGTGATGGCGCTGCTGCGGGCCGGCGCCGGGGAGAGCCTCAATCTCAAGGGCGCCTACCTCGAGGTCGTCGCCGACACCGTCGGCTCCCTCGGCGTGATCGCCGCGGGCGTGCTCGTGACCGCCACGGGCAGCGCCGCCTGGGACACCGCCGTCGCCCTGGCGATCGGCGCCTTCGTCGCCGTCCGAGCCGTCATGCTGGGCCGCGACGTCCTCGTCGTGCTGGGCCAGGAGACCCCGCGCCGCCTCGACCCCGCCCGGGTCGAGGCGGACCTCGCCGCGGTGCCGGAGGTGCTCGAGGTCCACGACCTCCATCTGTGGACCCTGACCTCCGGCATGGACGTGATCACCGCGCACCTGCGCATCCGCGCGGAGGCGGACTCGCATGGCGTCCTCGACGCCGCCCACCAGGTGCTGCGCGAGAAGCACGGACTGGACCACGCGACCCTGCAGATCGAGCCGGAGGACCACCGCACCGACGAGGAGAGCACCTGGTGACCCGCACGGTTCAGGCCCGCAGGATCGCAGCGAGCGCGGCGACCGTGTCGACCACGGCGACGGGGGAGCGGGCCTCCAGGTCGGCGCGGGCCCCCGCGCCCCAGGTCACGCCGATGCCCGGCATGCCCGCCGCCTCCGCGGCCTGCAGGTCCGTCGCCGCGTCCCCGACGTAGACGGCCTCCCCGGGTCCTGCGTCGAGCATCGCCAGCGCATGCTGCAGCGGCTCCGGATCGGGCTTGTGGGCGCGCGTGTCCTCCTTCGCGACGAGCACGTCCACGACCCCGAAGCCGGTCAGCTCGAGACCTCGCCGCGCGAGGCTCCCGCCCTTCGAGGTCACGATCCCCACGCGGCGTCCTCCCGCCCGCAGCCGGCCCACCAGCGCGACGGCGCCCGGATAGGCGGCGACCGCCGCATCATGATGGGCGATGTTGTGCTCGCGGTAGGTCGCCGCCATGGCCGCGGCCGCGGACGCGTCACCTCCCGCCACGTCCCGGAAGGAGTCCTCCAGGGCTCGGCCGATCCAGCTGCGCACCACCGGCTCCGGGACCCCCTCGATCCCGAAGCGGGCCAGCGTATGCCGGTAGGAGGACAGGATCACGCCGATCGAGTCGACCAGCGTGCCGTCCAGGTCGAACAGGACGGTCGATGCGGAAGCGGGAGAGACGGTCATCGGACCATCGTGGCGCATGCGCGGTGCCATGTCGCATCCGCGGTGCCATGTCGCATCCGCGGTGCCATGTCGCATCCGCGACGTATCCTCGGATCCATGACCTCCCCCCACGCCGCTCCCGCCCCGAAGCCCCTGACCGCCGTCGTCACCGGAGCGTCCTCCGGGATCGGCCGCGCGAGCGCCGCGCGCCTCGCCGCGGACGGCTGGCGCGTCCTCGCCGTGGCCCGCCGCGAGGACCGTCTCGCCGAGCTCGCCGCGGACACCGGGGTGGAGACCCTCGGCGTCGACGTCACGGACCAGGGGAGCGTCGACGCGCTCTCCGCACGGGTCCAGGAGCTGTTCGACGGGGAGCTCAATGCCGTCCTGCACATCGCCGGCGGCGCCTTCGGCCTCGAGCCCGTCGGCGCGGCCGACCTCGACGCCTGGCAGCGCATGTACGACACCAACGTCGCCGGCACCGCCCGGGTCACGAAGGCCCTGCTGCCGGCGCTGCGGGCGAGCGGCCGCGGCAGCATCCTCATCCTGTCCTCGACCGCCGCGCAGGTCGCCTACGAGAACGGCTCCGGCTACAACGCGGCCAAGGCCGGGCAGCACATGATCGCGGATGCCCTGCGGCTCGAGCTGAACGGGGAGCCGATCCGCGTCATCGAGATCGCCCCCGGCATGGTGCGCACCGAGGAGTTCTCCCTGGTCCGCCTGGGCGACGCCGAGGCCGCCGCGAAGGTGTACGACGGCGTGGAGCATCCGCTGACCGCCCAGGACTGCGCCGACGTCATCGCCTACGCCCTGAACGCCCCCCAGCACGTGAACCTCGATCTCGTCACGATCCGCCCGCTCGCGCAGGCCGCGGCGCACAAGGTCGCCCGGAACCGGGGCCTGTGACCCACGGCGGCCCCGGTGGGATGGGCCGGGGTCTCCCCTCGGACCTCCGCCTGGCCCCGGGGCAGAAGGCGGACGTCCGCCGGGTGCTGCGGCTGTTCCGCGACTACCGGCCCACGCTCGCGCTGGTCGGGCTGCTCATCGGCCTCGGCGCGGGCGCCGGGGTCGTCTCTCCCTTCCTGATCCGGGAGATCGTCGACGTCGCCCTCCCGCAGCAGCGCCTGGACCTGCTGGGCGCCTGCGTCGCCGGGCTCGTGGGCGTCACCGTCGTCGGCGCGGCCCTCGGCGTCCTCCAGGCGATGCTCTCCACCCGTGTGGGCCAGGCCGTCATGCACGACCTCCGCGTCGCCGTGTACGGGCACCTGCAGCAGATGGGCCTGGGGTTCTTCACCCGGACCCGCACCGGAGAGGTCCAGTCCCGCATCTTCTCCGACATCGGCTCGATGCAGGCCGTCGTCACGACCGTGATGACCCAGATCGTCTCCTCCGTCGCAGGCATCGTCGTCGCGGTCCTCGCGATGATCGCCATGGACTGGCGCCTGACGCTGTTCTCCCTGATCACCCTGCCGATAGCGGTGTGGATGAACCGGCGCGTGGGCAGGCGACGCCGCGCCGTCGTCGCCCGCCGCCAAGCGAAGGCCGCGGACCTCTCCGCCGGGATCCAGGAGTCCCTCAGCGTCTCGGGGGTGCTGCTGGCGACCACGATGGGCCGCACCACGGCGCTCACCGACCGCTTCGCCGGGGACTCCCGGGATCTCGCCGACCTCGAGATCGAGTCCGAGATGGCCGGGCGCTGGCACCAGGGCCTGTACGGGGTGCTGCTGGCGATCATCCCGGCGCTGACCTACCTGCTGGGCGGCATGCTCCTGTTCGGCGGGGACGCGCGCGTGTCCATCGGCACGCTCGTCGCCTTCGTCGCCCTCCAGTCCAGCCTGTTCCCGCAGATGAACGGCCTGCTCCGTGTCGCGACGCAGGTCAACGCCTCCCTCGCCCTGTTCACCCGCGTCTTCGAGTATCTCGACGCGCCGATCACCATCTCCGATGCGCCCGATGCGATCGCCCTCGACCCCCGGCAGGTGCGCGGGGAGCTGCGGATGCAGGACGTCACCTTCACCTACCCGGGGGCCGAGGCGCCGTCCCTGCGGGGCATCAACCTGACAGTCGAGCCGGGCACCCACACCGCGCTCGTCGGGGCGACCGGCTCCGGCAAGACCAGCACCGGCTACCTCATGGTCCGCCTCTACGATCCGAGCTCCGGCCGGATCACCCTGGACGGCCACGACCTGCGCGAGGTCACGATGGAGTCGCTCGCCGCCGCGATCGGCGTCGTCACCCAGGAGACGTACCTGCTGCACGCGAGCATCGCCGAGAACCTCCGCTTCGCGGCCCCCGAGGCGAGCGACGAGGACCTCGTCGCCGCCTGTCGCATCGCCCAGATCCACGAGCACATCGCGGCGCTCCCGGACGGCTACGCGACGGTCGTCGGCGAGCGCGGCTACCGCTTCAGCGGCGGCGAGAAGCAGCGTCTGGCGCTGGCCCGCACGATCCTGCGCGACCCGCCGGTCCTGCTGCTGGACGAGGCGACCAGCGCGCTGGACACCGCGACGGAACGCGCGATGTCCGGCGCCCTCGACGCCCTCAGCCGAGGGCGGACCACCATCTCGATCGCGCACCGGCTCTCGACCGTCCGCCACGCCGACCAGATCATCGTTCTGGAGCACGGCCGCATCCTCGAGCGCGGCACCTACGAGGAGCTCCTCGCCGCGGGCGGGGTCTTCGCGGGCCTCGCCGCCGCCGACGCCCGCGGAGAGGGCACGGCGACGGGGGCTCACCCCCAGGGATGAGCCGGACCTGACGAGGACCCTCCGAACGTCGTAGTCGTTCGCGCTCCCCGGATGATGCCGCCGGGCCCGTCGCCGGGGGAGGGTAGGGGCATGTCGACCATGACGCACGCCTCCTCCCGCAGCGATCGCAGCCGCCGCGCCCCTCGTGAGGGGCGTCCGGCGACGTTCGTGTCCATCGTGGCCTTCGCGGGGCTCATCGTCCTGTGGGTCCTGCTCACCGGTCCGACGATGCCGCTGCCGCTCGCCCTCGGCGCCGCGGGCGCCGTCCTCGCCCTGCTCGGGGCGGCCTGGCACCTCGCCGGTCCGGATCGCTCCCGGGGCTGATGCTCACACCGGATCGGTGAACGAGACCGGCGTCCCCGCGGCGCGGGCATAGGCGATCTCCTGTCGCACGGACTCGCCCAGGTAGCCTCCCGGGTTCACGACGAGGACACGGTCGGCCAGGTCGATCCGCCGCAGATGCAGCACGCCCAGAGCGGACCTCTGCTCCGCGGTGAGCTCCGCTCCGCCGTCCGGAGCGAGGCCGGGTGCCAGGACGATGGATCCTGCAAGGCTCAGCTCCCATGCCGCCGCGGCCATCTCCGGGGCGAAGCGCAGGGAGCCGCAGAGGCACACCACCTCCGGCCTCGCCGGAGCGTCGCCCGGGACCGTGGTCATCCTGCCGTGCCGAGAGACGCGACCGCCGCCCGGATCCCGGCGGGATCGCCGATCCGGGCCGCATCCGGGGCGAACCGGTCCGCGGCCTCCCGGGCTGCGGCCGCATCGGACCCGGCGAGCAGCGCGATCAGCGCCACCCTCACGCTGCCGCCGGCCTCCTCCAGGACCCGGCCCGCCTCCGCGGCATCGACGCCGCTGGCCTGCACCAGCATCCGCACCGTGCGGGCCACCAGCTTCTCGTTGCTCGGGCGCACGTCGATCATGAGGTTCGAGTAGGTCTTGCCCAGGCGCACCATCGTCGCCGTCGACAGCGCGTTCAGCAGCAGCTTCTGCGCCGTCCCCGCCTTCATCCGGGTCGAGCCGGTGACGACCTCGGGACCCACGTCGGCCAGCAGCGCATGATCCGCGAGCGTCGCGAGGCTCGCCTGCGGGTTCGCCGAGATCAGGCCCGTGACCAGGCCTCGTTCCCGCGCGGCCGCGAGGGCGCCGCCCACGAAGGGGGTACGGCCGGAGGCGGCCAGGCCGATCACCAGGTCATCGGGGCCGCAGTGCTCCGCGATCAGCGCCGCGCCCAGATCCGAGGAGTCCTCCGCCCCTTCGACCGCGTGGAGCATGGCTTCGGGCCCTCCGGCGAGGTGCGCCCGGAACAGCTCCGGCCCTGCGTTGAAGGTCGGGGCGAGCTCGGCCGCGTCCAGGACCGCGAGACGCCCGGAGGTGCCGGCGCCGACGTAGTGCACGGTGCCGCCCGCGACGATCGCGGCCACGCAGGCGTCCACGAGCGCGGCGAGCGGTACGGCCAGAGCCTGCACCGCCGTGATCACCTGGGCGTCCGCGCCGAGGATCCTCCACGTCAGCTCCGCGGACGGCAGGGTGTCGAGGTCCGTCGTCGCGGGATTGCGCTCCTCGGTCGGGGAGGAGAGCGCGATCAGGTCCGGCATGTCGGTCATCGGGGGCCTTTCGGCGTAGGGAGGCGGAGCGCGACAGGTCCGCGCGGCGCTCCGTCGATGCGCTGTGCTGGGTGAAAGCTAGCATCTGTGCGCATGAGATCACCGACCTCGGATCCCTCCGCCGCGCTCCTGCTGGGCGCCGACGTGGGCGCGACCCGGGCCCGCGTACGGGTCCGGGACCGCGACGGACGGCTGCTGGCCGCCGCCGAGGGCGCCGGGTTCAACGTGAACTCCACCGGGGACGGCGCGCTGGCCGGGCTCAGGACGACCGTGCAGGAGGTGCTCGTCGCGGCGGGCATCGATCCGAGACGGGTCCCGGTGCGAGCGGCGCTCGGGATAGCCGGTGCGGGACCCGCGCATCATGCCCAGGTCGAGCAGCTGGTGCGCTCTGCGCTCGCCGGGATCGGACTCCTGCCGCAGCATGTGACCGTCACCGACGACCAGATCACCGCCTTCGCCGCCGGCAGCGCGGGCGGCTCCGGGCTGCTGCTGCTGGGCGGGACCGGATCCGCGGCCGTGCGCTACCGGGACTTCGTGCCCTGCCGCCGCGTCGACGGGATGGGCTGGCTGCTGGGCGACACCGGTTCCGGGGTGTGGATCGGTCGGCGGGTCCTGCAGGCGGCGGCCGCCGATCTCGATGCTCGCGGGCCCGCGAGCGCTCTCACCGCCGCGGTGCTCTCCCGTCTGGGGATCGCGCCGGACGGAGCGGAGGATCCGCGACAGGCGCTGATCGCCGCGATCCACCCGCTCGCCCCCGCGGCCTGGGGGGCGTTCGCTCCGCTCACCGAGGGCTGCGCGACGGATCCCGTCGCACAGGAGATCCTCGCCGAGGCCTCCCGGGAGCTGATCGCGAAGGTCGACGCGGTGCGCCGCGAGGAGGACGGCGACCTGGCCGGCGCCGAGGAGATCGTGCTGGTCGGCTCCGTGCTCACCCGCAATGCGACCGTGTCCGCCGCGGTGCGCGCCGGGCTGGCGGAGCGGGGGCTGCGGGTGCTGGAGGCCGCGGAACCCGTCGAAGGAGCGCTGCGCCTGGCCGCGCGGGACGACTGATCGCCGGACCCGCGTATCCTCCTCGCAGCCTCAGACGTCGATCTCGATCTCCCCGACCCCGCGGGAGACGCAGGTGATCATCTGGGTCTCCTGCTCGTCCTCCATGAGGAACTCGTCCATGTGCTCGACCTCGCCGGAGACCAGCGGCACGACGCAGGTCCCGCACACGCCGCCCTCGCAGGAATAGTCCATGCTGATGCCCGCGTCGAGCAGGGCCTGCAGGAGGGACTGGCCCTCCTCGACCTCGACGGTGATCCCGGACTTGAGCGCCTTCGCGGTGAACGGCTCTCCGAACAGCGACATCATCCATCCTTCACTTCGCAGCATGGGCCGGGTGCCCGGCCCGACTCCCGATCGTACGTGCGTGACCTGCGGGGCGGAGGCGGCCTGGGACGCGGGTCACGGCGGCGATCACGACCGCCCATCGCGGCTGTGCACCGGGGAGGGGCCGCCTGTGCGGTTCCTGTGCCGCCCCGCGGCGACGGCGGAGCGGCCCGAGCCGCGGGCTACGCTTCGAGGACCCTCCCCGGCCCGTCCAGGAAGCAGCCATGATGACCGAGAACCCCGCCGCCGCGCTCGCCGCCCTTCCACGCCTCAGCAGGCCCGATGGGACCGCCGTGCGCGTGCTCGTCGTCGAGGACGAGCCCACGATCGCGGATCTGCTGCGCTTCCCGCTGCAGATGGTCGGCTGGGACACGACCCTCGTCGCCGACGGTCTCGAGGCGGTGCGGATCGCCCGGGAGCTGAGGCCCGACGTGCTCGTGCTCGACCGCATGCTCCCCGGCATCGACGGGGTCGAGGTCCTGCGCCGTGTGCGCGCGTTCCAGCCGGAGATCCCGGCGCTCCTGCTCACGGCGATGGATGCGCCGCAGGACCGGATCGGAGGGCTCGCCGCCGGGGCCGACGACTACGTCACCAAGCCCTTCGCGATGGAGGAGGTGCTGCTGCGCCTGCATCGGCTTGTGCTGCGCTCCGGCGTGACCTCGCAGTCCTCGCAGGAGCTGATCGTCGGGGATCTGGTGATGAACCTCGACACCCACGAGGTCGTCCGCGGCGGGGAGCCGGTCGCGCTCACCGCGACCCAGTACCAGCTCCTGCAGTACCTCATGGAGAACCCGCAGCGGGTGCTGTCCAAGCCGCAGATCCTCGATGCCGTCTGGAACTACGACTTCGGCGGGCAGGCGAACATCGTCGAGCTGTACATCTCCTACCTCCGCAAGCGCATCGACGCCGGCCGGGAGCCGATGATCCACACCGTCCGCGGCGCGGGGTACGTGCTGAGGCCCGCATGAGCGAGGCGGCCCGCCCGGCGCGCGGACGGCCCACCCTGCGCACCGCTCTCGTGGCGGTGCTGCTCGCGGCGCTCGCGAGCGTCCTCGTGATCGTGGCGGTCACCACCCATCTCTCCCTGCGCACCCAGCTCGACGCCCAGCTCGACGCCCAGCTGGATCGCACCGTCTCCCGCGGGCCCGGCCCCCAGCCGGGCGCGGGACCCGATGAGCTGGCCTTCCTCGATGCGCCGGGGCAGGGCGAGTTCCTCCTCGGCGCGGTCCTCCAGGACGGCCGCGCCGTGCGGGGAGCCTGGCGCGATGCCGACGGCACGCTGCGCGACCTCGGCCCCGCCGACCTCGCGGCGCTCGAGCGCGCCCTCGCCTCCGCCGAGGGGGGCGCCGATGACCGCGATGTCGACCTGGGGATCGGCACCTACCGGATCCGCGCCGTGCAGGACGACACCTTCGTGACCGGCATCAGCACCGCGGGTGCGGACCGCACGATCGCACGTCTCGACCTGACCCTCGTCCTGGTCTCGCTCGGCGCCCTCGCGGGAACGGGCCTCGTCGGCTCGTGGCTCGTGCGCCGGAGCCTCCGGCCCCTCGAGGGCGTCGCCCAGGTCGCGACCCGCGTCGCCGACATGCCCCTCGACCGGGGGGAGGTCGCCGTCACCGCGCGCGTCCCCCCGGAGATCGCCCGCGGCGGCGGCGAGGTCGGGGAGGTGGGCAGGGCCCTGAACGCCCTGCTCGAGACCGTCGACGGGGCCCTCGAGGTCCGTCACCGTTCCGAGGAGCGGATGCGTCGATTCATCGCCGATGCCTCCCATGAGCTGCGCACTCCTCTCACCGCGATCCGCGGCTACACGGATCTGCTGCGGCTGACCGAGACGCTCACCGGCGGCGGCGCCGAGGCCCTGGACCGCGTCGAGGCGCAGTCGGCTCGGATGACCTCGCTGGTCGAGGATCTCCTCCTGCTGGCCCGGCTCGACGACGGCGCCCCCCGCGAGCAGGAGCGCCTGGACATGGGGGAGCTGCTCGTCGAGGCGGTGATGGACGCGAGGGTCACCGCGCCGGCCCATACCTGGAGGCTCGACCTTCCGGACGAGCCCGTCGAGGTGCTCGGGGATCCGCGCCAGCTCGCCCAGGTGCTCGCGAACCTGCTCTCCAACGCCCGCAAGCACACGCCCCCGGGAACGATCGTGCAGGCCCGGCTGCGCTCCGAGGAGGGACGCGCCGTCCTCGAGCTCGCCGACGACGGCCCCGGCATCTCGTCGTCCGTGCAGGGCGATGTGTTCGGCCGCTTCACGCGTGCCGACCGGGCACGATCGGGCGGGGAGGGGACCGCGGGGCTGGGTCTGCCGATCGTGCAGGCGATCCTCACCGCGCACGGCGGGGACATCGCCGTCGCCTCCCGGCCGGGACGGACCGTGTTCACCGCCCGGATCCCGCGCGCCGACGCCGACGGCACGTGACGAGCACGACGCGGGGAGGCGGCGGCCGACGCGTATCATGGGCGGCATCGGCATCGACCCGGCCATCACCGGAGAGCCGCGGGAAGAACGGCGGGACCGCACGGACCGCCCAGTAGAACCCGCCGGGACCAGCCCGTCACAGCTGAGGAACAAGGGGGCCCCGTGCCCGCGCTTCGCCGCGGGCCCGGAGCCAACCGAGGTGGTACCGCGCCGCAGGCGTCCTCGGGACAGCAGCTGTCCGCCACCGCCCCGGAGGTCCCCATGGCGTATCCGAAGAACGGATCCCCCCTCGTCCCCTCGCCGAACCTTCCTGCGCTCGAGAACCGCATCCAGGAGTTCTGGCGCCTCGACGACACCTTCCGGGCCTCGATCGCCCAGCGCGAGGGCTGCGAGGAGTTCGTCTTCTACGACGGCCCGCCCTTCGCCAACGGCCTCCCGCACTACGGGCATCTGCTCACCGGCTTCGTCAAGGACGTCGTCCCGCGCTTCCGCACCATGATCGGCAACAGGGTCGACCGCCGCTTCGGCTGGGACACCCACGGTCTGCCCGCGGAGCTCGAGGCCATGCGCGAGCTGGGCATGACCGAGAAGTCCGAGATCGAGGCGATGGGCGTGGAGCAGTTCAACGCCGCCGCCCGCGCCTCCGTGCTGAAGTACACCAAGGAGTGGGAGGAGTACGTCACCCGCCAGGCCCGCTGGGTCGACTTCGAGAACGACTACAAGACCCTCGACCCCACCTTCATGGAGTCGGTGCTGTGGGCCTTCAAGACCCTGCACGACAAGGGCCGCGCCTACGAGGGCTACTCCGTGATGCCCTACTGCTGGAAGGACGAGACCGTCCTGTCCAGCCACGAGCTGCGCATGGACGAGGACGTCTACCAGGACCGCCAGGACCCCTCGGTCGTGGTGACCTTCCCGCTGGTGGGCGAGAAGGCGCAGGAGCTGGGCCTCGCCGGCGTCAAGGCCCTCGCCTGGACGACGACCCCCTGGACGCTGCCCACGAACTTCTCCCTCGCCGTGGGCCCGGAGATCGAGTACGTGACCGTCCCCGCCGGGCCGCTCGGCGCGGCCGACGGCACCGCCGCGGGGGAAGGAGCCTTCCTGCTCGCGGCGGCGCTGATCGGCACCCACGCGAAGGAGCTCGGCTACGAGGACGCGGCTGCCGCGGAGGCGGCCGCCGCGCCTCGCCGCTTCGCCGGCACCGAGCTCGAGCACGTCGCGTATGCGCCGCTGTGGGACGTCTACTCCGCCGACCGCGAGACGTGGGGCACGCAGAACGCGTGGATCATCACGGTCGCCGAGTACGTCTCCACCGGCGACGGCACGGGCGTGGTCCACCAGGCCACGGCCTACGGCGAGGAGGACCAGAAGGTCAACGCCGCCTACGGCATCCCCGTCATCCTCTCGGTCGACGACGGCGCCCAGTTCCTGGACTACTTCCGCGGCACCGAGCTCGACGAGATCGCCGGGCTGCAGGTCTTCGAGGCGAACCGCCCTATCATCCGCAACCTCTCCCGGATGTCGCGGCTGTTCAAGGAGACCAGCTACGTCCACTCGTATCCGCACTGCTGGCGCTGCCGGAACCCGCTGATCTACAAGGCCGTGGGCTCCTGGTTCGTGAAGGTCGCCGACCAGCGCGAGCGCATGCTCGAGCTCAACGACCAGATCACCTGGGTGCCCGGGAACGTCAAGGACGGCCAGTTCGGGAAGTGGCTCGAAGGAGCCCGGGACTGGGCGATCTCCCGCAACCGCTACTTCGGCACGCCGATCCCGGTGTGGAAGAGCGACGATGCCAACTACCCGCGCACGGACGTGTACGGGTCCCTCGCGGAGCTCGAGGCCGACTTCGGCCGCGTGCCCACCGACGAGCTGGGCGAGGTCAACCTGCATCGTCCCTACATCGACGAGCTCACCCGCCCGAACCCCGACGACCCCACGGGACGATCCACGATGCGCCGCGTCACCGACGTGTTCGACGTGTGGTTCGACTCCGGGTCGATGCCGTTCGCCCAGGTCCACTACCCCTTCGAGAACCAGGAGTGGTTCGAGACCCACAACCCGGCGGACTTCATCGTCGAGTACATCGGGCAGACCCGCGGCTGGTTCTACCTCATGCACGTGCTCGCGACCGCGCTGTTCGACCGGCCCGCGTTCTCCAGCGTGATCTGCCACGGGATCGTGCTGGGCGAGGACGGGCAGAAGATGTCCAAGTCCCTGCGCAACTACCCTGACGTGCGCGAGATGTTCGACGCCTACGGCGCCGATGCGATGCGCTGGTTCCTCATGTCCTCGCCGATCCTGCGCGGCGGGAACCTCATCGTCGACGAGCCGCGGATCCGCGACGCCGTCCGCCAGACCGTGCTGCCCCTGTGGAGCGTGTGGTACTTCCTGGCCCTGTACGCGAACGCGGCGGGGGAGAAGGACGCGCAGGGCCGGCCGACCGGCTGCGAGGGCTCACCCCGGTACGAGGCGGACGACGTCATGGACCGCTACCTCCTCGCCCGCACCGGCGACCTGGTGCGGACCGTGAAGGAGCAGCTGACCGAGCTGGCGATCGCCGATGCCGCCGAGAGCATCCAGGACTACCTGGACATGCTCACCAACTGGTACGTGCGCCGCTCCCGCGACCGCTTCTGGGAGGGCGACGAGCAGGCGATCGACGTGCTGTGGACCTGCCTGGAGACCCTCACCCGCGTCATCTCCCCGCTGCTGCCGATGGTGGCCGAGGACATCTGGCAGCAGATGACCGGCGGGCGCTCCGTGCATCTGACCGACTGGCCCGATGCGGACCTGTTCCCGCGCGAGGACGACCTGGTCGCCCGCATGGACGAGGTGCGCCAGGTCGCCAGCGCCGCGAACGCCCTGCGCAAGAAGGAGGGTCTGCGGGCCCGCCTGCCGCTCGCGGAGCTGACCGTGGTGCGCGAGGCGCCCGAGCAGCTCGAGCCCTTCGCGGCGATCATCGCCGATGAGCTCAACGTGAAGGCGGTGCGCCTGCTGGACGTCTCCGGCGAGGAGGCGCGCGGCATGGGCGTCGAGCAGCGGCTCAGCGTGAACGCGCGCGCCGCGGGCCCCCGCCTGGGCAAGCAGGTGCAGCTCGCGATCAAGGGCGCCAAGAGCGGGGACTGGAGCGTCGCCGAGGACGGCACCGTGACCGCGGGCGGGCTCGCGCTCGTCCCGGGCGAGTACGTCCTCGAGCTGGTGGCCGGCTCCGACGCGGCCGCGGAGGGCCGGGCGATCGGCGTGCTGCGCGGCGGCGAGTTCCTCGTGCTGGACACCCGGGTCAGCCCCGAGCTGGAGGCGGAGGGTGTGGCCCGCGACGTGGTCCGCGCCATCCAGGCCGCCCGCCGCGAGGCCGGACTCGACGTCTCGGACCGGATCCGTCTGACCGTGGACGGCGACCCGTCGGTGGTCGCCGCGGTCGCCGCGCACCGGGAGCTGGTCGCCGCCGAGGTGCTCGCGCTCGAGGTGGCCGTACCGGCCGCTCCGGCCGAGGGCGCCCACGCGGCGACGGAGAAGGTCTCCGGCGGCTCCGTCACCGTCTCGGTGACGCGCCGGTGATCGGACGCTGATCCGCGGCGCCCGCCCGGCGCCGCGCCTCGCGGCCCCGCCGCGGATCTGCTGCCGCGCGGCCCCGTCGGCATGCGCCGGGTCGTCCCCAGGGACGGCCCGGCGCGCTCCGCGTCCGGGCGGCGGATGGCATGCTGGCACCGGACATGGACCCGGCCGCGCGGCACGGGAGCAGGCGGCGAGGAGCTGGGCATGGTGAGCAGGCGGACGATCTTCGGAGCCCTGGCGGCGGCCGCCGCCGGTCTCAGCGGTTGCGGGCTGGGCGGGGGCTCGCTCGATTCCGCGCTCACCGCCGCCGCCGAGGGCGTGGACGGCGTGACCTCCGCATCCCTCGAGCAGGCCACCGAGGCGGAGTTCCGGCGGATCATCCGTGGCGAGGTGCAGACCGATGCCGCCGATCGTCCCGCGGCGCTGGAGATCTTCGACGGCGTCATGTCCGCGCTGGTGGGGGCCGTGCGCGAGCGCCGCGACGCCGAGGACCTGCTCAGCCGCGCCGTCGACCCGATCGCCCTGCACGACGCCGCCGGCACCGCCTACTCCGTCTGGGACCTGCGCCCGGATCTCGAGGCCGAGCGCACCCGGACGGGCCGCGTCAGCCTGTCGGACTTCGCCTGAGCGGGTGCCGGAGGCGGATCAGGGCTCCCCGCGCCCGACGGAGACGACGGTCGAGCGCGCGACGTAGGTGCCCTGGCCGATGTACACGCCCGTGAGGTCGCGCTGCAGGGCCGAGAGAGTGGGATCGGTCGCGGTCGCGTCGGCGACCGAGCCGGCGTATCCGGCATCGGCCTCGCCGTTCAGCCCCACCGAGTCGTGGTTGGACTCCAGGATCCGCACGGGGTCGAGGGAGGGGACCGGGTAGCCGGGCAGGGAGACCTCGTGCCGGTTCGGGGCGCCGAGCGTCCCGCCGTCCACCTGCAGGCCGTCGAGGTCCAGACGGGGGATCAGGTCGCCGCTCACCCCGCCCGGGCCCAGACCGAACCCGTGGTGGACGTTGACCGACTCCGTCGTGGACTGGGCCGGCACGACCGTCTGCACGGGCGATCCGACGGAGAAGGTGTGGGTGATGTCGTAGGTGCCGGGCGCGCCGGAGGCGTTGTTGAATCCGGGGTCCGCGGCCAGCTGGTTGGCGATGATCCCGCCCTGCGAGTGCCCCACCAGCATGACGCGCGCGCCCGGCGGCACGCCGGCTGCCTCCATCGCCGCCTGCACGTCGTCCATCGCCGCCGGATGCTGCCCGGCGACCAGGCGCAGGTTCGAGCCCCAGTCCCGCGAGTTGCCCTGCTCGCCGTAGGCGCCGGGCACGTCGGTGATCGCCTCGCCCTCCGTGGGCGGCACCTGGACGATGTACACGGGCTCGGCACCGTCCGCGCTGCGGACCTCCTGGATCCCGATGTTCCCGGCCGCCACCGCCTCCTCGCCGCGGCGGCGCAGGCCGTTGTTCTCGAGGACCAGGTCCTGGAGGGTCTGCGGGCTGCGGGCGGGCTCGGTGCTCGTGGTGATGCCGTCGACGATGCCGCCGGGCCGGTCGTCCAGCAGCGGGGTGTCCGTGCCGGTGGCCGCCTCGTAGAGGCCGATGAGCCCGGAGCCGGCGGCGAGCAGGGACGAGGCGCCGAGCTCCGCGACCGTCGGCACCCGGCGGCCCGTCGCCCAGTCCTCGAGGACCCCGCCGAGGTGGCCTGCGTCCCGCTGGAACTGGGCGATGCCGTCGGTGTTGACGCCGAACAGGCCCAGCCCGCCCTCGAGCGCGTCGATCCCGGCGTCGACACCCCAGCCGATCAGGTCCGAGGCCGTGCCGGCGAGGTGCGCCATGCCGTTCTCGAGCGGGCCCTCGAGCCAGTCGGGCAGCCACGGATCGTCGTCGCGGAGGTAGCCGAGGTGGGAGTCGCCGGCGTCCGCGGCCGGGAGGGTGCTCGGGTTCCCGGGGGGACCATGCTCGGTGCCGTCGGCGTCGGAGGTGACGTCCTGCTGGTCGGCCTGGCCCAGCAGACGGTCGCCGTGCACGGCGAGGTTCTGGACCGCCGTCCCCAGCGGCCCGGAGGAGAGCTCCGTCCAGCGGCGCCGGAACTCCTCGGCGTCGGGGCCGGTCCACGTCGCGGAGCGGATCGCGGGGTCCAGGCGGGAGCGCAGGTCCTCCACCGCGCCGGAGGCGGTGCGCAGCCGCTGGGCATGGTCGCGGGCCTGCGCGGTGTCCATCCCGCAGAAGGCGCTCATCGGGCACCGCCCCGGGTGGTGCGGGAGGCGGCGAAGGCCAGGCCCTGCTCGAGGAGCGGCAGGGCCGTGCCGAGCACGTCCCCGTCGCCGACAGGACGCACCTGCCCGGGCGGTCCGTCCGCATCGCTGCGGTACAGGCCGAGGGCGCCGCGGACCCACAGCCGGGAGAAGGAGGCCGCCGCGGCGTCGCCCGGCCCCTCCTGCGGATCGTGCAGGGTGAGCGAGAGGGCGAGGCGCGTCCCGCGGGCCGCCAGCGCGTCGCGCAGGCGGGGGTCGAGGTCCTCGAGCGCGGCGAACGCCTCCTCGGGACCCGCTCCGCGAGCGAGCTCCTCGCGCACCCGCTCGAGCTGCGCGGGACTCGGTCGCAGCGCGGGCGCCGCGTCGTCGAGGGTGAGCGCGGCGGGGCCGTGCACGCCGGCCTCCGCGAGCAGGGCGAGGATCTCCTCCCCGGCCGCAGGAAGCGGCGCCGACCACCAGCGCGAGTCCTCCCCGTCGCGCGAGGACTCGAAGGTCGCGCCGTCCGGGGCCAGTCCGATCCGCAGGCGCCGCGTCGAGCCGTCCTCCTGCGTGGCCGTCACGACGAGCAGGGCCCGTGCCGACAGCTGTCGCTGCAGCACGTCCGTCCTCTCGTCCGTCTCCGGTCCCTCCGGCGTCCCGCCGTCCGCGGGACCCGCCGTCCCCGCCGCCTCGGCCCCCGCGACGACGCCGGCCGCCAGGGCGCGGTAGACAGGGTTCCAGTCCCGCGGGGGCGTGCCGCCGCGGACGGCGGCGCGCGCGGCCTCCTGCAGGGGGAGGGTCATCGAGGACATGCGAGGACTCCGATCTCGGGATCGCCGGACGGGGCAGGGCATCGACGATCAGCGTAGGGCGCTGCGTGCGGGAGGGACATGGGCACCGGTCCCCATCGGGAGCCGCGCCCGGACCCCGGCCCGGAGCGTCCCCGCCGATCGGGGACGGCGCCGACTCTAGGCAGGGCGGGGGACGGCCCGCCGGGCGCGGGCGGCCGCTGTGGACGGGCGGGGCGTGGGGAGGAGCAGCGCGGCAGGGCGCGCCGCGGACCGGGCGGCGATCGGACGGCGCCGCGGCCGTGCGGCCGTGCGACCGGGACGTCCCGGGATCGTCCTCGTAGACTGGGGAGGATCATCGGCCGCGCCCGCCCGCCGCGCCGCACCCCCGCCTGCTCTGTGAGGAGCCCACGTTGTCCCGTACCCCCCGACCTGCCATGTCGCAGGAGCTCCGCGACGTGTACGCGGCCCTGCTCGGCCGCGCCCCCGAGAACCGGATCGAACCGGACCTCTCGCGGATCCGCCGCGTCATGGAGCTCATGGGCAACCCGCAGAACGCCTACCGCAGCATCCGCGTCGCCGGCACCAACGGCAAGACCACCACGGCGCGGATCATCGAGCGGATCCTGCGCGAGACCGGCCTGCGCACCGGGCGCATGACGAGCCCCCATCTGCACTCGCCGACCGAGCGGATCGCGATCGACGGCGAGAGCATCGGCGAGGAGGACTTCCTCCAGGCCTACCACGACGTCGCGCCGTTCGCGGAGGTCGTCGACGCCGAATCCCTCGCCGCCGGCGGACCGCGGCTCACCTTCTTCGAGTACCTCACGGCCATGGGTTACCAGGCCTTCGCCTCCGCTCCCGTGGACGTCGCCGTGGTCGAGGTGGGCCTGGGCGGCACCTGGGACGCGACCGGGGTCGTGGACCCCGACGTCGCCGTCGTCGCCGCGATCGGCCTCGACCATCAGGAGTACCTCGGCGAGACCATCGCGGAGATCGCCGGGGAGAAGGCGGGCATCCTGACCCGCGACGCCTTCGCCGTGATCGCGGAGCAGCTCGAGGAGGACGCGGCCGATGTGCTGCGCGACCGCCTCGACGAGGTCGGGGCCTCCGCCGCGATCGAGGGCCGGCAGATCGCCGTGCTCTCGCGCACGCCGGGCGTGGGCGGGCAGATGCTCTCCCTGCAGGGCGTCGCCGCCCGCTACGAGGACGTGTTCCTCTCCCTGCTGGGCGAGCACCAGGCCCGCAACGCCCTGCTCGCCGTCGCGGCCTGCGAGGCGCTCCTGGGCGGCGGCGACCAGCCGCTCGGCGCCGAGGTGCTCGCCGCGGCCCTCGGCACCATCACCTCCCCGGGCCGCGCCGAGGTCGTGCGCCAGGCGCCGACGGTCCTCGTCGACGCCGCGCACAACCCGTCGGGCGCCGCGACCCTGGTGGCGACCGTCCGCGAGAACTTCCGGTTCACCCGCACCATCGGGCTCGTCGGCGTGCTGCAGGAGAAGGAGGCCGATGCGATCCTCGAGGTCCTCGAGCCACTGCTGGACGAGATCGTCCTCACCCAGTCGTCCTCCCCCCGCGCGATCCCGACCGACCGGCTCGGCGACCTGGCCCGCGACGTGTTCGACGATGAGGACCGGGTCCACGAGGCCGCATCGCTGCCCGATGCGATCCAGCTCGCCGTCGATCTCGCCGAGCAGGGAGGGGAGCAGTTCGGCGGCGTCGTCGTCGCCGGATCGGTGACCCTTGCGGCGGAGGTCCGCGACCTGCTGGGGCACGGCGGGGAGGCATGAGGACGGTGCGCGACCTCACCCCCTCCCCGCGCGCCCACGGCGCCCAGCGGATGCTGTCCTCGACGACGCTCACCATCGAGGCTCTCGTGGTCTTCTTCGCCCTGCTGGTCGCCCATCAGCTGAGCCCGGAGCATCGCCTGATGACCTGGGCCTTCGGGCTGGCGACCGCGGTCGGTCTGCTGCTGGTCAGCGGCATGCTGAAGCGGGGCTCCTGGCCCTACTACGCGGGCATGGCCCTGCAGGTCCCCATCCTGCTGCTGGGGATCCTGGTCCCCGCCATGTGGGTGATCGGCCTCGTCTTCGGGGGGCTGTTCGTCTTCGGCGTCTACAAGGGGCACCAGCTCGACGCCGAGAAGGACGAGGTCGACCGTCGCTACCGGGCCGCCCATCCCGAGGAGGCCCAGGGCGGCGAGGATCGGTAGGCTGAGCGCCATGACGACCGAACGCACCCTCATCCTGCTCAAGCCCGATGCCGTCCAGCGCAGCCTGCGCGGCGAGATCCTGCGCCGCATCGAGGCGAAGGGCTACGAGATCATCGCGCTGACCCAGCGCACCGCGAGCCCCGAGGAGCTCGCCGCCCACTACGCCGAGCACGAGGGCAAGCCCTTCTACGCTCCGCTCGTGGAGTACATGGGCTCCGCCCCGCTGGTCGCGGTCGTCGCCCAGGGCGAGGGCGTGATCGAGGGGTTCCGCTCCCTCGCCGGCAGCACCAACCCGACCGCCGCGGCGCCCGGCACGATCCGCGGGGACCTGGGCCGCGAATGGGACCTTCCGGTCATCCAGAACCTGGTGCACGGATCCGATGCGCCGGAGTCCGCGGAGCGCGAGATCGCGATCTGGTTCCCCGGCCTCTCCTGATCCCGGCGCTCCCGCCGGAGCCGCTCCGAGGACGCCCTTCCCGGTCCGGGGAGGGCGTCCTCGTCTCCGTCCGGCCGATGCTCAGCCGCACCGCGGGACAATGGGGACATGGGTGTCACGATCGTCTTCGTCCTCCTCACGCTGCTGCTGGGCGGCGGGATCCTGCTCGCCACGGCGATGCCGCGTCTGCGGCGGGCGCGCGCCCGTGCGCAGGAGCGGGCGCGCCACTCCTCGCGCACCCGCCCCGAGGACGGCTGAGGTCGGGGGCGGCCTCGCGGGCCCCTACACTGGCCTGTGTCCCGGCGCCCTGGAGCGTCCCCCGCACACCTGGAGGTGACCTGTGGATCCCATCGTGGAGATCCTTGCCGTCGTCGGCGGCTCCATCGGAGGAATCGCGGTGCTCGGCGCCGGCGCGTGGGCATGGATGCGCACGCGCGGGAAGTCGTCCCGCCCCGGGGACGGCGAGGGCCCCGGCGAGCGCACCGCCCCGGGATCCCCGCGTTCCGCAGCGACCGCCCTCAAGGAGCGTCCTGCCGCCCCGACCTGGGGAGACACCCTCACCGCCGGGCGTGAGGAGGCGCCGGAGGCCGAGGACGACGAACCCTTCGACCAGGAGCATGCCGCGCCGGTCGGCGTCGTCGAGCCGCGCCCGGGAGCAGAGCGCGTCGGGGCCGCGGAGCAGCCTGCCGAGGGCGCTGCGCCGGAGGCCGCGGAGGCCCCCGCCCTCGAGGAGGACACGCGGGACCAGGACCGCGACCCGGGCACCGGGACCGAGCCCCGGACGGCTCCCGCGGTCCCCGCGGTCGAGCCCGCCGCACCGTCGGAGCCGGTCCCGGACCAGGCCGGGGCGCGCGACACCACCGTCCTGCTGGACACCCCCGAGCCTGCCGCGGACCGCATGGTCCGCCTCCGGGACCGCCTCTCCCGCTCAGGAGCCCTGGGCCGCGGCCTGCTGGGTCTGCTGACCCGCGAGAGCGTCGACCAGGACACCTGGGACGAGATCGAGGAGACCCTCCTGCTCGCGGATCTGGGACCCGACCCCACCGACGAGCTGCTCGAGGGCCTGCGCGAGCGCATGCGGGTGCTCGGCACGAATGACCCCGCCGCGGTGCGGGAGGTGCTGCGCGAGGAGCTCGTGAAGATCATCGACCCGGCCCTGGACCGGCGCCTGGCCGCGACCCGCCGCGAGGCCGCGGACGGCACCTCCATCCCCTCGGTCATCCTCATGGTCGGCGTCAACGGCACGGGCAAGACGACCACCGTCGGCAAGCTCGCCCGCGTGCTCGTGGCGGAGAAGCGCGGCGTCGTCCTGGGCGCGGCGGACACGTTCCGTGCCGCCGCCGCCGACCAGCTCGCCACGTGGGGGTCCCGCGTGGGCGTCGAGACGATCCGCTCGGACCGCGACGGCGCCGACCCGGCCGCCGTGGCCTTCGAGGCCGTCAAGCAAGGCCTCGAGCAGGACGCGGACGTCGTCATCATCGACACCGCCGGCCGCCTGCAGAACAAGAAGGGCCTCATGGACGAGCTCGGCAAGGTGCGCCGCGTCGCGGAGAAGAACCTCCACGGCTCCCCGGTCGCCGAGGTGCTGCTCGTGCTGGACGCGACCACCGGGCAGAACGGCATGCAGCAGGCCCGCGTGTTCTCCGAGGCCGTCGACGTGACGGGCATCGTCCTGACCAAGCTGGACGGCACCGCCAAGGGCGGCATCGTCGTCTCCGTCCAGCGCGAGCTGGGGGTCCCCGTGAAGATGGTCGGCCTCGGCGAGGGCATGGACGATCTCGCCCCCTTCGACCCCCACGGTTTCGTGGACGCCCTCATCGGCGACTGACCGGGCGCCTCCGCGCCGCACCGCAGGGCCGATCCATCCCGCCGGGACCCTCCCGGAGCGATGGATCGGCCCTGTCGCGCATCCGCCCCCGCCCCCGGGGCCCGTCCAGGACGCGGATGCGTCCGTCCCGGATGCTGAACCGGCATGTCACGGAACGGTCACGGGAGCTTCTCGGCGTGGCCTCCGGACCGCTGCGACCGCACGATGAGCGCACGGCCCGCCGGGCCGAGCGGTCCGCAGGGCAGGAGCCCCGGACCGGACGCACTCCCTCAGGAGCCCGACATGGAGCCCTTCATCCTGGACACGGGAGCGAGCGCCTGGATCCTGGTCAGCGCGGCGCTCGTGCTGCTCATGACCCCCGGACTCTCGCTGTTCTACGGCGGGATGGTGCGCGCCCGCACCGTCCTCAACATGATGCTGATGTCCTTCACGGCGATCGGCGTGGTCGCGCTGGCCTGGACCCTCGGCGGGTTCTCGATCGCCTTCGGCGAGGACATCGGCGGCGTGCTCGGCGACCCGCGGCAGTTCTTCGGCCTCGCCGGCACCGACGAGCAGTCGATCCTCGCCGGCAGCGGCGTGCCCTTCCTGGTCGCCGCGGGCTTCCAGATGACCTTCGCGATCATCTCGACGGCCCTGATCTCCGGAGCGATCGCCGACCGCGTCAAGCTGGGCACCTGGATGGTCTTCTGCGCGATCTGGGTCCTCCTCGTGTACGCGCCGCTCGCGCACATGGTGTGGGGCGGCGGGCTGCTCGGAGCCGATGGCATCTTCGCCGGCCTCGCCGAGCCCGTCGACTTCGCCGGCGGCACGGTCGTGCACATCAACGCGGGCGTCGCCGGGCTCGTGCTCGCCCTCGTCGTCGGCAACCGGACCGGCTTCGGGCGGGAGCCGATGAAGCCCCACAACCTCCCGCTGGTGATGCTGGGCGCGGCGCTGCTGTGGTTCGGCTGGTTCGGCTTCAACGCCGGATCGGCCGGGACCGCCGACGCCACCGCAGGTCTGGCCTGGGTGAACACCACCGTCGCGACCGCCGCCGCCATGCTCGGCTGGTCGCTCGTGGAGCGGATCCGCGACCGCCACGTCACGAGCCTCGGCGCCGCCTCCGGCGTGGTCGCGGGCCTGGTCGCGATCACCCCGGCCGCGGCCGCCCTCACCCCGCTGACCTCGATCATCCTCGGTGCGGTCGCCGGCGGCGCCTGCGCCCTCGCCGTCGGGCTCAAGCACCGCTTCGGCATCGACGACTCCCTGGACGTCGTCGGCGTGCATCTGGTCGGCGGGCTCGTCGGCACCGTCCTGATCGGCGTGCTCGCGACCGATGGGGGACTGGTCTTCGGCGGGGGAGCGGACCTCCTGATCGTCCAGATCCTCGTGGCCCTCGGCGCCATGGCGTTCTCCGGGGTCCTGACAGCCGTGATCGCCCTGGTCCTGCGCGCCCTCATGGGCTGGAGGATCCCCGAGGCCGATGAGGTCGCGGGCATCGACATCACCCACCACGCCGAGTCCGGCTACGATCTCGTCGGGGCGCCGGCCTCCCGCCGCTCCGTCGTCCCGGGGCGACCCGCGACCCCC
The DNA here is from genome assembly GCF_042434575.1 of Brachybacterium hainanense. Classification (NCBI taxonomy): domain Bacteria; kingdom Bacillati; phylum Actinomycetota; class Actinomycetes; order Micrococcales; family Dermabacteraceae; genus Brachybacterium; species Brachybacterium hainanense. The sequence continues at coordinate 40,334 of NZ_JBHLSV010000026.1, forward strand.
GCGACCTCGGCTCCCGTCCGATCCTCGGAGCCCCAGCCCACCCCCGCAGGAGAGGTCCGATGAAGCTCATCACCGCCATCGTCCAGCCGCACGCCGTCCAGGCCGTCACGGACTCGCTGCGCGAGTACGGGGTCAGCGGGCTGACCCTCTCGGAGGTCGCCGGATACGGCCGCCAGGGCGGGCACACCGAGGTCTACCGCGGCGCGGAGTACGCGATCGACACGATCCCCAAGGCGAAGATCGAGGTCCTCGCGGACGATCCGGCCGAGTCCGACATCATCGACCTGATCGTCGCCGCCTCCCGGACCGGTCGGATCGGGGACGGCAAGATCTGGGTCACCGAGGTCCCCACCGTGGTCCGCGTCCGCACCGGCGAACGGGGCGCGGATGCCCTCTGAGGCGCTTCCGTCCCGCCGGCTGACGCACGTCCTGCACGCCGGCTTCGCGGATCCGGACGCCGGCCCCTCCCGCAGGACCGATCACGCCGCCCTCGTCGACGGCTGGCTGATCGGGCTGTGGGACGGGGCCGGCGCCCCCGCCTCCGGCGCCGCCCTCGCCGCCATCGGCTCCCTGGGTCGGCGGGACCTCGGACCCGTCAGCGACCTCGACCTGGTGCTGCTGGTGGATCCGGGCCGGATCGGACCGGAGGAGGCAGCGCGTCTCGCGAGCGCCCTGTGGTACCCGGTCTGGGACTCCGGCACCTCCCTCGACCATGCCCTGCGCAGCCCCGAGGAGTGCGAGCGGGTCGCCCGCGAGGACCTCCGGGCCGCCGTGTCCCTGCTGGACCTGCGGCTCGTCGCCGGGGACGCGGAGCTGGTGCGGGACGCCTCCTCCCGGGTGCGCGCGCAGTGGCGGCGGGAGGCGCGCCGCCGCATCGGGGAGCTCGTCGACCTCGCCGAGGACCGCGCCCAGCGCTACGGCCCCCTCGCCCATTCCGCGGAGCCGAACCTCAAGTCCGACCGCGGCGGCCTGCGGGACGTGACCGTCATCCGGGCCCTCGCGGAGAGCTGGCTCGCCGACCACGACCACCCGGTCGTCGACGGCGCGGCCCGCGTCCTGAGCGATGCCCGGGACGCCCTGCAGGCCGTGACCGGGAAGCCGACCACCCGCCTGGGCCGGGCCGACCAGGACGCCGTGGCCGCGCTGACCGGGCACGGGACGGCCGATGACCATCTCGCCCACCTCGCCGATGCCGCCCGCGCGGTCAGCTGGGAGCTGCACCGGAGCATCCGCGCGGCGAGGGCGGCGACCGCCCCCGGCGGTGCGGCCACCCGCGGCACCGGCACGGATCGGCGTCCGGCCCTGACCCGGCTCGAGCACGGCGTGATCGTCCAGTCCGAGGAGGTCTCGGCGGATCTGCGCTCCGCGGACCCCCTGCGCGACCTCGCGGCGGTCGCGCATGCCGCCGCGAGCGGGCTCCCGCTGGCCGATGCGACCCTCGAGCGCCTGGCCGCCGCCCCGCCGCGCCCCTTCGCCCCCGCCCAGCGCGACATGTTCGTCGACGTCCTCGCCGGTGCGCACATCATCGAGGCATATGAGGCGCTCGACGTGAAGGGCGCCGTGGCCCGCTGGATCCCCGGATGGGCCGGGATCCGCAACCGGCCCCAGCGCTCCGCGGTGCACCGCTTCACCGTGGACCGCCACCAGATCGAGACCGTGCGCGAGGCGCATCGGTTCCTCGGCGCGGTCTCGCGTCCTGATCTCCTGCTGGTCGCGGCGCTGCTCCACGACCTGGGGAAGCGGGCGGACGCCCGCGACCATGCGGCCGAGGGGGCCCCGCTCGCGGAGGCGGCGGCGCGCCATCTCGGCTTCGACGAGGACGACGTGGCGGTGATCGGCACCCTCGTGCGCGAGCACCTGACCCTGGTGTCCCTCGCGACGGGGCGCGACCTCGCCGATCCCAGCACCCTGCAGGAGCTGCTGGCGGCCGTGGACCACGATCCCGGCACCCTCGAGCTCCTGCGCGCGCTCACCGAGGCCGATGCGATCGCCGCCGGGCCCGCCGCCTGGTCGACCTGGCGCTCCTCGCTCGTGGACCACCTGACGGGTCTGGCCCGTGATGCGCTCGCGGGCACGGCCGCCCTCCCGCGCCTCCTGCTGGCCCCGCAGCGCTCCGTGCAGGAGGCCGTGATCTCCGCCGTGCGCCGCGGCGGCGGCGCCCACGTGCTGTACCCGGCCTCGACGAGCGAGGAGGCGATCACGCAGATCTGCCTGGGCGCGCCGGACGGACCGGGAGTCTTCGCGGCCATGGCCCGCGTGCTCGCCCGCCAGCGCATCGAGGTGCGCAGCGCGGTCGTGATGACGATCGACGAGGTCGCCGTGAACTCGTGGTGGGTTCCGGGCACCCAGGCCGACCTGCCCCACCCGACGGCTCTGCGCGCGGCCCTGGACCGCGAGCTGGAGCGCCGCGACCAGGCGGCCGCACGGGTCCTCGAGCTCGCCCCGGCCCCGCCGCCGCGGACCGCGGACGACACCCCGGTGGTGACCCTGCTCCCCGGCGCCTCGAAGGAGGCCACCGTCATCCAGGTCAACGCCCGCAACCGTCCCAGCCTGCTGGCCGATGTGGCCGCGGAGATCTCCGTGCACCAGCTGCTCGTGCGCAGCGCCCACGTGATGACCCTGGGCCAGCGGGCGGTCGACGTGCTCTACCTGACCGATCAGCGGGGCAGGCCGCTGGACGCCCCGGCGATCGGGAGGATCATCGGCGGCCTCATGGACGCCGCCGCGACCTGAGCGCGTGCCCTTGGCCTCGGCGCGGCCTCCTGGACGGGCCTCGCAGCCGCGATCCCTCTACACTGGTGCGGTCCGCACGACCAAGGGGAATCTCTTCGTGTTCAACAACCTCTCCGAACGCATCACCGCCTCCCTCAAGGGACTGCGCGGCCACGGCCGCCTCTCCGAGGCCGATGTCGACAAGACCATCCGCGAGATCCGGCGCGCCCTGCTCGACGCCGATGTCGCGGTGCCCGTCGTCCGCTCCTTCACGGGCACCGTGCGCGAGAGGGCGCTGGGCGAGGAGGTCTCCAAGGCGCTCAACCCCGCACAGCAGGTCGTCAAGATCGTCCATGACGAGCTGGTCGAGGTGCTCGGAGGCGCGACCGGCGAGCTCAGCTGGTCGAAGAACCCGCCCACCGTCATCATGCTCGCGGGTCTGCAGGGCGCCGGCAAGACGACCCTCGCGGGCAAGCTCGCGCGGTGGATGAAGGACCAGGGCCACACCCCGCTGCTCGTCGCCGCGGATCTCCAGCGTCCCAACGCGGTCACCCAGCTGCAGGTCGTCGGCGAGCGGGCGGGCGTCCCCGTCTTCGCGCCGGAGCCGGGCAACGGCGTCGGCAACCCCGTCCTCGTCGCCATGAACGGCGTCTCCACCGCCCAGTTCCAGCAGCACGACGTGGTCATCGTCGACACCGCCGGCCGCCTGGGCATCGACGAGGAGATGATGCAGCAGGCGCGGGACATCCGCGACGCGGTGAACCCGCACGAGACCCTCTTCGTCGTCGACGCGATGATCGGCCAGGACGCCGCCCGCGTCGCGGAGGCCTTCCGCGACGGCGTCGGCTTCACCGGCGTGGTGCTCTCCAAGCTCGACGGCGATGCCCGCGGCGGCGCGGCCCTGTCGATCACGGGCGTCACCCAGCGCCCCATCCTCTTCGCCTCCACCGGCGAGCAGCTGGGCGACTTCGAGCGCTTCCACCCGGACCGCATGGCCAGCCGGATCCTCGACATGGGCGACGTGCTCACCCTCATCGAGCAGGCGGAGAAGTCCTTCGACCAGGCCGAGGCCGAGAAGGCCGCCAAGAAGCTCGCCTCCGGCGAGGACTTCACCCTCGACGACTTCCTCGCCCAGATGCAGCAGCTCAAGAACATGGGCAGCATCAAGAAGATGCTGGGCATGCTGCCGAACATGGGCCAGTTCCGCGAGCAGCTCGACAACTTCGACGAGAAGGAGCTCACGCGCATCGAGGCGATGATCCGCTCGATGACACCCGCCGAGCGCCACGATCCGAAGCTCATCAACGGCTCCCGCCGCGCCCGCATCGCCAAGGGATCCGGCACCACGGTCCAGGCCGTCAACCAGCTGCTCGAGCGCTTCAAGCAGGCCCAGCAGATGATGCGGCAGATGGGCCGCGGCATGGCCGGCGGCGGCATGCCCGCGATGCCCGGCGGTCCGGGCATGGGCATGGGCAAGAAGTCCCGCGGCAAGCAGGCCGCCCCCAAGCAGGGGAAGAAGTCGAAGTCCCGCAACCCGGCGAAGGCCGCGCGCGAGGAGGCCGAGTTCGCCCGGCAGGCCGCGCAGAAGCAGGCCGAGGGCGGCTCCGCCTTCGGCGGCGGTGCGGGCGGGCCCGGGAGCCTCGAGGACATCGACCCCAGCCAGCTTCCCCCGGAGATGCGCAAGCTGCTCGGCAAGGGGTTCTGAGGCCGACGGGACGAGCCCGGCGCGCCGGGTCCGGGAGGGTCCGATGCGCCGGGCTCGTCCGTGCCGCGCGGATCCTCCCGCGCGGGGATGCCGGGCTCACACGGGCATGCGACGTAGGGTGAGCGCTGTCCCGACGGCGAGGAGGGCGATCAGCAGCAGCCCGCACACGGAGACGCCCACCGGTCCGGCATCGAGGATCCACGCCCCGATCCGGCTCCAGGCCCGGGCGGCGGTGGCGAGGGCGACCAGGCCGATCAGGAGGAGGGCGGCGAGGAGGGCGACGGCCGTCGCGACCATCGCTCCGAAACGTCGCGTGATGGTCATGTACCAGAACCCGATCACGAAGAAGAGCATCGTCAGGGTGAAGTAGGCGAGACCGGCTCCCAGGGGACCGTGCCCCCAGATGATCGGGACGTGCGCGAAGTACCCCTCCATGCCGTATCCGACGGTCGCGAGCTCCACCAGCCCCAGCAGCACGAACACCGCCGCGAGACCGAGCGCGCTGATGCTCGCGGCCAGCAGGGTGCCGAGGAAGAACTCGCGACGCGTCAGGCTCATCGCCTGGGAGAAGGGGAAGGTCAGGGTCATGGCCTGCCCGCCGATCACGGCGAAGTACCACACGGGCGCCTGGGCGGCGCCGGAGTGCATCGGTCCGCCGCCGCCGTTCGCGACGATGATCACGTACACCAGCAGGTTCACGATCCAGGCGCCGCCCAGCACGATCAGCGGCACCCAGAGGAAGGTCTGACGGTTGATGAACTGGATCCGGACCACGTCGAGCGAGCGGCGCAGGGTCGACGGGCCGGGAGCGGGGGGAGGTGCGAGGGCGGCGGCGGTCATCGGATCGTCCTTTCGACATCGGGCTCGGCGGGGGCGGGGTGCGCGGCGGATGCGCCGCGCTGGGTCATCCGCACGATGAGCTGCTGCAGCGACACGGGGGAGAGGTCCAGCCCGGCGGCGGCCACGCGGCGGCGCTCGGCATCGTCCAGGGCGCCGAGGACGGTCACGGCTGCGACGCGTCCGAGGCTCTGGCGATCGATGACCTCGCGTCCTCCGGTCACGGCGGCGACGGCGTCCGCATCCCCGACGATGCTCGTGGCGAGCGCCCGCGCCTCGTCGGTGCTGGAGTCCAGGAGGATCCTGCCGTCCTCGATCACGAGCACGCGCTCGATGAGGTCCGCGATCTCGTCGATCAGATGGCTGGAGAGCAGGATCGTGCGGGGGTGCTCGGCGTAGTCGGCCATCAGATGGTCGTAGAACAGCTGCCGGGCGACCGCGTCCAGGCCCAGGTAGGGCTCGTCGAAGAAGGTGATCTCGGCGCGCGAGGCGAGGCCGATGACGACCCCGACGGCGGAGAGCTGACCGCGGGAGAGCTTCTTGATGGTCCGGCGCAGCGGCAGGCGGAAGTCCTCCACGAGCCGGTCGGCGAAGTCCTGGTCCCAGCGGGGGAAGCACAGGCGGGCCGCGGCCAGGGCGTGGCGGGCGGTGGCGTCGTCGGGGTACTTCTGGCCCTCCCGGACGAAGCACATGCGGCGGAGCACGCGGGCGTTCTCGTAGGGGTCCTGTCCGAACACGCGCACGCTGCCGGAGGTCGGCAGGTTCTGCGCGGTCATGAGGGACATGGCGGTGGTCTTCCCGGCGCCGTTGCGGCCCAGAACTCCGTAGATGGTGTCGGCCTCGATGTCGAAGCTGACCGCGTCCAGCGCTGTGACGTGCCGGTAGGTCTTGGTCAGCTCTCGGGCCTCGATGACGGCGGTCATGGCGACTCCTCGGTGGTGGGGCGGGTCGGGGGCTCGGTGAGGCGGGCGCGTTCGCGGACCATGCGGGCGACGCCCTCGGGATCGAGGTCGAGGCGGCGCGCCTCCATCAGGAGGGGGTCGACGAAGCGTTCGGCGAAGGCGGTGCGCCGCTCCTGGCGCAGCTGCTCCCGGGCTCCGCGGGAGACGAACATCCCGAGGCCTCGCCGCTTGTCGAGGATTCCCCGGTCCACCAGGAGCCCGAGGCCCTTGGCGGCGGTCGCCGGGTTGATCCGGTGGAAGGCGGAGAGCTCGTTGGACGAGGGGGCTCGCGTGTCCTCGGGGAGGCTGCCGTCCATGATCGAGTCCTCGATCTGTTCGGCGATCTGCACGAAGAGGGGCTGGTCTCCGTCGAGCACGGCGCCTCCTTGGGCGGCATGGGGGCTCGGCCCCGTGAGGCCCGAGCGGTGCACTGGTTCATTACTCGACTAATGAACCATGGAGCCGGAGGCGTGTCAAGAGCGCTGTCGCCCCGAGGGCGGGCTACTCTCGGTGCGTGGACACCAGGAACGGCGGCGCGTCCCCCGGCAGCGGACGCAGCGAGCGGCACGACGGCGACGAGGGCGGCGCACGCGTCCCCGGACAGGGGTCGGTGCTGCACCTGAGAGGCCCCGTGCTGCGGGGCCCCGAGAGCGAGCTCCCGGAGGCCTGGGTCGTCGGCGGCCGCATCCATCACGCCCGCCCCGAGCTCCCGTCCGGGACCGAGATCCGCGAGATCGACGGCTTCGTCGTGCCCGGGCTCGCGGACCTGCACTGCCACATCGGGATCGGTGACGACGGCGCCGGGACGACGCTCGCGCGGGCGCGGGCACAGGCGATCACCGACCGGGACACGGGCGTGCTCCTCATCCGGGACGCCGGCTCCATCATCGACACCCGGCCGCTGCAGGACCACGCCCGCGGCGCCCTCGGCCACCGCCTCCCGGAGCTGATCCGCTGTGGACGCCACCTCGCCCGCACCCGGCGCTACCTCATCGGCTACGCGCACGAGCTCGAGCCCGCGGATCTGCCCGGCGCCGTCCGCGCCGAGGCGGGGCGCGCGGACGGCTGGGTCAAGCTCGTCGGCGACTGGATCGATCGCGCCGCCGGGGACCTGGCCCCGGCATGGTCCGCCGCGGACTTCGCGGCCGCGGCCGATGCCGCCCACGCCGCCGGCGCGCGCATCACGACCCACACCTTCGACGAGGAGACCCTCCCGCTCGTGCTCGACGCCGGGTTCGACTGCCTCGAGCATGCGACCGGACTCACCGACGAGACGATCTCCCGCGCCGCCGCGGCCGGGGTCCCCGTCGTGACGACCCTCGTCAACGTCGACCACTTCACGGAGTACGCCGATCAGGGCGAGCGGAAGTTCCCCGCCTACGCCGCGCACATGCGCCGCCTGCGGGAGGGGCGGCTGCAGCGCACCCGGGACGCCCTCGATGCCGGGGTCCAGCTGCTGGTCGGCACCGATGCCGGGGGAGTGCTGGGCCACGGCATCATCCACGACGAGCTCGACGAGCTCGCCCGGGCCGGGCTCACCCCGACGGAGATCCTCACGGCCGCCGCCTGGGCGCCGCGCCGCTTCCTGGGCGTCCCCTGCCTCGAGGACGGCGATCCCGCCGACCTGCTCGTCGTGCCCCGGGATCCGCGCGAGGACCATCGAGCCCTGCGCGAGCTGAGCGCCGTGGTGCTGCGCGGCGAGCTGCTCTGAGCCGGCGCCGGCCCCGGCCTGTGCCGAGCGGCACAGACGGCCCGGCTGGCATGCGTTGCCGCAGGGCTGGCATACTGGTCCTTCGTATGCGCCCGGCCGGCCCTCTACCCGCCGTGGTGCGACACCCCGAACGACGCCGGCGCCCGCATGACCCCCACAGGCCGAGGCTGAGCTCACCCGAACATCCTTCGAAGGAGTGTCCACTCTCGTGGCCGTCAAGATTCGTCTGAAGCGCATGGGCAAGATCCGTGCACCGTACTACCGCATCGTCGTCGCCGACTCCCGCAAGAAGCGCGACGGCGCCGTGATCGAGGAGATCGGCAAGTATCACCCGACCGAGGAGCCCTCGTTCATCGAGGTCAAGTCCGAGCGTGCGCAGTACTGGCTGGGCGTGGGCGCGCAGCCCACCGAGCAGGTCGCCGCGATCCTCAAGATCACCGGCGACTGGCAGGCCGCCAAGGGCGAGGCCGGCGAGAGCACCCTGAAGACGAAGGCCGCCAAGGCCTCCGCCGAGGACCTCGTCGCCGAGGCCGACAAGGCCGCCGCCGAGTCCCGTGAGGGCGCGAAGAAGGCCAAGGAGAAGGCCCAGGTCGAGCCGGGCTCGGAAGAGGCTCCCGCCGAGGGCGAGTCCACCGAGGACGCCCAGGCCGCGGTCGACGAGGCCTGAGCATGAGCGCCCGCGCCGAGGCCCTGGACCACCTGGTCCGCGGGATCGTCGACAACCCCGACGACGTCGCCGTCCAGGAGAAGTCCACCCGGCGCGGTCCTCTCCTCGAGGTCCGCGTCAACCCGGAGGATCTGGGACGCGTGATCGGACGCTCCGGTCGTACCGCCCGCGCCCTGCGCACGGTCACCGCGGCGCTGTCCGAGGACCCGGTCCGCGTGGACATCGTCGATGTCGATCGCCGCTGACGCGCGCTCCGCACACCGCTCGACCCGAGGCGGCGCCGGCTCCCGGCGCCGCCTCCGGCATGCCGTGGGCGCCGGGCTGCTGGGAGCGCTGCTGCTCGCGGCCTGCGCGCCGGACGGGACCCCGCCGCAGGAGCCGACCACGGCGAGCGAGGCGCCCGCCAGCACGTCCGGCACCGCGCCCGTCCTCGACGAGGCGAGCGTCCTCGCCTGCCGCACCTACTGGGGCGATCCCGACTACGCCACGCCCCTGTCCCGCGTCGTCCTGGACCGGGCGGCGACCGCCCCGAGCAACGGCGCCGCGGACCCGATGTTCTACTCGATGACCGGGGACGACGTCGAGGCCGCCTTCGCCGACGCCCAGCCCGGCCTGCGCGAGAGCGCCTCCGCGGTCGCCGGATGGTTCCGCGGCGACGCCGCCGCCGGCGAGAGCGCGGACCTGGGCGCGCTGCAGGCGGAGCTCGGCGAGCTCGCGGCAGGCTGCGCCCCCGCCTCGCCCGCCGCGGCCTGGTTCGCGGCCCCGGGGGAGCCGGGCACCAAGCCTGCGGCGCTGACCTGTGCCGACGTCTTCGACACCCCGGGGACCTTCACCGTCTTCGCGAACGCGAACGTCCTCACCTCGAACATGTTCAAGCTCGTGGGCAGGGCGCCGCAGTCCGTCCCCGCCGATCGCCTGGACGAGGTCGAGGCCGTGCTCGGGATCCTGGACCAGGAGATCGAGGCGGTCGACGACGACGCGGTCCGCGCCGCGCTCGAGCAGGTGCGCGCCCCCTTCGCGGATGCGGTCGGAGGAGACCTGAGCTCCGGAGGGCTGCAGGGCCCGCTCGAGGAGCTCGGCCGCACCTGCGGGGACGCGGGATACGATGCCGGATTCGGGGTGCAGGAGCAGGACCGGGGCGGCGACCCCGCCGAGGACGAAGGAGACGAGGGACTGGCATGAGCACACGGGACGTGGTCGTCGCGACCATCGGCAAGGCGCACGGGCTGCGTGGCGAGGTCGCGCTGATCCTGCGCACCGACCAGCCGGAGGTGCGCCTGGCCCGCGGGACCGTCTTCGAGACGGGCACGGCGCAGACCCCGCGCCCTCTCACGATCGTCTCCACGCGCACCCAGGCAGGACGCTGGTACGCCCGCTTCGCCGAGATCGAGGGACGCACGGCCGCCGAGGAGGCGCGCGGCACGGAGCTCGTCCTCGCGGTCGATCTCGCGGAGGAGGCCGACGAGGACCCCGACGCCTGGTATCCGGAGGACCTGATCGGCCTGGCCGTCCGCCACGTCGACGGCACGGAGCTCGGCACCGTCGCGGACCTCGAGCACTATCCGGCCCAGGACCTGCTCATCGTCCGCACCCCGGCCGGAGGCCGGGTCATGCTGCCCTTCGTCGAGCAGCTGGTCCCCGAGATCGACCTCGAGGCGGGCGTCGTCCTCGCCGATCCTCCCGGCGGCCTGTTCGACCCGGAGAACGCCGAGAGCGAGCGCAGCTGATGCGCATCGACGTCATCACCATCTTCCCCGAGTACCTCGCGCCGCTGGACCTGTCCCTGATCGGGAAGGCGCGTCGCGAGGGGCTCGTGGACCTGAACGTCCACGACCTGCGCGGCTTCACCCATGACCGCCATCGCACCGTGGACGACACTCCCGTGGGCGGCGGGGCGGGCATGGTGATGAAGCCCGAGCCGTGGGCGGAGGCCTTCGCGCACGTCATCGCGCAGGGGCAGGCGGAGCTCGGCGCCTCGGCGCAGCCCGTGGTGCTCTTCCCGAACCCGGCGGGGGAGCCGCTGCGACAGGCCAGCGCGCGCTCCCTCTCCGAGGAGGCGTGGCTGGTCTTCGCCTGCGGCCGCTACGAGGGGATCGACGAGCGGGTCTACGAGCACCTGGCCGCCCGCGGCTGCCGGATCCGCCTCGTGTCGTTGGGGGACTACGTCCTCAACGGCGGCGAGGTCGCGGTCCTCGCGATCACCGAGGCGGTCGTGCGGCTGGTGCCGGGTGTGCTCGGGAATCCCGAGTCGGTGGTCGAGGAGTCCCACTCCCACGGGCTGCTCGAGTACCCGATCTACACCCGGCCCGCGAGCTGGACGGATCCCGACGGCGTCGAGCGGCGGGTGCCGGAGATCCTCCTGTCCGGGGATCACGGGCGCATCGCCGCCTGGCGGCACGCGCGCTCTCTCGAGCGGACCCGGCAGCGCCGCCCTGATCTGCTGGCTTCGCAGGGTGACGCAGACGACAGCACTTCTGCCCGCTGACCTGCGGCGCCATCGGCCCCCGCGCTTGCCGCCGGGGCTCCGTCCTGGCACAATGGCTCCCTGTGCGCGTCGCGCGCGTCTCTGCCTCAGGGGAGCCGCGCATCACGCGACCGGGCAGGTCCGTGGCGATGGGAGTCGCCGCCAGAGGCCCAGCACACCGGCAGGGACCCGTTCGACGGACCCGGCCGGACCATCGGTTCCCCGGACGGGTCACGAGGCCCGTCCTGAACGAGCTGTCGGACCTGAGGCAGACAGCGGGAGTGACATCATGCAGAAGTTCGACGAGCTCGACAAGGCGCAGCTGCGCGAGGACATCCCGGAGTTCCGCGCCGGCGACAACGTCAAGGTCCACGTGAAGGTCGTCGAGGGCAACCGCTCTCGCGTCCAGATCTTCCAGGGCTACGTGATCGCCCGTCAGGGCGACGGCATCCGCGAGACGTTCCGCGTCCGCAAGATCTCCTTCGGGGTCGGCGTGGAGCGCGTCTTCCCCGTGCACGCCCCGACCCTCGAGAAGATCGAGGTCGTCACCCGCGGTGACGTGCGCCGCGCGAAGCTGTACTACCTGCGCAAGCTCACGGGCAAGAAGGCCCGCATCAAGGAGAAGCGCGCTCACTGACCGCGCGCCCGAGACACCCGGAGCTCGTCTTCACCATGAGCGATCCCGAGCCCCGGCCCCTGCGGCGGCAGCCCCTTCTGGCGGCTGCCGCCGTCGTCGTCCTCCTGCTGGTCGCCGCGTTCACGGTGCGGCACGTGCTCGTGGAGCCGTTCGCCGTCCCCTCCGCCTCGATGGAGCCGACGCTGCGCCCTGGAGACATCATCCTCGTTGACCGCACTACCCGCCGCACCGCGGAGCGCGGCGAGGTCGTCGTCTTCGACGGCCGTGACTTCTTCGGCGGGGACGACGGCACCGGCCATTACTGGGTCAAGCGCGTCATCGCCCTCGGCGGGGAGCGTGTGGCCTGCTGCGACCCGAACGGACGCATCCTCGTCGACGGCGTGCCCCTGGAGGAGCCCTATCTCGCCCCCGGCACCGCGCCGAGCCGGATCGCCTTCGACCTCGAGGTGCCGGAGGGCCGCATGTTCCTCCTCGGGGACAACCGCGCCGACTCGACCGACTCGCGGAGCCTGCTGGGGGCGCCGGGAGGCGGCATGGTCCCCATCGAGCGCGTCGTCGGTGAAGCGCATCGCATCCTCTGGCCGCTTCCCAGGAGCGGACGGATCTGACGGATAGGATCGCCCCGATGAGCACCTCCACCCCCGCGACCGGTTCGGCCGGCGATCCCGGGCACGAGCCCGACACCTCCGGCGCCCGGGACGAGCACCTCGCCTCCGCGCCCTCGGGCCGCGCCCGCAGGCGCACGCGCGGCGGCGGCTGGCTCGAGTATCTCGTGACCATGGTGGGCGCGCTCGTGATCGCCGTGCTCGTCAAGACCTTCCTGATCCAGCCGTTCTACATCCCCTCCAGCTCGATGGAGCCCACCCTCCAGGTGAATGACAAGATCATCGTCTCGAAGCTGAGTCCGGGCGTGATCGACCTCGAGCGCGGGGACGTCATCGTCTTCCAGGACCCGGCGGACTGGATCGAGGGCGACGCGACGGTGGACCCCAGCATCCGCACCCGCATCATGATGGCGCTGAGCCTGGTGGGTCTCGTCCCGGATCCCTCGCAGGATCACCTCGTCAAGCGTCTCATCGGCCTGCCCGGCGACCACGTCGTGTGCGAGGAGAAGGGCGGCGCGCTCACCGTCAACGGCGAGACGCTCGAGGAGCCGTACATCAATCCGGAGACTCCTGCCTGCCAGGAGGCCTTCGACGTGACCGTGCCCGAGGACTCCCTGTGGGTGATGGGCGACAACCGCTTCGCCTCCGCGGACTCCGTGTACCACTACTCGCACGGCGAGGAGGCCTACGTGCCCGTCGAGAACGTCACCGGCAAGGCCGTCGCGATCTTCTGGCCCGTGGGCCACTGGACCGGTCTCGGCGACGGACACGCGACCTTCGCCTCCGTCCCGGACCCGGCCTGAGGGCCGGCATGCCCGCCTCAGCGCGCTCCGCGGCGTCCTCGACGGCGCCGTCCTACGACGTCGAGCTCGCCCTGGCAGCCGAGCTCGGCCCCGAGGCGGTCGTCGTCGGCGTCGACGAGGTGGGACGCGGCGCCCTCGCCGGCCCCGTCACGGTCGGCGCCTGCGCGATCCGGATCTGCGAGGGAGAGGTCGTGACGCCGCTCCCGGAGGGCGTGCGCGATTCCAAGATGCTGAGCGCGAAGCGGCGCGGGGCCCTGGCCCCGCAGATCGCCGCGGACGCGTTCTCGACCAGCCTCGGCTGGGTGGAGCCGGAGGAGATCGACAGGATCGGCATCTCCGCGGCCCTGACCGAGGCGGCCCTGCGGGCCCTGGACGGACTCTGCTCGCCGGAGGGGGAGCGGCTCGTGCCCGACGCCGTCCTCCTCGACGGCTCCGTCGACGTGCTCAGCGCGGCCCTGCGGGCGCGCGGGCTGGAGGAGGTCCGCGTCGCGGTCCAGGTCAAGGCGGACCGCGACTGCTGCAGCGTGGCGGGGGCGAGCGTCGTGGCGAAGGTGGCGCGGGACGCGCACATGATCCGCCTGCACGCACAGGCCCCGCAGTATGCGTGGGACTCGAACAAGGGATACGGTGCGGCTGTGCATCGCGCGGCGCTCGCGGAGCACGGGCTCCACAGGCAGCATCGCGCATCATGGAAGCTGGGCGGCGCGCTGAGCATCGGCGCACCGAGCACACGAGCATCGCGGGACATCCGCCCGGCGGAGCAGGAGGGACACCGGTGAACACCCAGGATCTCGAGAACTACGAGTCCGATCTGGAGCTGCAGCTCTTCCGCGAGTACCGCGACGTGGTGAGCCTGTTCACCTATGTGGTGGAGACCGAGCGCCGCTTCTACCTCGCGAACCAGGTGGACCTGCAGGTCCGCACGGCAGGCGGGGAGGTCTTCTACGAGCTGACCCTCGCGGACGTGTGGGTCTGGGACATCTACCGCTCGAGCCGCTTCGTCCGCTCGGTGCGGGTCGTGACGTTCAAGGACGTCAACATCGAGGAGATCGCGAAGCCGGACATCTCCCTGCCCTGAGCGCTCGGGCTCCGGGACCGGGGCGCTCCCACGGAGCGTCCCCGCAGGCGCCTCTCCTCCTCAGCGGAGGGTTCTCCACATTCGTGGCGCCGCGGATGCGCAGGTCCGGACAGCGGCCCAGGCTGAGGCCATGAACAGTCTCGATGCGCCGTCCCCGCTCCTCGTCCCCGTCCCCGACGGCGTCCTCGTCCCGGGTCTGACCACCCGCGAGCTGGGTCGGCTCGGCGAGGACCTCGCCGCCGCGCACCTGGCAGCCTCCGGCTGGAGGGTCGTCGACCGCAATGTGCAAATCGGTCGCGGCGAGCTGGACATCATCGCTCTCGAGGACCGCACTCTCGTCTTCGTGGAGGTCAAGACCCGCCGATCGCTCCTGACGGGCGTGCCCCAGGCCGCGGTCACCGCGCGGAAGTGCCAGCAGCTGCGCCGTCTTGCCGGACAGTACCTGCTGGGCAGCGCACCGCCGCACCGCGACCTGCGGATCGACGTGCTCGCAGTGTTCGCCGGACCGGATGCCTGCTCGCTCGAGCACCTGCGGGCGGTGGCGTGATGACCGTGGCCAGCACTCTCGCGGTCGCGCTGCAGGGTCTGGAGGGGACCGTCGTCGAGGTCGAGGCCGATGTCGCCTCCGGGCTCCCGGCCTTCCACGTCGTGGGACTGCCGGACTCCTCGATGCTGCAGGCCCGCGAGCGGGTGCGGTCCGCGGCCGGCCAGGTGGGCGCCGGGATCGCGCAGCGCCGCATCGCCGTGAACCTGCAGCCCGCCTATCTCCCCAAGGGCGGGTCCGGATTCGACCTCGCGATCGCGGTCGCCGTGATCGCCGCGCAGGGGGACCTCGAGCCGGCCGCGATCCGGGGGATCCTGCACCTGGGGGAGCTGGGCCTGGACGGGAGGGTCCGTCCCGTGCCCGGGGTGCTCCCGTCCCTCGCCGCCGCCCGCCGCGCCGGCGTGACCACGGCGGTCGTGCCCACCGCGGATCTCGACGAGGCCCGGCTCGTCCGCGGGGTCGAGGTGGTCGGAGCCGAGGACCTCTCCCAGGTGCTGCGCCTCCACGGCTGCACGAAGGATCTCGCCGCGCCCGACGGCGCCCTCGCCCCGTCCGCGGCCCGTGCGGCGGAGACCGCGGCGCACCGGGCGCCGCTCGACTTCGCCGATGTGCTGGGGCAGACCGAGGCGCGCCGCGCCGCGGAGGTCGCGGCGGCCGGGGGACACCATCTGCTGCTGTCCGGGCCGCCGGGCGCGGGCAAGACGATGATCGCCTCGCGCATCCCGGGCGTGCTGCCTCCGCTGTCGGAGGCCGACGCCCTCGAGGTCAGCGCCGTCCACTCCCTCAGCGGTGGCTTCGACGCCCGGGACGGCCTGATCAGCGTGCCGCCCTTCGAAGCGCCCCATCACACGGCGACGACCGCATCGATCGTGGGCGGGGGATCCGGCCTCGCCCGGCCCGGGGCGATCTCCCGCGCCCACGCCGGCGTGCTGTTCCTGGACGAGGCGCCCGAGTTCTCCGCCCGCGTGCTCGAGGCGCTGCGCGAGCCGCTCGAGACCGGGGACGTGACCATCCACCGCGCCCGGGGCGTGACCCGCTACCCGGCACGGTTCCAGCTGGTGATGGCCGCGAACCCGTGCCCCTGCGGACACGCCTGGGGTCGCGGCGACCGCTGCAGCTGCACCCCCCTGCAGCGACGTCGATATCTGGCCCGGCTGTCGGGTCCGGTCCTGGACCGGATCGACATGCGCGTCGAGGTCGCGCCGGTGGATCTGCGCCGCGTCGAGGCGCAGGGCGAGCCGAGCGCACCGGTCGCCGCGCGCGTCGCGGCGGCCCGAGCACGGCAGGCCCGGCGCTTCGCGGACCTGTCCTGGTCGACCAACGCCCACATTCCCGGGGCGCTGCTGCGCGGCCGCTTCGCCCCGGTGCCCGCCGCCCGCGCCCTCCTCGAAGGGGCGGTCGAGCAGGGACGGCTCACCCTGCGAGGCCACGACCGGGTGCTCCGGGTCGCGTGGACTCTCGCCGACCTCGACGAGGCGGACCGCCCGGACGGCGACCACGTCGGGATCGCCCTGGGCATGCGAGGGACGGACCGATGAGCGCTGAGGAGGACCGCCTCGCCCGCATCACCTGGTCCCTGGTCGCCGAGCCCTCCGATGCCGTCGCCCTGCTCGCCCGCACCGCCCTCGGTGCCGGAGCGGCTCTCGAGCTCGCTCGCGAGGCGAGCGCGGCCGAGGCCCTCCAGCTGCTCGGCGGGAGCATCCCGGGGGATCCGGCGACAGACGGCGGTGCGAGCGATCCGCGTCGCCGCCTCGAGCAGGCGCTCGCCCGCTGGCGCTCGCGCCTGCGGCACGTCGACGTGCCCGCGCAGCTCGCGCGCGCCGAGCGGGACGGCATCCGGGTCCTGGTCCCGGGCGATCCGCAGTGGCCCACCGCCCTCGACGACCTCGAGGTCGCCGCGCCGCACTGCCTGTGGGTGCTCGGCGACGAGGACCCGTGCCTTCCCGGGACGCAGGGGAGCGTCGCCGTCGTCGGCTCCCGCGCCTCGAGCCCGTACGGAGAGGACGTCGCCGGCGGCATGTCCGCCGCACTGGCCTCCCGCGGCATCGCCGTGATCAGCGGCGGCGCCTACGGGATCGATGCGGCCGCGCATCGCGGGGCGCTCGCCGCGGGCGCCGCCCCGACGCTCGCCGTCCTCGCCGGCGGGCTCGATGCGCTCTATCCGCGGGGGAACGCCCGTCTGCTCGAGACGATCCGGGACCGGCACGCGCTGCTCAGCGAGGCCCCGCCCGGCACCGCGCCGACCCGCTGGAGGTTCCTGGCCCGCAACCGGCTGATCGCGGCGCTCGCGCAGGTGACTGTGGTCGTGGAGGCGTCCTGGCGCTCGGGGGCGCTGTCCACGGCGCGCCGTGCCGATGATCTGTCCCGGACCGTGGCCGCGGTCCCGGGACCGGTCACCTCCGCGGCCTCGGCGGGCTGCCACCGGCTGATCCGGGAGCGCGGCGCGGTGCTCGTCACGGGAGGGGACGATGTGCTCGAGCTGCTTCCCGGGGCCGACCCGGTCGCGGAGGCCGCCGGACCCCAGGACGAGCTGGACCTGTTCAGCCCCGCGGACCGGCGCGTGCTGGATGCCGTGCCGCCGCGCTCCGCGACCACCTGCGACAGGCTCGCCGTGATCGTGGACCGGACCCCTGAGGAGATCCGGGCTGCGCTCGGGAGGCTCGAGCTGTTCGGCGCGGTGCGGATCGCGGGGGAGCAGGTGCGCCGGGCACGGGGCTGAGCGGGACCCGTGCCTCGGTGACCATCGGCTGGCAGACTGGGCGCATGGAGGAGCAGCGATCCGCGGAGCGGAGGGACGCAGGCCCGGACTCCGCCGTGGCGGCTGGTGCCGGAGCAGCGGCCGAGGCGGGGCGCTCCGCGCAGGATGAGGAGGTGCTGACCGCGTTCGCGGCACATCTCCGCCTCGAGCGCGGCCGCTCCCCGCACACCGTCGCCGCCTACGTGCGGGAGGCGCGCAGCGTGCTCGAGCATCTGCGGGCGCGCGAGCGGATCGACCTGGCCGAGCTCGACGTGGCCGCTCTGCGGACCTGGCTCGCTGCCCGCGCCGACACCGGGGCCGCGGCCTCGACCCTCGCGCGCTCCGCCGCGGCGGCCCGCACGTTCACCACCTGGCTCGCGGTGACGGGCCGGATCGCGCATGACGTGGGCCATCGCCTCGGAGTTCCCCGCCGCGGCCGGCACCTGCCGACGGTGCTGAGCGGACCCCAGGCGGGCGAGCTGATGGCGGCCCCGACCGCACAGGGCGGTCGTGCCGAGCAGGCGCCGCCGGTCCCGCGCGAGCAGGCGATCGCCCTGCGCGATGCGGCGATCCTCGAGCTGCTGTACTCCTCGGGACTGCGGGTCTCCGAGCTCGTGGGTCTGGACCGGACGGATCTCGAGCGCGGCCGCCGCACCGTGCGGGTGATCGGCAAGGGCGATCGCGAGCGGATCGTGCCGGTGGGGATGCCTGCGCTCGCCGCGATCGACGCCTGGGAGCGCGGCGGCCGCCCGCTCCTGCTGGGGGAGGAGCCCTCGGACGACGCCCGGGACGCGCTGTTCCTCGGAGCCCGCGGGCGCCGGATCGGCGACAGAGCCGTGCGGACCCTCGTGGACGCCTCCGCCCGATCCGCCGGCATCGCCCGTCACGTCACCCCGCACACGCTGCGTCACACCGCGGCGACCCACCTCGTGGAGGGCGGAGCGGATCTCCGCAGCGTCCAGGACTTCCTGGGCCATTCCTCGCTCGCGACCACGCAGATCTACACGCATGTGAGCGCCGAGCGGCTGCGCCGCACCGTTGATCAGGCCCATCCGCGGGCCTGATCGCCTCAGCGCAGCCGTGCACAGGTACGGCGGGGCACGCACGCAGTCCCGTCGGCGGACGCGGCGGCGCGCGTCCGGGCCCAGGGCGGATCCGGCTGCGAGGGCGGCGCCGCCTCCCCGGAGGAGCCCTGGGCCGGCCCGGGAGGCTCAGCGGCGCTGCCTGCCC
>NZ_JBHLSV010000027.1:0-118700 GCF_042434575.1 Brachybacterium hainanense
CGCCACCGGAGCGGGCGGCCGCCGCGCCCGGGGCCCTCGCCCCGCTGGACGGCGTCGTCGTCGCCGACCTCGCCCCGGGGCACGTGCCGGCCGCCCTGCCGCATCTGGACCGCCTGCTCGTGGTCCTTCCGGCGACCGAGCATGCGCTGCGAGCCGCCCAGCGGCGCCTCGAGGCATGGGGCGGGGCGCGGGACCGGGCCGCGGTGGTCGTGCGGCGGCGCGGACCGCTCGCGGCAGCGGATGTCGCCGCGCAGCTGGGGCTCCCGCTGGCCGGGACGTTCCGCGACAGCGCCCCGGGCACGGTGCCGCTGCTGGACGTGCGCCGGCGCGGGGCCGACCACCTGTGCGCGCGCCTCGCACAGGACTGGGGGCAGGCGTCATGGAGGAGCTGATCGACCTGGTCCGCGACGACCTCGTCCGCGTCCCGGGCCCCGTGGACGTGCCGCGCATCGCCCGACTGCTGCGCGAGGCGGGGCAGGTCGTGGGCGCCGCCGAGCTTCTGCGCACGACTTCCCACCTGCGCGATCACCTGCTCGGGCTGGGGCCGCTGCAGGAGCTGCTCACACCGACCGTGACCGACATCCTCGTCAACGGGGACGGAAGCGTCTGGGTCGATACCGGCGAGGGCCTCGAGCGCAGCGATCTCGCCCTCGCACCGGAGCAGGCGCGCGAGCTGGCGGTGCGGCTCGCGACCGTCGGCGGGCGGCGCCTGGACGACGCCGTCCCCTACGTGGACGCGCATCTCCCCGACGGAGCGCGGCTGCACGCGGTGCTGCCGCCTCTCTCGACCGGGGCGACCCTCCTGTCCCTGCGGCTGCCGGCACGCCACGGCTTCGACCTGGACGCCCTCTCCCGAGCCGGCACGTTCGGACCGCTGGGCCGGGAGGTCCTCGAGGCGGTGGTCGCCTCGCGGCTCGCCTTCGTCGTCTCCGGCGGGACCGGGACGGGGAAGTCGACCGTGCTCGCGGCGATGCTGGCCCGGGTCCCGCGCCATGAGCGGATCGTGATCGTCGAGGACGCCCAGGAGCTGGACGTCGACCACCCGCATGCGGTGGGCCTCCAGTCCCGCCACCCCAATGCGGAGGGTGCCGGGGCGGTGGACCTTTCGGTCCTCGTCCGGCAGTGCCTGCGGATGCGCCCGGACCGGATCGTGCTCGGCGAATGCCGCGGGGCGGAGGTCCGCGAGCTCCTGCAGGCCCTGAACACCGGGCATGAGGGTGGCTGCGGGACCCTGCATGCGAACACCGCCGCGGACGTCCCGGCCCGCCTCGAGTCCCTGGGCGCGCTCGGCGGACTGGATCCCCGGGCCCTCGCCTCCCAGGCGGCGAGCGCGCTCGACGTCGTGATCCATCTGGGGCGTGCCGGCCGGGTGCGCCGCCTCGAGCAGGTGGCCGTGCTGCATCGCGGCCGGGACGGAGAGCTGGCCACGACCTCGGCGCTGGATCTGCGCGGCGGCGAGCCCGTGGCCGGTCCGGCGTGGGATGAGCTGGCGTCCCGGCTGGGCCTGTCCGCGTCGCCGGCGGGCCGAGGGTCGAGGAGGGCACGGCGATGATGCTCCTCCCGCTCGTGTGCGCATCCCTGATCGCGCTGCTGGTCTGGGTGTCCGCCGCCGCTCCTCCGGCGGCCCCGGCGGCCGCCCCGGGACACGGTCCCGCCCGTGACCGGAGGAACGCGCCCGAGCGTCCGCAGGCGCTCGAGGTGGCGCACATGATCGAGCGGCTCGCCTCGGTGCTGGGCAGCGGGGTGACGCTGCGCTCCGCCTGGTCGAGCGTGGCCATGTCCCTGCCCGCGGGAGAGCTCGCGGACTTCTGCTCCCGTCTCGCGGCGGGCGCCTCCCCGGCAGCTGCGGCCGGTCCCGCGCTGCGGCGCACCGGCGAGCTGGCGTCCCTGCAGGCCGCGCTCGCGGTGTGTGCACGCACGGGTGCCCCTGCGGCCCCGGTGCTGCTGAGCCTCGCCCAGGCCCTCCGTGACCTCCATGATGCGCAGCTCGCCCGCGGCTCCGCCTTCGCGGGCCCTCGCAGCACCGCCCGCATCCTGCTGGCGCTGCCGGCGGCCGGGATCGGCCTGGGGATCCTGATCGGCGTGGATCCCCTCGGGGTGCTGCTGGGGACCGGGTCAGGACGGGTGCTGCTGCTCCTCGGAGTGTCCCTCACGCTCGCCGGCTGGTGGTGGATGCGCCGTCTGCTGCGGCTCGCGACGGGCCCGCGCCGTCCGGGAGTGGACAGCTCCGTGGTGCTCGAGCTGATCGCCGGTCCGCTGGTCGCCGGGATCCCCCTGGCAGGCGCGGCCGACGCCGTCGGCGAGGCGATCAGCCCCTCGGAGGCCGGCGAGCGTCTCCAGGCCTTCGCCTCCGCGCTCGGTGCCGGCGTGCGCGCAGAGGCCGCATCCCGCGATCTGGGTCCCGAGCTCGCGCCGCTGCGGGAGGCGGCGATGCTCGCCCAGGGCTCGGGAGCGGATCTCGCCTCGATCCTGCGCTCCTCCGCCGCCGATGCCCGCCGCATGCTCGCCCGCGGGGCGGAGGCCGCGGCCGCCCGCCTGGCCGTGCGGCTGGTCCTGCCGACCGGTCTGACGCTGCTTCCGGCCTTCGTCGTCCTCGGCATCATCCCGACGCTCAGCTCCCTGCTGGGCGGTGCCTTCGAGGGAGGGACGCTGCTGGCCGCCCCCTGACCCTGCCACCGGAGAGCGGGTCCTCGGCCCTGCCAGGCTCGGGCTCCGCCCCGCTCCCGACCTCCGACCCCCGGAACACTCCGGGCCCGCGTCCGAACGGACGCATCATCCCGCGGCTCCGGCCGCCCCCTGAAGAAGGAGAACCCCATGTCCGCCATCCTCACCCCCACCGGTCCCGTCCCCGCGCATCCCGTGGCAGGCGGCCTCGCTCTCGCCCGGCCCCCGGCGCGGTGCGCGCCGATCCCGGTCGCCGACGAGCTGTCCTGCACGCTCGCCCCGATCCCCGAGGGTCCGCCCGGACCGGCCGATGTCTCGGCCGCGCTCACGGAGATCGAGGAGCCGTGGCTCTCGGACGCGCTGGCCGACGAGACCGGGGCCTCGACCGCCGAGTACGCCATCACCGTACTCGCGGCCTGCGGTTTCGCCGCCGTGCTGGTCGTGCTGCTGAAGTCGGGAGAGGTCCGTGAGCTGCTGATGTCCATCATCACCACGGCCCTGTCCCTGGGACGGTGACCGGCCGCTCCCCCGGCTCCCCGCCCCGGTCCTCCCAGCTGCGGGAGGACCGGGGCGCCGCCACCGCGGAGACCGCGGTGGTGCTGCCCATCATCGTCGCACTGATGATGGTGATCGCCGTGGCCGGGGCAGGGCTGTCGTTGCAGCTGCGTCTCGAGGGTGCCGCGCGCGCGGCGGCCCGGGAGCTGGCTCGCGGAGAGAGCAGCGCGGCCGCGCGGGAGACGGCGGTGCGCACGGGCGGCTCAGGCACCGAGGTGTCCGTCGCCGGGGACGGCACCTGGGTGCGGGTCGAGGCGCACCGCACCCTTCACGGACCCGGCGGTCTGCTCGGCGGGGCGACATGGACTCTGCACGCCGACGCCGAGGCTCGGCTCGAGCCGCAGCTGCTGGGTCCGGACCGCCCCGCCGTGCAGGGGGCGGGGCTCCCGCTGCTGCTCGCCGTCCATGGGAGGCGCCCGGGAATCGCCCGACCGCGACGCACGCGGACCGGCCGGGGACCGCGAACAGGCGATCGCCCGCCGCCCCGCCGCCCGCACCGCCGCGGGCAGGAGGGGTCCGCGCCCGCGGCGGTGACGGCCTGGATCGGCATGGCGGTCACGGTGATCGGCGCCGTGTCCCTGCTGGGTCTGGGGCTCTGCGCGCAGGCCCGGGCGGACACGGCCGCGGATCTCGCGGCGCTCGGTGCGGCCGATGCGCTCACCGCCGGCACCGGCGATCCGTGCACCGTGGCCGCGGAGGTCGCGCGGCGCAACGATGCCGTCCTCGTCTCCTGCATGGTCGAGGGTCTGGACGTGGTCGTCACGGCCGGGACGGAGGCGGGGAGTCTGCCGCAGATCGTCGGCCGTGCCCGCGCGGGCCCCGCGCCTCTGCAGGAGGCGACATCGACCGTGCCGCGGGGATCCGGGCCCGCGCCGCCGGGTGCAGGGCCGTGAACGGGGAGCTCTGCGGGAGCCCGACCCCTCGCAGGGGCCAGGCTGCGGATCAGAGCCCTCGCTGCACCCCGGGCGGTCGGCGGTCCGGGTCGCCCCCGGCGCTCCTATGCCGCCGGGCGCAGCAGGCCCAGGAGGTGGGAGGCGCCCGCCTTGCTGAGGGGCTCGTTGCCGTTGCCGCACTTCGGGGACACGACGCAGGCCGGGCATCCGGAGAGGCAGCTGCACTGCGCGATCATGTCCGCGGTCGCGCGCAGCCAGGCAGCGGCGTCCTCGAAGCCGCGCCGGGCGAAGCCCGCTCCGCCCGGGGCGCCGTCGTACACGAAGATCGTCGGCTCGCCCGTGTCCTCGTGCATCGCGGTGGACACGCCGCCGATGTCCCAGCGGTCGCAGGTCGCCAGCAGCGGCAGCATCGAGATGGCCGCATGCTCGGCGGCGTGCAACGCCCCGGGCAGCTCCTCTCCAGGGAGCTCGGCCTGCTCATCGGTCAGCTCCCGCGGGATCACCCACCACACGCCCCGCGTGGTGAGGGTCCGGGGCGGCAGGTCCAGGGGATGCTGGCCCAGGACGGCCTGGGTGAACACGTCCCGGACCTGGTAGCCGGTGACATGGTCGGTGACGTCGACGACGCCGAAGCACAGGGTGACCCCGTCCGCCCAGGCCACCTGCTCCTCGACCTGGCGCACCCGGATGCTCGACGTGGACTGCGGATGCGTCGAGTGCAGCGGATCCTCGCGGTGGACGAAGGCGACGGCCCGCTCCGTGTCGAGGTGGTCCACGACGAAGGAGCGGCCTTGATGGAGATAGACGGCGCCGTCGTGGACCTGGGTGTGCGCGCTCGCCGCATCGACCGTGCCCAGCAGCACGCCGCTGCCCGCGTCGACGATGCGCACAGGCTCGCCGCCGCTCCCGCGCAGGTCCGTGAGGTCGTGGGCGCTCTCGGCCATCGTCCAGTACCAGCCGGAGGCGCGGTGGCGCAGCACGCCGCGCTGGGACAGGGTCAGCAGCAGCTCTCGGGCCGTGGGGCCGAACACCTCCTCGGTGCCCTCACGGATCGGCAGCTCGGCAGCGGCCGCGCACAGGTGCGGGGTCATGACGTACGGGTTCGCCGGGTCGAAGACAGCGGCCTCGACGGGCGCCCCGAACAGGGCCTCCGGGTGATGGACGACATACGTGTCCAGCGGGTCCTCCCGCGCGACGAACAGGGCCAGCGCTCCGCCGTCGCCGTCCTGGCGCCGCCCGACCCGACCCGCCTGCTGCCAGACCGAGGCACGGGTGCCGGGCCAGCCGGCGATCATCACCGCGTCGAGGCCGGCGATGTCGATCCCCAGCTCGAGCGCGTTGGTGGAGGCGAGGGCGCGCAGCCGCCCCGAGCGCAGCGCCTCCTCGAGGTCCCTCCGCTCCGAGGCGAGGTAGCCGCCGCGGTAGGCGGCGATGCGCCCGGACCGGTCGGCGAGCGCTGCGGACGACCGCTGCTGCGCCTGCTCGCCCAGCAGCCGCCGCGCACCGTCGGAGACGAGCTCCGCGCCGCGGCGCGAGCGGGCGAACACGAGGGTCTGGACGTCCCGGGCGACGAGATCGGCCAGCAGCGCCGCGGCCTCGGAGGTCGCCGAGCGGCGCAGCGTGTGCTCCTGGGCGCCCTCCTCGTCCTCGGGCTCCTCCGGCGCGGCGCCGGGCGTCCTCGTGCCCGGCTCCCACAGTCCGAAGGTGAGCCCGGCCCGGGGGGATCCGTCCTCGGTCACCGCCTCGACCTCGGCGCCGATGAGCCGGGAGGCCGACAGCTCGGGGTTCGCGGTCGTCGCGGAGGCGAGGATGAACGTGGGGTCCGCACGGTAATGGGCGGCCACGCGGCGCAGGCGCCGCAGGACGAGCGCGACGTGGGAGCCGAACACGCCGCGGTAGCTGTGGCACTCGTCGATCACGACGTACCGCAGCGCCCGGAAGAAGTGCGCCCACTGCTCGTGCCCGGGCAGGATCCCGAAGTGCAGCATGTCCGGGTTGGTGAGCACGAAGGAGCCATGCCGCCGGATCCAGCGGCGCATCTCCGTGGGCGTGTCCCCGTCGAAGACCGCGACGCGGGCATCACGGATCCCGGCCCCGTCGGCGAGGGAGACGATGTTCGTCATCTGGTCGGCGGCGAGGGCCTTGGTCGGCGAGAGGTACAGCACGGTGGCGCGGCGCGCCGCCGGGTCGAGGGAGCGCTCGCCGATCGCGGTGAGGGCGGGCAGCAGATAGGCGAGGGACTTGCCGGACGCGGTGGCGGTGGACAGGACGACGTTCCGCCCCACATGGGCCAGCCGTGCCGCCTGCTCCTGGTGGATCCACGGCGCGGTGATGCCCCGGTCCGCGAGGTGCTCGAGCAGGCGCGGATCCGTCCACTCGGGGAACCGTCCGGTGCGCCCCTCACGTCGAGGGAGGTCCTCGACGTGGGTGATGCAGCCACGACGTGTGGGGGGCTGCGAGAGATCGCGCAGCAGATCATGGGCCCTGCCTGGACGCACCGGCCCTCCTCGCACTGGTCCTGGTCGGCGAGACCTTCGCCGGCTGCCGGGCTGCCCGGGCACGACCGCAGGCCCACCCGGTTCCCTCACAGGTGCTCCACCGATCGCCCGGAGCCGCTGGGGCACAATCGTAGCCATGCCAGCACGACTCCTCCCCCCGGCGCCGCGCGCCCTGCCGCATCTCCTGCCCGCGCTGCGCGCGGACCTCCTCGCGGCGGACTACACGGTGCCGCGCATCGAGCAGCTTCTCGGACCCGTCGCGGCTCGGGCTCTGCAGCGCGAGGACCCGGCCCCGGCGCGGAGGGCGCTGGCCGGAGCCACGGATCCGTGCGCCGTCCTGTACTCGCTGCTCACCCTGGGCGGGCATCACTCCGAGGCAGAGGTCGCCGCCGCCCTGCCGCATCTGGGCGTCGACGGCGCGGCGCAGCTCGGGCTGCTCGAGGCCGCGCGGCCCGGAGGCGCGGTCCGCGCGCTCGTGGATCTCTCCCCGTACTCGGCGACCGACGACCTCGGGGAGATCCGCTGGTGGATCGCCTCGGACCTGTCGGAGCTCGCGACCGGCGCACCCCTGCACCCCGAGCATGTCCTCGGCGTGGGCGGGGCCTCGCTGACCCTGGCGCGGCTGACCCCGCGGGTCGGCGTGGACAGCGTCCTGGACCTGGGTTGCGGCGGCGGCATCCAGGCCCTCCATGCGAGCCGTCATGCCCGCCGCGTCGTCGCCACGGACGTGTCGGCGCGGGCCCTCGCCTTCGCCGCCTTCACCGCAGCCCTGAACGGGATCGAGATCGAGCTGCGGGAGGGCTCCCTGCTCGAGCCGGTCGCCGGCGAGGACTTCGACCTGATCGTCTCCAACCCGCCCTTCGTCATCACCCCGCGCACCGGCGCCCCGCGCCCCGGCCCCCGCGGGGAAGCCTCTGCCGAGGCCTCCCCCGCCGAGGCGGAGACGTTCACATACCGCGACGGCGGCCGCGACGGCGACACCCTGCTCGCGGCCCTCCTGCGGGACCTGCCCGCGCATCTGCGCCCGGGCGGGACCGCGGTGATGCTCGGCAACTGGGAGATCAGCCCCGAGGAGGGCTGGGAGGCGCATCCGCGCATCTGGACCGCTCCCGCGCGGGAGCAGGGCTTGCACGCCTGGGTGATCCAGCGCGAGCGCACCGATCCGGCGGAGTACGCCGCGACCTGGGCGCGCGACGGCGGAGTCACCCCGCGCGATGCGGCATGGGAGCCGATGATCACGCGCTGGCTCGAGGACTTCGCGTCCCGGGACGTCGAGGGCATCGGCTTCGGCTACCTCATGCTGCGCCGGCCGGAGCGCCCGGCCGCCGGCCGCCTGGTCGCCGAGGAGGAGACCGGCACCGGCAGCGGAACCCTCGCCGAGCATCTGCGCGCGAGCCTGGATGCGCTCGAGCAGCTGGAGGCAATGGACGACGCGTCCTTCCTGGCGCTGCGTCCTTCGCGTGCCGCGGATGTCGTCGAGCGGCGCCACCTGACGCCCGGCGAGTGGGATCCGATGCTGATCGAGCTGGTCCAGGGCGGCGGACTGGCACGTGCGGTGCCGGTCTCGACAAGCCTCGCCGCGACCGTCGGCGCCTGTGACGGCACCCTCAGCCTCGAGCAGATCATCGCCGCCGTCTGCGCGCTCACCGACGCGGATCCCGCGGAGGTCCGTGCCGAGGAGGTGCCGCGTCTGCGCGAGCTGGTGCGTCAGGGGGTGCTGCAGCTGTGAACGCGTCCTCGTTCCGTCACCGCCGCGCCGTCCGGCCCGCCCCGCAGGACCCTCCCGCCGCCGTCCCGGTCTCCGTCTCCCCTGCGCCGTCCCCGACCGCGCCCGAGGAGGTGACGGCGCCGACCGCCCCCCTCGCCGCCCCGGCGGGCCGCCCGGGTCCCCCGCCGCCCGAGGATCCGCCGCTGCCGGTCCCTCCGCGGCGCGCAGGCTTCGCCGTACGGGCCGTGCTCGCGGGGCTCGCCGCCGCGGTCTGCGTCGCCGGAGCGTGGATGCTCGAGCAGCAGGCGGTCGGCACCGGCCGCGGCCAGCGCCTGGACGAGCTCATCCTCATGGCGGCGCAGGCGGACACGTCCTTCGTCGCCCGGCTCGTGCTGCCGGCGATCTCGACCGTGACGGTCCCGGTCATCATCGCGATCCTCGCGACGTCGGCCGTGCTGTGCCTCGCACGGCGCCGGGTCGGGCTCATGGTGCAGCTGGCCGTCATGGCGATCGGGGCGAACGTGACCACGCAGGTGGTCAAGCACGGTCTCATCGACCGGGAGAACCTCGCCGACGGCCTGGCGATCACCCCGAACTCCTTCCCCTCCGGGCACACGACCTTCGCGGCCGCGGCGGCGGTCGCGATCGTGCTCGCCGTCCCCTCCCGGATCCGCAGCCTCACCGCGTGCCTGGCGACGGCGTGGACGGTCGCCGCCGGGGTGGGGACGATCGCGGCGGGCTGGCATCGGCCCAGCGACGTCGTCGGCGCGGTCATGGTCGTCGGAGCATGGACGTTCCTCATCGTGCTCGTGGACTCCGCGGCCGCGGCGGCCGGGATCGGCGCGCCCCCGGAGCTCCCCGCGGCCGGGCGCGGCAGGGGCTCCGCCGGCGTCCCGAGCCGTTCGGGCACCGCCGGGATGGTCGTGCTGCTGGCCGTCGCCCTCGTCTCCCTCGCCGGCGCCGCCCTGCTCGGCGCCGGCCTGCCTACTCCCCTGCAGCTCGAGGACACGGCGCACCAGGGTCTCGCCTACGCCGCCGCGATCCTCGCGATCCTCGGCGGCACGAGCGCCGTGGTCGCCGTGGTGCTGGCTCTGCGGGTGGAGCATGGCCCGCGGTGACCTCCCGGTGCACGGTCGCCGTGCCGCCGCCTCCGACTTCGCGCCGATCACACCGCGCATCGAGCACCGGTTGCGACCGTGTACCGTGATGGATCGCCGGGGCGATCGACCCCGACACCCCTGGGACCATGCGGATCATCCGCAATCTGCGGCCGCGGGGTCTGCCCCTGGAAGGAAGTGTGATCGTGACTGGCGCACGGCATCTGGTGATCGTCGAGTCCCCCGCGAAGGCGAAGACCATCGGGCGGTATCTCGGGGATGACTTCGTCGTGGAGGCGTCGGTGGGCCATATCCGGGACATCCCGGTGCCCCGTGATCTGCCCGCGGAGATGAAGAAGGGCCCCTTCGGCAAGTTCGGCGTGAACGTCGAGGACGGCTTCGAGCCGTACTACATCGTCTCTCCGGACAAGAAGAAGAAGGTCGCCGAGCTCAAGAAGCTCCTGAAGGATGCCGACGCCCTCTACCTCGCCACCGATGAGGACCGCGAGGGCGAGGCGATCGCCTGGCATCTCCTGGAGACCCTCAAGCCGAAGAAGACCCTGCCGGTGCACCGCATGGTCTTCCACGAGATCACCAAGGACGCGATCCAGCAGGCGCTGACGAACACGCGCGAGCTCGACACCCATCTGGTCGACGCCCAGGAGACCCGTCGCATCCTCGACCGCCTGGTCGGCTTCGAGCTGTCCCCCGTGCTGTGGCGCAAGATCCGCCCCTCGCTGTCCGCGGGCCGCGTGCAGTCCGTCGCCACCCGTCTGGTGGTCCAGCGCGAGCGCGAGCGGATGGCCTTCGTCGCCGCCGACTACTGGGACGTGACCGGAACCTTCGCGGCCGATGCCGGCTCGGCCGCCTTCACCGCCAGGATCACCACGGCCGACGGCTCCCGCGTCGCCACCGGCTCGGACTTCGAGGACGACGGGACGCTGAAGACCCGCGCGAAGAACGCAGTCGTGCTGACCGAGGCGGGCTCGCGCGAGCTGGTCTCCGCCCTCGAGGGCTCCCCCGCGACGGTCACGTCCCTCGAGTCGAAGCCGTACACCCGCCGTCCGGCCGCGCCGTTCACGACCTCCTCGCTGCAGCAGGAGGCCTCGCGCAAGCTGCGCCTGGGCGCGCGCCAGGCGATGCGGGTCGCCCAGGGCCTGTACGAGAACGGCTACATCACCTACATGCGTACGGACTCCGTGGCCCTGTCCGGTGAGGCGATCCGCGCCTCCCGCGCCCAGGCCGCGGAGCTGTACGGCTCCGAGTTCGTGCCGGAGAAGCCCCGCCACTACCAGACCAAGTCCCAGGGAGCGCAGGAGGCGCATGAGGCGATCCGGCCCGCGGGTGACCACTTCCGGACCCCCGCGGAGGTCGCGGGCCGTCTCTCCGGTGACGAGTTCCGCCTCTACGAGCTGATCTGGAAGCGCACCATCGCCTCGCAGATGGCCGATGCGAAGGGCACGACCTCCACGGTCGAGCTCGCCGTCGAGGGCTCCGGGCGCGCGGCGACGTTCCGCGCCGCCGGCACCGTGATCACCTTCCGCGGCTTCCTCGCCGCCTACGAGGAGGGCCGCGATGCGAGCCGCTACGACGATGCGGACGGCGACAAGCGCCTGCCGCAGATGACCGAGGGGCAGCAGCTCGACGTGCGCGAGCTGGTCCCGGACGGCCACACCACGACCCCGCCGCCCCGCTACACGGAGGCCTCGCTCGTGCGTGCCCTCGAGGAGCGCGGCATCGGCCGCCCCTCGACCTACGCCTCCACGGTGACGACGATCCAGGACCGCGGCTACGTGCTGCGCCGCGGCAGCGCCCTCGTCCCCAGCTGGACCGCCTTCGCGGTGGTGCGCCTGCTCGAGGAGCATTTCGGCACCTTCATCGACTACGACTTCACGGCCCAGATGGAGCAGCAGCTGGACCTGATGGCCCGCGGCGAGCTGGACCGTCGCGACTACCTGCGCGACTTCTACACCGCCGAGGGCGGTGACGGGCCCATCGGCCTGCGCCCGATGGTCGAGTCGCAGGGGGACATCGACGCTCGGGAGATCAACTCGATCCCGATCGGCGAGGGCATCACCCTGCGGGTGGGCCGCTACGGCGCCTATGTCGAGCGGGCTGCACGGGACGAGGACGGGAACCTGATCGAGGGCGCGGATCCGCAGCGCGCCTCGGTGGGCGACGACATCGCCCCGGACGAGCTGACCGTCGAGCTGGCGACCGAGATGCTGGAGCGGCAGAAGGACGACGGCCGCGTGCTCGGCACCGACCCGGCGACCGGTCACGACATCATCGCCAAGGACGGCCGCTTCGGCCCCTATGTCACCGAGGTCCTCCCGGAGGACCCCGAGGACAAGACCCCGAAGTCCAAGCGCCCGAAGCCCCGCACCGCGAGCCTGCTGAAGTCGATGGATCTCGCGACCGTCGGCATCGAGGACGCGCTGAAGCTGCTGAGCCTGCCGCGCGTGGTGGGGACGACCGAGGACGGCACCGAGATCACGGCGCAGAACGGCCGCTACGGCCCGTACCTCAAGAAGGGCACCGACTCCCGCTCTCTCGAGTCCGAGGAGCAGATGTTCACCATCACCCTCGAGCAGGCGGAGGCGATCTACGCCCAGCCCAAGACCCGGGGCCGCGCCGCTGCGAAGCCGCCGCTCAAGGAGCTGGGCACGGATCCCACGAGCGAGAAGCCGATCGTCGTCAAGGACGGCCGTTTCGGCCCGTACATCACCGACGGCACCACGAACGTGACGCTGCGCAAGGACGACTCCCTCGAGACGCTGAGCCATGAGGTGGCCGTCGAGCGCCTCGCGGAGAAGCGTGCGAAGGGCCC
Source organism: Brachybacterium hainanense (assembly GCF_042434575.1). Taxonomy (NCBI): domain Bacteria; kingdom Bacillati; phylum Actinomycetota; class Actinomycetes; order Micrococcales; family Dermabacteraceae; genus Brachybacterium; species Brachybacterium hainanense. Next base: position 12,246 of record NZ_JBHLSV010000027.1, read on the forward strand.
GGCCAAGAAGCCCGCCGCCAAGCGGGCGACGACGACGCGGAAGAAGACGACGACCGCGAAGAAGTGACGCCACCGCGCCGCGCACCGGCGCGAGGCGGGACCGACGGCGGCACCGGCCCGGTCTCCCTGCGGGGAGGCCGGGCCTCGTCATCTCCTCGTCAGGTGTCCGCTGCTCGCGACCACCCCTGCCGGGCGCTGACCGGTATCCGTCGGTTCCAGCGTTGCATCGGTCGGAAGCGGGCATCTGGGTCACCATGCGGGCACAGCTCGCTCCTCCCTGGCCTCTCCCGTGCCACGGCCACGAGAATCCGCTTACAGTGTGGTCTGGCACACAGACCGCCCACGAAGGAGTGACCATGATTCGACGTCCGGGCAGGCGCACGGTCCTGGCGGGTGCTGCCGCCGCGGCCGCGGCCGGCCTCACCGGCTGCCTGCAGAACCCGAACTCGTCCGACTCCAGGATCGGCGGGGTCGAGACCTACTCGCCGGGTCAGTCCCCGGGAACGGGCACGGTCTCCATCTTCGGCGCCTTCGGAGGACAGGAGCGCGAGGGCTTCGAGGCGAGCCTCGCAGGCTTCACCGAACGCACCGGGATCACCATCGACTACACCTCCGACAACGACTTCAGCACGACCGTCCGGCAGCGCGTCGGCTCCGGCGACATCCCGGACATCGGCCTGTTCCCGCAGCCCGGCACCCTGTTCGACATCGTGGGGCAGGGCGTGGTCGTCCCGATCGACGTGTATCTCGACTTCGACGCGGTCAACTCGACGCTGATCCCGGGCTTCCTGGACTCCGCCCGGCTCAACGGGCGGGTGTACGCCGCTCCGATGCGCATGGCGTGCAAGTCGATGATCTGGTACCCGAAGAAGGCGTACGAGGCCGCCGGGTATCCCGAGCAGCCGGCGACGATGCAGGAGCTGTACCAGGTCACCGATCAGATCAAGGCCGGAGGCATCGCGCCGTGGTCCGACGGCTGGAACGCGGATCCCGCCTCGGGCTGGGTGGGCACCGACTGGATCGAGGAGTTCATGCTCCGCGTGCACGGCCCCGACGTGTACGACGACTGGGTCGCCCACCGGATCCCCTTCAACGCCCCCGAGGTCGTCGAGGTGTTCGATATCCTCGGCGACCTGCTGAAGACCGAGGGCAACGTGCTCGGCGGGGCGGCGACGATCGTGAACACGCCGTTCTCCGAGGCGCCCCTGCCGCTGTTCGAGGACCCCGCACGGGCGATGCTCGTGCGGCAGGGCAACTTCGTCACCGGGTTCCTGCCCGCGGACATCCTCGCGAACATGGACGAGGAGGTCGGTGTCATGGCCATGCCCACCTGGGAGGGCGGATTCGAAGGTCAGCCGATCCTGGGCGGCGGCGATCTCGCCGCGCTCATGAACCTCAACGACGACACCGTCGAGGTCATGAAGTTCCTGACCTCGGACCAGTTCGGAGCGGAATGGGCGGCGGCGGGCGGCTGGCTCAGCCCGCATCGCACCTTCGACGCATCCCTGTACGCCGACGAGACGACCCGCCGGGTCGCGACCATCGCCGCCGATGCCCAGGTGTTCCGCTACGACGGCTCGGATCTGATGCCCGTGAGCGTCGGCGGCGGCACCTTCTGGGAGGGGATGATGTCGTGGATCGCGGACGAGAAGACCTCCCAGCAGGTCTGCGACGAGATCGAGGCGAGCTGGCCCGCGTCCGGGGACGAGGAGTCATGACCTCCGCAGCGCAGAGCGCCGCCTCCGCGTCGCCGCCCGAGGAGCGACGCCGAGGAGGCAGCCCGGCGCGCCCGCTCCGGCTGCTGGTCGGAGGCGTCGGCCTCGTCGTATCCGTGTGGCTGGTGTGCAACATCTTCCTCGCCTTCGCGTACTACCCGCAGTGGTTCCTGGGCAGCAAGGTCCTCATCGGCGTGCTGAGCCTCGTGGTCGGCATCGGCGGCGCGATCGTGATCTTCCGCTTCCTCAACATCGCGATCGAGGGGCTGCCGTCCCGGATGAGCGAGGGGCTCATCCCCTACGCCTTCCTGCTCCCCGCGCTCTCGCTGCTCGGGGTCATGCTCGTGTACCCGACAGTCCAGACCGTCGTCTACTCGTTCGCGAACGCGGACTCGACCGCCTGGGTGGGGCTCGAGAACTATCAGACGGTGTTCGGCACCGGGGCGTTCTGGCAGGCCCTGTTGAACAACTTCCTGTGGATCCTGATCGTCCCGCTCGTCACGGTCGCCCTGGGCCTCACGGTCGCGGTGCTCGCGGACAAGCTCTCCCCCTCCGGGGAGAAGGTCGCCAAGTCACTCATCTTCCTGCCGATGTCGATCAGCTTCGTGGGCGCCGCGACCATCTGGGGCCTGGTGTACGCCTACCAGGACGCGAGCGGCACCCAGACCGGGATGCTCAACGCGTTCGTCGTCGCGCTCGGCGGCGACCCGCAGCCCTGGATGCAGATCGACACCGCCCGGCTGAACACCCTACTGCTCATGGTCATCCTCGTCTGGCTGCAGGCCGGCTTCGCCATGGTGCTCGTGAGCTCGGCCATCAAGGGCGTGCCCGAGGACACGGTCGAGGCGGGCCGCATGGACGGGGCGGGGGAGACACGGATCTTCTGGCAGATCATCTTCCCCCAGGTCATGCCGACGCTGCTGGCGGTCTTCATCACAGTGCTGATCCTGGTGCTGAAGGTGTTCGACATCGTCTACGTCATGACCAACGGTCGCAACAACACCGACGTGATCGCGAACCTCTTCTTCGACCGGCTGTTCGTCGCGCAGCAGGCGGGCCAGGCCTCGGCGATCGTCGTGGTGCTGCTGATCCTCGTCACCCCGATCCTGATCTACCAGGTCCGGGCCTTCCGGAAGCAGGAGGCGAACCGATGATGGGCACGATGAAGGACGGACGTCCCCGCTCGCTCACGGCGATCCTCACGATGATCGTGCTCGGCGTGCTCTGGACCGTGCCGACGATCGGTCTTCTCGTGACCTCGTTCCGCAGCCGCGAGGACGCGGCGACGTCCGGCTGGTGGAGGATGTTCACCGATCCCCTCGGCGGAGGCTGGACGGTCGAGAACTACACGCGGCTGTTCGCCGGCACCTCGATGGGCGACACGCTCCTGAACTCGGTGATCGTCGCCGTTCCCGGGACGGTGCTGCCGATCATGCTCGCCGCCTACGCGGCGTATGCCTTCACGTTCATGAGATTCCCCGGCAAGGATGTCTTGTTCATCCTCATCGTCGCGCTCATGGTCGTGCCTATCCAGGTGGCGTTCCAGCCGCTGCTGGACCTCTTCGGCCCCCGGGGGCTGGGGCTGAACGGCCAGTTCGTGGCGGTCTGGCTGCTCCACAGCGGATTCGGCATGCCGCTGGCGATCTACACGCTGCGCAACTACATGGCCACGCTCCCGACCTCCGTCATCGAGAGCGCGAAGATCGACGGCGCGAGCCACTTCCAGACGTTCTGGCGTCTGGTCGCCCCGATGTCCTCCCCGGCGATCGCCGCCTTCGCGACGCTGCAGTTCCTGTGGGTGTGGAACGACCTGCTGATCGCCAAGCTGTTCCTGGGCGGCGGAGCGAACCGCACCATCATCGTGGACCTCCAGCAGATGCTCGGCACGCAGGGGCAGGGCGCGGAGCTCCTCACGGCCGGCGCGTTCCTCTCGATGATCATCCCGATGATCGTCTTCTTCAGCCTGCAGCGCTTCCTGGTGCGCGGCATGACCGCCGGCTCGGTCAAGGGCTGAGGAGGCGCTTGGCGGCCCGTGGCTCCGCGAGGCGCGGAACCAGAGCGCTGCCCGCGGCGTGGGAGCCGCTCCCGGCGGGGCCCGCCGGTCGTCCACAGCGGACGCCCGGCGGGCCTCATCCGTCCGGCGCACCCGATAGATTGGTTCCATGACTTCCCGAGCCGACGAGAGCGTCCTCGAGCTGCCCCCGTCCCAGGTCCCCGACCCCGCGTCCGCGCCGCCGCTGCGATGGGGCGTCGTCTCCCCCGGACACATCGCCGACCAGTTCACGGCGACCGTCCACCGGGCCACGGCCTCGCGGGTGGTGGCCGTGACGTCGCGCTCCGCGCAGCGCGCTCAGGACTTCGCCCGGAAGCACGGGATCGACGCCGCCTACGACGACCTCGGCGCGATGCTCGCCGCGGGCGGCCTCGACGCCGTCTACATCGCCTCCCCCATGGCGCAGCACCATGCCATGGCGCGGCAGGCCCTCGAGGCGGACGTGCCCGTGCTGCTGGAGAAGGCCTTCACCCTGAACGCCGCCGAGGCGGAGGATCTCGTAGGCCTCGCCCGCGAGCGCGGCCTGTTCCTCATGGAGGCGCTGTGGGCGCGCTTCCTGCCGCAGTTCGATGTGCTGCGCCAGGTCCTGGCCTCGGGCATCATCGGCGACGTCGTCATGGTGCAGGCGGACCACGGCCAGGCCTTCCCCGAGGACCCGTCCCATCGGCTGCACGCCCCGGAGCTGGGCGGCGGCGCGCTGCTGGACCTCGGGGTGTACCCGGTCAGCTTCGCCCAGCTCGTGCTCGGCGACCTGCAGGACCTCGCGGCCATCGGCGAGCAGACCTCCCTCGGCGTGGACGCGAGCGTGGCCATGGTCGCGCGCGGCGCCCGCGGCGGCTATGCGACCCTGTCGACGACGCTGCGCGGTCTCACGCCGATCGAGGCCTCGGTGACGGGGACGCTGGGAAGGGTCCGCCTGTCCTCCGCCTTCTTCGCCCCCGGCGAGCTGCGCGTCGAGCTGCGCGACGGCCGCTGCGCGCGCTTCTCCCACCCGGGCGTTCCCGGTGACGGGCTGGTCTTCGAAGCAGCGGAGGCGGCTCGCTGCATCGCCGCCGGTCTGCGCGAGTCCCCGCTCATGACCTGGGCGGACACGATCTCCGTCATGCGCTCCCTCGATCAGGCGCGCGCCGCTCTGGGCGTCGTCTTCCCCGGGGAGGCGCACGCATGACCATGCCCATCAGCGCCAAGGACCTCGAGACCCTCCCGGTCGAGCCGCGAGGGCTGGAGCCCGTCCCTCGTCTGAAGGTCCCCATCCCCCATGCGCCGCGGCGCGGACTGTTCATCTCCTTCGAGGGCGGGGACGGTGCGGGCAAGACGACCCAGATCTCCCTGCTCCAGCAGTACCTCGTCGCGGAGCGCACCGTGGACGAGGACCTGGTCCTGGTGACCCGGGAGCCGGGCGGCACCGAGCTCGGCTCGCGGATCCGGCAGCTGGTCCTGCACGGCGACCACGTCGACGAAAGAGCGGAAGCCCTGCTGTATGCGGCGGACCGCGCCCACCACATCGCCACGGTCGTGCGGCCGCACCTGGCCCGCGGGGGCCTCGTGCTGAGCGACCGCTACCTCGATTCCTCCGTCGCGTACCAGGGCACGGGACGAGCCCTCGACGGCGAGCAGATCACGGCCCTGAACCTGTGGGCGACCAGCGGTCTGCTCCCGGACCGGACCATCCTGCTGGACCTGCCGCCCGAGTCTCTCGGCGAGCGTCGCGAAGCCGGGTCGCTGGACCGGCTCGAGCAGGAGGGGCTGGAGTTCCACGAGGAGGTCCGCCGCTCCTTCCTCGAGCTGGCCGAGCACGAGCCCGAGCGCTTCGTCGTGATCGACGGCAGCCTGCCGCGCGAGGAGATCCACTCCCGGGTGCTCGCCGCGATCGCCCCGGAGCTCGCCCGCTTCGACCCGACCTTCGAGCCCGTGCCGCCGCCGCGGCATCGGGACGAGCAGTGAGCGCCACGACCGCGGCCCCTGCCGCTCCGGGCGTCTGGGCCGACGTCGTCGGGCAGCACTCCGCGGTCGCGGAGTTCCGGCGCGCAGCCTCCCCGCACGGCTCCCTCGCGCAGGCCTGGCTGATCGCAGGACCGCCCGGCTCGGGCCGCTCGACAGCCGCGCGGGCCTTCGCCGCGACCCTGCAATGCGAGTCCGGCCAGGGCTGCGGCTCCTGCCAGGCCTGCCGCACGACCCTCGCGGGCACCCATCCCGACGTGACGGTGGTGGCGACCGACAAGCTGTCGATCTCGAAGGAGGAGGTGCGCGGGCTCATCCAGACCGCGCATCGCGCCCCGGCCACCGGGCGGCATCGTGTGCTCATCATCGAGGACGCCGACCGGATGAGCGCCGGGACCTTCAACGTCCTGCTGAAGTCGATCGAGGAGCCCCCACCGGCGACCGTGTGGATGCTGTGCGCACCGTCGCCGCAGGATCTCGCGCCGACGATCCGCTCCCGCTGCCGGGTGCTCACGCTCACGATACCTGCGGCGGACGTGGTCGCGGACCTGCTCGTGCGGCGCGACGGCGTCGATCCGGAGGTCGCCGCCCGTGCGGCCCGCGCCGCCCAGGGGCACATCGGGCTCGCCCTGCGCTACGCGACCCAGCCGGGAGCCCTCGCCGCACGCGAGGACGCGGCCCGGGCGCTGCTGGGACTGCGCTCGACCGGGGAGGCGGTGCTCGCCGCGGCAGCGCTCGTCGAGCGGGCGACGGCGGAGGCGAAGGAACATGCCGACGAGGTCGCGGCCCAGGAGCGGGCCCGCTTCCTGCGCTCCGCCGGCATCGACGACGGAAAGATCCCGCCCGCGCTGCGCAGCCAGGTCAAGCAGCTCGAGGATGACGCCAAGCGCCGCCAGACGCGGCTCGTGCGCGATGTGCTCGACCGGTACCTGCTGGATGCCCACTCGGTCCTGCGCGATGTGCTGACCCTGCAGCTCGCCACGGGAAGCGACCTGGTCAACCCGGGCGTCGAGGAGGAGCTGCACGAGGCGGCGCAGGCCGCAGACGCCCGTGCGACCCTCGCGCTCCTGGACGCCGTCCAGCGCACCCGGGCGCGGATCGCCGGGAACGTCCCGCCCCTGCTGGCCGTCGAGGCCCTCCTGAGCCGCGCAGCCGTCACGCTGCGCTGATCTCGCCGGCGGCTCCCGCACGGACCCGGCTGCTCAACGCGGCCGACGAAGGCCGAGCCGGCTCAGCCCTCCTCGGAGGGCGTCTGCTCGGACGCCGCCCCGTCCCCGGGGACCTCGGCGGCATCCGCGGGGACCTCGGCGGCGGGCACGGCCTCATCCTGGGCGATGGGGCTCGTGTCGTACTCGACGCGCAGCTCATCGACGACGACGCCGTCGGAGACCGGGAACTCGCTGCCCGCCTCCTCCTGGCCCGTCTCCGAATGTGAGCCGCAGCCGTACCGGAGGTGGACGACGCGGCCGTCCGCCGGGGACCACTCGTTCGTGCAGATCCCGAACTCGCCGCGCAGCGAGCCGGCCAGGAGCGAGACGAAGCCGCAGCTGGCGCAGCTCGCGGTGACGGTGCCGCGACGTCCGCGGGCGGAGATCTCCCGGGGTCCGAACTCGCCGGCGCTCCAGCGCTCGGCGGCCTCGGAGCGCCCCTCCGGGGAGAGCACGCGCACGCGGCCCAGCCCCAGCTCCCACTGCGCCAGCCGGTCGGCGTCCTCGTCGCCGGTCTGCTCGTAGCCGAACTCGAGACGCGCGTCCTGCTCGCGGTACGGGAGCAGGTCGTCGGCGCCGACGTCGGAGGGCCGCAGCCGCTCGGACCACGGCTCCCAGTCAGGGGCGAGCAGCGCATCCTCGCCGGGCAGCAGCGCGGTCTCTGCGACCGTCGCGACCTTCGCGCGCGAGGCGCGCACGACGGTCACATGCCACGACCAGCCCCGATACCCCGGCATCTCGCAGGCGAACACCTGATCGACCATCCGGTCGCCGACGGCGACCGAGCGCAGATGCTCCCCGACCTGACCGGGCTCGGCGACCTCCTCGAGCACCTCGCGGGCGAGGTCGACGGCCGCGGCGGCGATCGCGTCGAGCTTCGGCTTCGCGGTCCGGGTGCGTGCCGGGCGGCTCGTGGAGGAGGCGGTCGCAGCGGTCATGGGCTCAGGCCTCGAAATCGTCGGCGACGGCGCGGAGCACGGTCGCGATCTTCTGGGAGTGCCCCTTGTCGGGGTAGCGGCCGTGGCGCAGGCCGTTGGAGGCGTCGTCGAGCAGACGGATCAGGTCCTCGACGATCCCTGCCATCTCCTCGGGCTTGGTGCGGCGGGCCCGCGAGATGGACGGAGCCGGCTCGAGCAGACGCAGCGACAGGACCTGCGGGCCGCGGCGGCCGTCGGCGACGTCGAAGTCGACCTTGGCGCCCGGGCGCAGGGTGGTCACGCCGTCGGGGAGCGTCGAGGCGTGCACGTAGACGCTCTCGCCGCTGTCCTCGTCGAGGACGAAGCCGAAGCCCTTCTCGGCGTCGTAGAACTTCACCTTGCCACGTGGCACGCGGATCCCGTCCCTTGCTGGTTCGTGTGGGTGCTCTCCCGGACCGGACGGCCCTGGGGCGCGGGCGGCGCGCAGCCGCCCCGCGGCCCGTCAGTCTACCCCGTGCTCCCGTGTCGCGGACGACCCGCACCGGCGGAGGTGGCCCCGCTCACGCCGTGCTCCCGCGCAGGCCGTCCGGTCGCACGGGGATCGACGCGATCAGGAGATCCGGCCATGCCGATCCCGCCCGGGGTGGCGCCCGTGCGGACGCGTCGAGCCCTCCATGCGTCGGAGCGCCGGAACCTCCATCCGCGGCTGGTCCTGCTCGCCGGGGACGGGCATCAGGCGACGCAGGACCGCTTCGAGGAGGTACGCGGTGAATCCCCAGACGAAGGCGTCGTCGGCGAGGTCGTAGGCGGTCCCGACGTCCCGCCCGTCGAGCAGACCCGTGCGGCGGACCGCGGGATCGCTCAGGGAGCCGGCGCCGTGCAGCGGCGCCCACACCACCCGTGCGACCTCGCCCGGATCGGCGGCATGCAGACCCGGGTCCTCCGGGGCCCAGGCGAGGACCGGCCGCACCTCGTAGGCGCGCCACGGCATGACGATCGGGGCGAAGGCGCCCAGAACCTGCACGGCGGCGGGGTCGAGGCCCACCTCCTCCTGGGCCTCGCGCAGCGCGGCGGCGGCGTCATCGGCGTCCTGCGGCTCCACCCCGCCGCCCGGCAGGGAGAACTGGCCCGGCTGGGAGCGCAGGGTATGAGCCCGCTCCTCGACGACGATGCGGGCGTGCTCGAGGCGGCGCCCGGTGACGAGCAGGAGCACCGCGCCGCGCCGCGGCGCCCGGGCCTCCTCCGCGGTGCCGCCTCGCGGGCGCCCGCCCAGGTCGACGAGCTCCGTGCCGCCGAGGAGAGCCTGCGCAGCGAGCGGCCGCAGGAACGCGGGGATCCCGGACGCGTCCCGGGGCTCGAGGACGCTCATGCCGCCCCTCCCGCCGCAGGACCTCCCGCGGCGTCGGCGGGGGCGGAGGGGCAGATCGGCGCGATCGCGCAGTCCGCGCAGCGGGGCGCCCGGGCGGTGCACACGCGTCGTCCGTGCAGGATCATGCGCAGCGACAGCAGGGTCAGGTCGATGCTCCGTCCGGTCCGCTCCTCCGCCTCCCGCACCCGCGCGACCACGTCGTCCTCGACGTGCCGCGGATCGGTCCGCTCCGTCCAGCCCAGCCGCCGGGAGAGCCTCCCGACGTGCGTGTCCACGGCGAGCGCGCTGTGCCCGAACCAGGCGCCCCGCAGCACGTGCGCCGTCTTGCGTCCCACCCCGGGCAGCGCCTCGAGCGCCTCCTGATCGTCGGGGACGTCGCCGCCGTGGCGGTCCCGGAGCCCCGCGGCGAGGCCGATGATCCGCCGGGCGCGGGTGCGGCCCATCCCGAGGGGCCGCACCACCGCCTCGACCTGGTCGGGATCGGCGCCCGCGAGAGCGTCCGGGCCGGGCCATCGCAAGAAGAGCTCCGGGGTGACCGCGTTGACCCGGGCGTCCGTGGTCTGCGCGGACAGGACGGTCGCGACGAGCAGCTCGAAGGCGTCGGCATGGTCGAGCTCGGTGCGCGCCTCGATATGGTGGGCGCGCAGCAGCGCATCGACCCGGGCCGGGTCCGCGGGAGGCCGGGAGGCGGGAGCCGATCCCGTCGGCGTCCTTCGGCGGGGTGCCGGAGCAGGGGCGGGCACGTCTCTCCTTCCGGTGCGGGCACAGGTCCGTGCCCACGATGTGTAGCATCATCGGGTCCCGACGACGCGCGAGCTGTGACCGCAACCACGCACCGGGCGGCTCTTTCCGTCACAATGGGAGTTGACATCGTTGGTCCCGCATCCAGGGGACCCAGTATCCAGGAGGTTCCGTGGACGAGAACATCGTTCGTTCGTCACCGCTGTTCGCCGCACTCGACGACAACGGCAAGCAGGCAGTCCTCGCGTCGATGACGCAGGAGGATTTCCATCGCAGCGCCGTGATCTTCCGAGAGGGCGAGCCGGGCGACCGTCTCTTCATCATCGGCACCGGCAAGGTCAAGGTGGGTCACGCCTCGGGCGACGGCCGCGAGAACCTGCTGGCCGTCCTCGGCCCGGGCGAGACCCTCGGCGAGCTGTCCCTCTTCGACCCGGCTCCGCGCAACGCGACCGCGACCGCGGTCGCGGAGACGACCCTCTACTCCCTCACGCAGCAGGACCTGTACCGCGTCCTCGCGCAGCGTCCCGAGGTCGCCCGCCACCTCCTGGCGAGCCTCGCCCGTCGCCTGCGCAAGACCAACGAGTCCCTGGCCGATCTCGTCTTCGCCGACGTGCCCGGCCGCGTCGCCAAGAACCTGCTCGACCTCGCGCAGCGCTTCGGCCGACAGACCGATGACGGCGTCATGGTCGCGCACGGCCTCACGCAGGAGGAGCTGGCGCAGCTGGTCGGCGCCTCCCGCGAGACCGTGAACAAGGCGCTCGCGGACTTCGCCTCCCGCGGCTGGATCCGGCTCGAGGCCCGCGCCGTCCTGCTGCAGGACGTCGAGCGCCTGCGCCGTCGCTCCCGCTGATCCTCCGGATCCCCGTGCCGTCTTCGGACGGCTGGTCGGGAACGGGCGGCTCCCTGGTGGGGAGCCGCCCGTTCCTGCGTCCGGGGTGTGCGCTCAGCGTCCGTCCACGGCGGAGATGTGCTCGAGCGTGGCGCGCAGATTCCAGCTCGCGGCCTCACGCAGCTTCCCCTCGAGACCGGCACCGTAGACCTCCCGGATGAGCCGGTCCAGGGTGAGCACCCCGGCGGCGCGGGCGGCGCGCACCTGGGCGATGCGCTGCTCGCGGTGGGCGATCGCCTCCTCGAGCACGGCGATCACCTCGGTGGGCGAGTCCACGGGCTCGCCATGGCCCGGATGGAGGCTCGAGATCCGGCCGTCCAGGGCCATGGCCCGCAGGATCGCGAGGGACTGCAGGTACGCGGTGAGGCTGCCGTCGGGCGGGGCGATCACCGTCGAGGAGCCGCCGAGGACCGTGTCGCCGGTGAGCAGGCGCCCGCCCTCGACGAGCAGGGCGACCGAGTCCGCGGTGTGGCCGGGCACGGCGATGACGTCGGCGACCAGGCCCGAGTCGCCGTGCAGCTCCGTCGGCGGGATGTGCGCACCGGGCACGGAGGAGGGATCTGCCGCCCACAGCTTCACGGGGCGGCCGCTGCGGGCCTCGAGCTGGCGCCGCAGGGTGCCGGCGCCGTCGCTGTGGTCCCCGTGCCGGTGGGTGACGAGGACGCCGAGCACCTGCTGGCCCTCCCCCATCGCGAGGCGGATGAGGGAGGCCAGGTGCGCGGGGTCGCGCGGCCCGGGGTCGACGACCCAGCTCTGCCCGCCGTCGCGCAGGACGTAGGAGTTGGTGCCCGTGAGGGTCATCGGCCCCGGATTGGGCGCGCGGCGCGAGACCACCTCGACGCTCTCGGCATCCGGATCGCGACGCAGATCCTCGTCGCTCATCCCCGCTCCTCGCTCAGCACCGTGCCCTGCCGCACGTCAGGCCTCCGCGGCGGCGGCGAACTCGACCACGAGGTCCAGCTCGACGGGGGCGTCCAGGGGCAGCACGCAGACGCCGACCGCGCTGCGGGCATGGGCGCCCGCCTCGCCGAACAGGGCCCCGAGCAGGTCGCTGGCGCCGTTGATCACGGCGGGCTGGCCGGTGAAGCCGGGGTCTGAGGCGACGTAGCCGGTGAGCTTGACGATCCGGGTGATCCGGTCGAGGTCGCCGATCTGCGCGGCCACGGCGGCGAGCGCGTTCAGGCAGGCGATACGGGCGAGGTCCTGCGCCTGCGCGGCGCTGATCTCCGCCCCGACCTTGCCGGTGGCGGGCAGGGAGCCCGAGATCATCGGCAGCTGCCCGGAGGTGTGCACGAGGTCGCCCGCGACCACGGCAGGCACGTAGCTGGCGACCGGAGCGGCCACGGGCGGGAGCGCGAGGCCCAGCTCCTCGAGGCGGCCCAGGACCGTCCCCGGCTGCGGCGCGGCGGACATCAGCCCTGCTCCAGCGGACGCTTGAGGTAGGCGACGAGCGACTCGGGGTTGGGCCCCGGGACGACCTGGACGAGCTCCCAGCCTTCGGAGCCGTAGTTGTCCAGGATCTGCTTGGTGGCGTGGATCAGGAGGGGGACGGTGAGGTATTCCCAGAGGGTGCGATCGGTCATGCCCAGAGCCTACCGGCCCAGGTCACGCCGATGGGTCTCGTCCGCGCCGCCGTCCCCGGGCCGATGCCCCGGACGGTTCGGACGGGCGGCTCATTCCCCCGCCGCGCGCTCCTGGATACGGGTGAGGACGCCGTACCAGTCGTGGATCCCGGGGTGCTGCCGCAGCAGTCGGCGGCGCTCGCGCTCGGTCATGCCTCCCCACACGCCGAACTCGACCCTGTTGTCGAGGGCGTCGGCCAGGCACAGGGTCCGGACCGGGCAGCTCATACAGGTGACCTTGACCTTCTGCTGGTCGGCTCCCTGTACGAAGAAGCCGTCCGGGTCCTGGCCGGCGCACGATCCGCGTGCGGCCCATCCCTCGCGTTCGGCGACTGAGCTTCCCGTCATGCTGGTGGTCACAGGTGTCCCCTTTCGAATCTTCGTCGACTCGTGGAGGCCCATAGTAGGTTTTTCCGACGAACAAGCAAAATGCACCGTTTCGTCCCTCCGCGGACCCCGGCTCCCAGGCTCCGCGCAGAGCCGCCACAGGATGCCCGCAGGCGCCGCCCATCGGGCTCCGGGCCGCGCGATCCCGCACGCCGCGGGCGTGGAAGTGCACCCCGGGCTCGACGTACTGTAGGACCATGGCGGACCTTGACCCTCGATCCCCCCGCGCCGGCGCGAACCCGGCCAGAGCCCTCCTGCAGACCGTGTATCTGCTGGTGGGACTGCTCGTCGTGTCCGGCGTCGCCGGCGTGCTGATGGCGGGCTTCCTGCTGCCGGCGGTGTCGCTGACGTCCTCGGCGACGGACGACGGGGTGGAGCTGTTCAACTCCTATCCGACGGAGCTGAAGGTCGAGCCGCTGAACCAGTCCAGCCGCATCGAGGCGGCGGACGGCTCCCTGCTCGCGACGTTCTACTACCAGAACCGCGTCATGGTCCCCCTCGAGGAGATCTCGCCCTACGTCCAGCACGCGGTCGTGGCGGAGGAGGACCGCCGCTTCTACGAGCACGGCGGCATCGACATCCGCGGCACCGCCCGCGCCCTGCTGAGCAACTCGGCGGGCGGCAGCACGCAGGGCGGCTCGACGCTGACCCAGCAGTACGTGAAGAACGCGCTGCTCATGGATGCGCAGCAGCGCGGGGACGATGAGGCGAAGGCCGAGGCCACGGAGCAGACCTACGGCCGCAAGGCCCGGGAGGCGAAGCTCGCGATCTCGCTCGAGAAGGAATGGTCCAAGGACGAGATCCTCGGCGCCTATCTCAACGTGGCCCAGTTCGGTCCCTCGCAGTACGGCGTGGAGACCGGCTCCCAGCACTACTTCTCCAAGCCCGCGAAGGACCTGGGACCGGGCGAGGCCGCCCTGCTCGCAGGCATCACCAACGGTCCGAACCTCTACGATCCGGTGAAGAATCCCGAGCGTGCGGAGAAGCGCCGCAACGAGGTGCTGCGCGCCATGCTGCGCGACGGGTACATCACCCAGGAGCAGTACGACGAGGCCTCCGCCCTGCCGGTGACGGAGATGCTCAAGGTCCAGAACGTCTCCGCCGGATGCGCGAGCGCCGGCCGCTCGGGCTTCTTCTGCGACTACGTGACGCGCTCGCTGATGAACGATCCGAGCTTCGGGGAGACGCCCGCGGACCGCCGGAAGAAGCTGTACGGCGGCGGTCTGACGATCCGCACGACCCTCGATGTCGGCAAGCAGAAGGCGGCGGAGGACCTCCTCGAGGCTCGCCTGCCGGCGACGGACGACTCCGGCTTCGGCCACTCGATCGTGACGGTCGAGCCGGGCACCGGCAACGTCCTGGTGATGGCGCAGAACCGCACCTTCAACCCCTACGAGGAGGTGGGCCCGGGCGAGACCGCCATCAACTACAACGTCCCCAAGGCCCTCGGCGGCGGCAGCGGCTTCCCCGTGGGCTCGACCTTCAAGCCCTTCGTGCTCACCGAGTGGCTCAAGACCGGCCATTCGATCTGGGACACGGTCGGCACGGCGCGCCAGACGATGACGACCTTCCCGGCCAAGTGTCTGCCCGGCGGCGCCTGGCGGGAGCGGCGCGGCTACAACCCGGACAACGCCGTGTCCGTGGCGCTCGCGCCGATGGAGCCCGCGCTCAACGCGACGAAGTTCTCGATCAACACCTCCTACGCCAACATGGCCCGGCAGATGGACCTGTGCGACATCGCGAGCACGGCGCGCACCCTGGGCGTGGTGCCGGCGACCTTCAACCCCTTCAACCCGGAGACGCAGTCGATGCCGGTCGAGGACCTGTACGGGCAGGAGCTCGCCCCCTCGGTGGTCGTCCTGGGCGAGCTGAGGATCAGCGCCCTCGACATGGCCTCGGCCTACGCGACCTTCGGCGCCTCCGGCACGTACTGCCGACCCACCGCCATCACGGCGATCACCGATCGGGCCGGCAAGGACGTCGCCTTCACCGGGAACAGCTGCAAGCAGGTCCTGGACAAGCAGGTCGCGGACTCCGTGGCCTGGACCCTCGAGCAGGACCTCGCCGATCCGCGGGCCACGGGCAAGGGCAAGGTCATCCCGGGCCACGACGCCGGCGGCAAGACCGGCACCTCGAGCGAGCAGTTCCACACCTGGTACGTGGGCTTCACGAGGCAGATGAGCACCGCGGTCTGGTTCGGCAACCCGACCTCGAACGTGAAGCCGGGCGGGTTCACCGTCGGCGACACCTACCTGCGGCGCGGCAGCGTGTGGGGCAACACCGTGTCCCTGCCCACCTGGCAGCAGTACATGATCACGGTCCACGAGGGCCTGCCCAACGAGCCGTTCCCGGGCGAGCCCGGCCGGCCGGCCGCCCCCGCCCGGGGCGCCCAGCGCGACGGCACCGTGCCCGACGTGAGCGGCATGGTCCTGTCGACGGCGACCTCGACCCTCGAGGGGGCCGGCTACAAGGTCACCGTCCGGCGCGAGCCCTCCGCCGATGTCGAGAAGTGGCGAGTGATCGGGACGGACCCCGCCCCGGGCACCCCGCTCACCGAGGGCCGGACGGTGACGATCCGCCAGTCCACCGGGAAGGGCTGAGGTGGCGCGAGCCGCGAGGGCCGCCGCGCTGGGCGCCCTCGCCCTCGGTGCGGCCGCCGGGGCGCATCTCTGGGCCCGGCACGTCGAGGTCGACCGCTTCACGCTGCGGGAGGAGACGCTGCGGATCCTTCCCGCCGGGGCGCGGAGCATCCGGCTGCTGCACATCAGCGACATCCACCTCATGCCGGAGCAGGAGCGCAAGCTCGAGTTCCTGCGGTTCCTGGGGACCCTGCGCCCCCACCTCGTCATCGACACCGGCGACAACATCGCCTCGAGCGCCTCGATCGCCCCGCTCGCCGAGGCGCTCGATCCGCTGCTGCGCCGATCGGGCGCCTTCGTCATGGGCTCGAACGACATGTATGCGCCCGGGCCGAAGAATCCGCTGCGCTACTTCCTGCCCGATCCGCGCCCCGAGGGGTTCGTGGCGGAGCATCGCGCCGCGGATCTCCCGGTCGAGTCCCTTGCGGAGGTCCTCGGCGCGCACGGCTGGCGGGACCTGACGAACACCCGCGCCCGCATCGATCTGCCGGGGCTGCGGATCCAGCTGGTCGGGGTGGACGACCCGCATCTCGAACGCGACGCGATGCCCTCCCCCGAGCCCGACGCGGAGCACGCCCGGGACCGGGACGATGCCGGGCAGCAGGATCCCGCGGCGCCCGTCCCGCCGGTGCTGCGCCTGGGCGTCGCCCACGCCCCGTACCGGCGGGTCCTGGACGCCTTCACCCGCGACGGCGCCGATCTCCTGCTCGCAGGGCACACCCATGGCGGTCAGCTGCGTCTGCCGGGCATCGGCGCGCTCGTGACCAACTGCGATCTCCCGCGCACGCAGGCGCGCGGCCTCTCGACGTGGAACGGCGTCCCCCTGCACGTCAGCGGCGGTCTGGGGGCGAGCCCGTTCTCGAACTACCGCCTCTTCAACCCGCCGGAGGCGACGTTGATCACGTTGCGCGCCTCCGACCGCCCCTGAGTTCGCGCGGAGCGCCTGGCCGGGGTAATGTTTCACGTCGGTGAGGCACTCCGGTGCGGCACCGAGGCGGGGTGTGGCGCAGCTTGGTAGCGCGCCTCGTTCGGGACGAGGAGGTCGCAGGTTCAAATCCTGTCACCCCGACCGCCGGTCGCAGCGCGGCATCATCCATCGATGGTGCCGCGCTTCGCCTTTCGGGCCCGGATCCTCCGCGCATTCGACCCGCAGGAATCACATCGCTGTGATTAACACAGAGGTTCGAAAAGACTCCGGAACAACACTCCGATACGCCGACTTTCTCGTAAAAGTTGAGTAAAGTCAACGTCTTCTTCGCGTCAAGGCAGGCGGGGGGTCCTGGCGGGACCCCCGTAGGGTGTTCCTGGTGCCGCCTGGATGGGGCCCCGTCCGGTGTGGTCGCCGCTCCGTCCCCATGCCGGTCACTTCCTCGTTCACCGCGGACGGACACAGCACGCGACCCGGGTCCCTGCCGGAACCGGTGCGCGTCTGCGAGGCGAGGAGAAAGAGGCGAACCGCCATGTTCAGTCCCCCGACCCGCCCGACGCACCGGGCCCCCGGCCGAGCGGTGGTGAACTACCGCGGGATGGCCGCCCCCATGGGCCGCTCCATCGGCGGCGCCGCCGTGCTCGGCGCGGTCACCGCCACCGGCTCGCTGGTCGCGATCCCCGAGGCCGATGCGGTGACCTCCGCGCAGCTCTCCGGCGTCGCCACCGGCATCACCGTCGCCCCCGCGGACCTGTCCCCCGCCGCCCAGAAGGAGCTCGACACCTACACGGCGCTCGTGCTGCGCCCGGGCGCCCGCGGCGACGCCATCAGCTTCCTCCAGGCCCGCCTGAACGACCGCGGCGCGAACATCGCCGTGGACGGGAAGTACGGCCCCGCCACCCGCAAGGCCGTCATGGCCGTGCAGACCAACGGCGGCGTGAGCGCGGACGGCGTCGTGGGCCCGTACACGTGGAACATCCTCGTGAACTACTCCGCCGAGGAGGCCCCCGCCCATCTGCCCGAGTCCTCGAGCTCGTCCCGCAGCAGCGCGAGCTCCGCGGCATCGGACGAGGCCCGCTACGCCCCCCAGAAGCTGCGCTACGGCAGCCGCGGCGAGGCCGTGAGCTTCCTCCAGGCCCGCCTGAACGACCGCGGCGCGAAGATCGCCGTGGACGGGAAGTTCGGCCCCGCCACCCGCACCGCGGTGCGGGCCGTGCAGACCAACGGCGGAGTCGCCGTCGACGGGGTCGTCGGCCCGGCGACGTGGAACATCATGTTCAACGTCTCCGCCTCCGATGCCCCCGCCACCATCAAGGGCGGCTCCTCCTCCGGCGGTTCCTCCGGATCCGGCGGCGGCTCCTCGAGCTCGTACATCGGCACGGTCCTGCGCTACGGCGACCGCGGCGACGCGGTCCGGTACCTGCAGGCGCGCCTGAACGACCGCGATGCCGGGATCCCCGAGGACGGGAAGTTCGGCCCTGCCACCCGCAGCGCCGTCCGCGCCCTCCAGTCCAACGGCGGAAACCGCGCCGACGGCGTGGTGGGCCCCGCGACCTGGGACCTCCTGGTGAACACGAGCGCGAAGGACGTGCCCGCGAACGCCGAGGAGGCCGCCCCGCGCTGGGACGGCGACTCGATGGTCGCCCTCGCCAAGGAGCAGATCGGCGTCCCCTACGTGTGGGGAGGCTCGAACCCCGCGACCGGCCTGGACTGCTCGGGCCTGGTGAAGTACGTGTACAACGCCCACGGCATCACCGTCCCGCGCACTGCGAAGAACCAGACCTTCGGCGGTCGGATCATCCCCCGCTCCGAGGCGAAGCCCGGCGACCTGGTCGCGTTCTCCGCCGGGAACTGGGGCCACATCGGCATCTATGCCGGCAACGGCAAGATCGTCGATGCCGGCAGCTCCAAGGGACGCGTCGTCTACCGCGACATCTGGAACTCCCCGCACGTGTTCGTGACCTACCGCTGAGACGGAGCGCGAGCACCACCGCGGACCCTGCTCGACGCATCGCGTCACCGGGAAGGAGCAGGACCTGCGGACGAGGGCCCGATCGGCATGCGCCGGTCGGGCCCTCGCACATCCGGGCGCCCCGCGACACGTCGCGCCGTGCGCGGGCTCGCATGTGGAAAGATGTCTGAGACCCAGGTCACGACCGCGGATCAGCCGTCCCCGCCCGGAGCATCGGCCTCCGGCGCGCTCCGGGCCGCAGAAGGAACGATGCCATGACAGCGCCCCTCGCCCTCCTCCCCCTCCCCCAGCATGTCTCCTGGTCGGCCGGTGTCTGGGCGAGCACGGATCCCTGGCGGGAGCTGTCGGTGGGCCTGTCCGAGGACCTGCCCCGCACCGAGTACGCGCTGTCCATCTCGCCGCAGGGCGCCTCCCTCACCGCCGGCAGCGAGGCCGCACTCGCCGACGGGCGCAACACCTTCGCCCAGATCGTCGCGGGCACCCACGGCGAGATCCCCTGCGTGAGCATCCACGACGCGCCCCGCCATGCCTGGCGCGGTCTGCACCTGGACGTGGTCGGACGCTTCGTGGACCTCGCGGAGCTCGAGAAGATCATCGACGCCCTCGCCCTGCACCGGATGAACGTGCTGCAGCTCCAGCTCAGCGACGATCAGGGCTGGCGGGTGGAGATCAAGGGCTACCCGCGGCTGACGGAGATCGGCTCCGTGCGCTCCGGCCCGCTGCGCGCGAGCGAGGACGAGAAGCCGCCGTCGGAGCTCGCCCAGGAGGCGCCGCACGGGGGCTTCTACACCCAGCAGGAGCTGCGGGCCCTGGTCGCCTACGCGCACCGTCGCGGCGTCACGATCATCCCGCAGATCAGCCTGCCCGGGCACATGCAGGCCGCGATCGCCGCCTACCCGCAGCTGGGCGCCGTCCCCGACCGCCGGGTGGGCGTGCGCGAGGTGCTGGGCGGCTCCGACCATGTGCTCGGCGTGTCCGACGAGGTCTTCGCCTTCGTGCGCGACGTGCTGGTCCAGGTCGCGGAGGTCTTCCCCGCGGCGCTGCTGCACATCGGCGCGGAGACCTGCGCGCGCGGGGAGTGGGAGCGCTCGGCCGAGGTCCGCGCGCGGATGGTCGACTGGGGGATGACCCGGGTCTCCGAGGTGCAGGGCCGCTTCACGACCTTCGCCGCAGACGTCCTCGCCGAGCACGGCACCGCGATCGTCGGCGGAGACGACGTGCTGAGCTCCCGCACCCCGGACGGGACGACCATCGTGGTCAGCAGCGGGGAGCGGGCTCTCGCGGAGGCGATTTCCCGCGGCTTCCCCTGCGTCGTCGGAACCGAAGCGCTGCTGGGTCTGGACCGGCCGCAGGGCCCGCACCGCCGCGAGGAGCCCGGCTCCCCCGGCCGCCCTCTCAGGCTGCGGGACGTGTACGAGGCGCCGCTCGTGCCGCCGAAGCTCGCCGATGCCGGCAGGACCCTCGTCCGCGGGATCCAGGCGAGCCTGCCGACCGGACGCGTCTCCTCCTCCGAGGAGCTGGAGCGCCTGCTCTTCCCGCGGCTGTGCGCGGTCGCCGAACGCGCCTGGGGGTCCCCGCCCGAGCGCTACGAGCAGTTCCTCGCGCGTCTGCGCGACCATCTTCCCCGTCTGGATGCCTTCGGCATCGCCTACCGAGAGCTCGACTGACATGCCCGATCACCATGATGCCCACCCCTACGGCCGCTCCGTGCACGATGTGCGTCGCCGCACCCTCCGCGAGGCCCGGCATCGGCGGATGCGGATCACGCAGCTGATCGTCTTCTCCGCGCTGATCATCCTGCTGGTGGGCGCGGTCGCGGTCGCCGTGAACCTCGTGCGCAGCCCGCAGCCCGCTCCCCCGGCGGCCGCGACCCCGAGCGCGGCCTCGACCTGTCCTGCCGCCGGCGCGGTCCCCGCCCCACCCGCCGAGGTGACCGTCACGGTCCTCAACGGCACCTCCACCCGCGGGCTCGCCGGGGACGTGACCGCCGAGCTCGCCGAGCGCGGGTACGCGACCGGCAAGGCCGGCAACGCGCAGAGCGCCGACGCCCCGGCCGCCGTGATCTACGGCAGCGGCGGCTATCTCGCGGCCGCCTCGGTCGCCGCCCAGATCGACGGCGCCGTCCTCGTGCCCGGGGATGCCGAAGGGGCCGAAGGGGCCGAGGTCACCCTGGTCATCGGCGCGGACTGGCCGGGGCTGCGGGCCCCCGAGGCCGCGACGGCGGCCCTCGCCGAGCCGGTCGCCGTCCCGGAGGGCTGCGCCTCCTGAGCGGCCTGCTCGCGGCGGGCCTCAGTCCCGCCAGGCGCGGCGGTCCCGCTCCATGCGCGAGCCGATCCACAGCATCGTCCCGCCCGCGAAGAGGGTCAGGGCGACGACGGAGCCGAAGACCACCGCCGTGCCGGGGGCATCGGGCATCAGCCCGGCCAGGAGCGTGTTGATGCCGACGGTGTCCTGCGGGACCTTCGCGGAGGACGCGGCATCGGGGTCGACCTCCGCGGCGATCGTGGCGAGCGCCGGCACGCCTGTGGAATCGGTGACGAGGTACTCGATCTCCGCGGCCCGGCCCACGAAGCCGGGAGCCGGCTCGAACACGAGCAGGCCGTCGCTGCCGATCCGGTACTCGCCCTGGTCGGGGATGACGAGGCGGGTCCCCGTCCAGTCCTCGAGCTCCTCGAGGTTCGCTGCATCCATCGAGCGCAGGCGCAGCGTCCCCGGCTGCAGCGGCTGGCCGACGCCGGCCGGGGTGTCGTTGGCCAGGACGTCCGCGGTGATCGCGACTCCCGGAGCGGTCCGGACCTCGTCGTCGCGCATCGTGGGCACCGCGCCGGTGAAGGTCGCCGTGAGCGTCGCCGTCGTCCCGTTGTCGGCGTACAGCCCCGCGGCCCGCACCCGGACAGGGCTGACCACGAGACCCGGGTCCGCCGAGGCCGGGGAGAAGACGATCTTCATGGCCTCCCGGTCGATGCTCCATGTCCCCTGCCCGGGCACGTCGAGCTGCTGCGCGTCCTCGGACAGCGTCGCGCCCTCCGGCAGGTCCGCGGCGTCCAGGACCAGGGAGTCGGCACGGATGTCGCGGCTGGCGCTGCGCGGGTCGAAGACGACGTCGGAGCCGTGCACCCCGGTCTGCGAGAGATCGGCGATGCGCGGGTAGCTCGTGTCCAGCAGCGCCCGCGAGGACGTGCTGCCCGCGCCGTCCCCGCCCCGCACGCCCATCGGCGCGGCCGCGATCACGTCCTCGTCCTCCGGCGTGAAGGTGACGGTGGACTCGCCCCGGTCCAGGATCCACCGTCCCTGGCCGGGGATCTCGGCGACCGTCCCGTCGGCGGACAGCGTCGCGACCCCGTCATCGGTGACGGGAGCCAGGGTCAGGGTCGCGGGATCGATGTTCTGCTGGCCCTCGGCGAGCGTGAAGACGATGGAGTCCCCGAAGCGGGCGGAGCGCTTCATGTTCGGGATCACCGGCTCGACCACGGCGACCACCCCGGTGCTGGTCGCCTCCCCGGAGGCGTCGACGGCGGTGTAGTGCACGGGAGAGGGCTGGCCGCTGTCCAGGCGCGGGCGCAGCGGCGTGAAGGTGAGCGTGAGCCGGTCCTCGGACAGCTCCCACGTCCCCTGCTCCGGGATCACCACGCGTCTGCCGTCCTCGGTGACCGTCGAGCTGCGGGGGAGGTCGTCCAGCTGCAGCCCGGCCCGTCCCTCGACGAGATCCGGGTCCTGGTCCTGCAGGTGGATGGTGACGACCTCGCCGGCGCTCGCGCTCACCCGGTGCATCACCGTCTCCGGAGTGGTCACGGTGAGCTCCGAGGGGCGGGACCGGACGCCCCCGGGGGCGGCGACGGTGATCGCCACCGGGGTGATCTCGCGGTCGAAGGCGCCGTCGGGCACGTAGACGATCTGCCCGTCCACGATGCTCCACGTGCCCTCGTCCTGCACCACGAGGGTGGTCCGGTCCTCCGACAGCGCCATGCGGGCGCGCTCCTCCTCCGGGAGATCGGCGGGGATGGCGAGCTGCGCCGTGTCGAGGTCGAGCTCCGGCTCCGCGGAATCCGCGAGGAGGGCGGTGATGTCGATGCGGCTCACGGACGACGGGGAGATCGACACCTCGGAGCGCGTCAGCGGCAGATCGAAGGGGCCGTCCTCGCCGAGGGCGAGCGCCGGGGCGGCGATCAGCAGCGGGGCGAGGGCGAGCGTCGCCGCCAGGACCGCCGCGGCCTCGCGCAGGGGGCGACGATCCTGTCTGCGCGGGGTCTCACGAGGGGTCTGCGGCACGCGGTCACAGTACCAGGGGAGCCCGCGCGGACCCCGGGCTCGCACCGGCCCGGGGCCGGGTCCCGCGCCCGTTCCGCGGAGGTGTCCGGTGCCGTGTCCTGGGCCACTATCCTGGGCCGATGGACGACGTCGACCGCCCCGTGCCGGGCACGCCCCCGGGCGCGGGCACCGCATCGGTGACCGCAGCGCTCTCCCCCGCGCTGACCGCGCTCCTGCCCGCGCTCGCCGCCTGGATGCCGCAGCGCCGCTGGTTCGTGCGGGAGGCGGGAGAGGAGGACGGCTGCCCGCCTCGGCTCGAGCTGCTCGCCGTCCTCCCCCTGCCGCTCGCGCCCGTGGACCCGGGTGCCCTCCCGGGAACCCGGGTGCTCCTGCTCCTGCTGCGCGCCCGCCCGGGCGGGTCGGAGGAGCCGCCCGCCGCGGACGCGCTCGGCGGGGCCGTCGGCGGATACCGCGACTACCAGGTGCCGCTCGTGCTGCGGCCGCAGGCCGCGACCGGCGTCGGCGAGCCCTCCGCGGAGCAGGCGCCCGTGCCGGCGGTGATCGGCGAGGTCACCGTGGACGGCACTCCCCTGCGCGTGATCGACGCGGTCGAGGACGGGAGCGGGCGACGCGCCCTGCTGCACCTGCTCACCTCGCCGCCGGCGCCCCGGCAGAAGGCCTGCCCGGGCGGGGAGGCCCCTGCGCTGCGCCTCGTCGCCGACGGCGTGCGGGGAGGTCGCGGGCTCGGCCCGGTCCGCGCGAGCCGCCTGCTGCGGGGCGAGCAGTCCAACAGTTCGATGATCTTCGAGATCGACGGGGCGGATCCGGTGATCCTCAAGCTGTTCCGGATCCTGCAGGGCGGAGCCAATCCGGACGTGGAGGTGCAGTCCGTCCTGGACGCCGCGCAGTGCGCCGCGATCGCGCCCCTCCTCGGCGCCGTGCGGGCCGTTCCGGAGCGCGGCCTCCGGATCGGCACCGCCGACGAGGCGGACCGGGGCGAGGATCCGCCCGCCGTGCACCTCCTGCTCGCGCAGCGCTTCCTGCCCGATGTGCAGGACGCCTGGCGGGTCGCCCTCGAGCGCGCGCGGACCGGGACGAGCTTCCGGACCCAGGCGCACGAGCTGGGAGCGGCGACCGGGCAGGTGCATCGGATCCTCGCCCGGGAGATGCGGAGCGTCCCGGCCGACGCGCGAGCCCGCGAGCAGATGATCGCGGGGATGCTGGAGCGGCTCGAGGAGGCGGCCCGAGACATCCCGCAGATCGCCGCGCAGGCCGATGACCTGCGGCTCCTGATCCAGCGGGCGAGGAGCGGGCCGTGGCCGCCGCTGCAGCGGATCCATGGCGACTACCACCTGGGCCAGGTGCTGCGCACGGCCTCGGACGGCTGGGTGCTGCTGGACTTCGAGGGCGAGCCGCTGCGTCCGCTCGCCCAGCGCACCGCCCCGGACTGCACGCTGCGCGACGTCGCGGGGATGCTGCGCAGCCTCGACTACGCGGCCGCCGCGGTCCGTCGCTCCGACGGCGTCGACGCCCGCGCCTGGGCCGAGGACGCCCGGGCGGCCTTCCTCGCCGGCTACCGCGAGGTCCGCCTCCCCGAGGACCCCGCCGGGCAGGCGTCGCTGCTGCGCGTCTTCGAGGCGGACAAGGCGATCTACGAGGCGCTGTACGAGGCGCGCCTGCGCCCCGACTGGCTGGGCATCCCGCTCGAGGCCCTCGAGCGGATCCTGGCGCAGGACCGGCTCAGCGCAGAGGCCGCGCCGGGGGCGTGATCGGGGAGGTGCTGCTCAGCGTCTCCCGCGTGGTCGGCAGGAACTCGGCGCTGATCACCCGCAGCCCCAGCCTGCTCCCGCCCAGCAGCTCGAACAGCTCCCCGTCGACGCAGCGCCAGCGCACCTGGAGAAGGCTCGACGCGGTCGGCTCGGGGAGGCGGTGGAACCCGAGCGCCGCGAGAGGGCCGTCGAGGTCGCGCGCCCGCTGCTCGAGGTTCTCCCGCCCGGCGGGCAGCTCGGCCACGAGCAGCCCGCTGACGTGGATCATGGTGCGCAGCCCCTGCCAGGAGCCGCCGGAGGAGCGGTCGCGGCCGGGCCGCGTCTGCCGGAAGCCGCCTCGTCCCGGCTGCGGTCCGAGGAGGGTCGCGGCGGCCTCCGCGAGGATCTCCCGGACCCGGGCCCGGGCCTCGCCCTCGGAGCGGACGTGCTCCGGGGAGGGAGCCGGGATCGCTGGCATTGTCCGGCTCCTCGACGGGGGCGACGGCGCCCTGCTGCTCAGGGGCGGTGGACCGATGCCGATCAGGATAGGGTCCGGCCCGTCTCCTGCCGATGGGGAGAAGTCCCCATCGACAGCCGTCCCGTCCCCTCTCCCCTCCCGGTCGGTCAGGAGGGGACGGGCACGAACTCGATCGGGCTCACCGAGGAATAGCGGTCCTCACGGATCGAGACGACGCCGACGCCGCCGATGAACGGGGCGAGCGCCTGCGGATTCTTGCCCGGGTTGGCGAGGACCACCTGGAAGCCGAAGTGGCGGAAGGACTCCATGGCCGCCGTGATGAACTTGCCCGCACCCTTCGAGAACGCCTCGTCGATGATGATCGGCGCGTAGCGGGGGACGTCGATGCCGGTCCCGGCGAGCTGATAGCGCAGGGCCGCGGCGAGGCAGAACGTCGCCAGGCGCTCGTTCTGGCCGCCCGAGAGCGGACCCCCGGACTCGTGGGCGTGCACGACAGTGCCGTTCGCGTCGACCTCCTCGGCATGGAAGTGGACGTGGCGCCGCACGTCCAGGATCACCCGGGAGACCTGGTCGTCCTGGGTCCGGGCATCGGAGATGATCCCCATCAGGTGACGCAGGGAGACGAAGCGCTCCTCCGCCTTCTCCCGGTCCCGGGTGATGTCGTTCTCGACGGTGTCCCGGGCGGCCTCGTCGAGAGCGCGGCGGAACTCGTCCAGGGCCGCGAGGTGCACGGGCCGCATCGACAGCTGCAGGAAGCGTCCCGAATGGAACTCGACCTGCGCGAGCAGCGAGTTGATACGGGACAGGCGCTTGCGGATCTCCGCCGGCTCGCGGGCGATCGCGGTGGCGAGGGCCTGCACGTCCCCGAGCGTGTTGTCGGTGAAGAAGTCGAAGAACCGGTCCTCGACCTCGGGCAGCTTCTCCTCCTGGATCCGCCGGTGGATCGCGAGGTAGTCGGGGGCGGCCTCGAGCGAGGTGTCCGTGTCCCCGGCATCGGCCGGCCACCGCCGTGCGAACTCCCGCATCGCCGTGCGCATGTCCTCCTCCGCGCGCGAGGTGCGCCGGGTGAGATCCATCAGCTCCGCGTCCAGCGTCGAGGACGCGTCCTTGGTGACCCGGTCGATGTTGCCCAGGACGAGGTTCGGCGAGATCGCCCGGAAGCGCTCGGCGAGCTCCTCCTCGACCTCCGCGGACAGGGTCCGCTCCGCCAGGCGCGAGCGCGCCTCGACCAGGCGCTCCGCAGTGCGCTCGGCCTGCTCGGCGAGCTTGCCGGCACCGCGGACCACCTCGAGCAGCTCCTCGTCGCTGTCGCGGATCGCCTGTTCGACGTCGTCGATCTGCCGGGCGAGCTCTGCGAGGGCCTCGGAGCCGTTCTCCGCGGCGCGCACCATGTCGCCGAGGTTCGCCACGCGCCGGGCGATCGAGGCAGCGTCGATGTCGTCCCAGGTCACGGCGGACAGCGCCTGCAGGGCGAAGAGGCGTTCCCGGCGGCGCTCGGCGTCGGTCTCGACGTCCTTGCGGCGGGCCTGGGCCTCGAACAGCTCCTGCTCGGCGCGGATCCGCTCGTTCTCGAAGACGGCGCGCTTGGCCCGGTTGTCGAAGCCCAGCACCCACTGGGAGCGGTCGTTGATGGAGCGGTCGGCGTTCTTCTCGTGCCGGGAGGCCGAATGCTTGATCTGGCCCGAGCGCAGCACCGCCCGGTTCAGGCGCGTGAACTCCTCGAGGTCCTCCGCGCACGTGTAGTCCATGCGGGCGGCGATCTCGCCCTGCAGCCACGCATGGAACTCGCCGTCCTTGACGTCGAGCTTCGCGGCCAGGGAGCGCTCGTCGATCGCCCGCACCGGGCGCCGCAGGTCCGTGTTGATCCGGTTGTAGGAGATGCGCCGGCGCAGCTTGGTGCGGTCGATCGCGCTCGCCACTTCGCGATAGACCCGGTCCGGGACCAGGATCGATCGCGCGAGCCCGCGCAGCGCCTGCTCGGCGGCGGCCGTCCACTCCTCCTGCCCCTCCCTGATCTGGAGAAGCTCCGCCGCGAAGGGCAGATCGGTGGGGGCGACGCCGACCTGCTTCGCGATCCCGTCGCGCAGCGCGATGTCCTCCGAATGGAGGTTGGAGGCGCGGCCGGTGAGGGACGTCAGCTCCTGGGTGGTCTGGGCCAGGGCGGCCTGCCACTGGCGGACCGTCGCCTCCGCGTCCCAGCGGATCCGGTCTGCGCCCTTCTCCTCCTCCTCGAGGCTCGCCCGCATGGCGGCGACCTCCCTCTGCGTCTGCAGGAAGAGGTCCTCGCTGATCGGTGTGCGCAGGTCGACGGTCGCGAGCTGGGTGCCGAACTCGGTCGCCCGCTCCTTGCGGCGGGTCCGCTCGACCTCGAGCCCGGCGATCTGCTGCTTCCAGTCGTCGATCTCGCCGCCGCCGGCGCGGCGACGCTGCTCCTTGAGCTGGGCCAGATCCGCGCGCGCCTCCGCCACGTCCTGGGTGAGCCTCCTCTGGCTCGCCGCGAGGCGGTCCTTCTCGAGCTCGAGGCGCTCCTGGTCCTCCCCCAGCAGCCGCACCAGATGCTGGGCGGCGAACAGGTCGATGTCCGCGCGGCGGTCCACGAGCTCCCCGCCCCGCTCGCGCATCCGCGTCCAGGCGTCATGGGATTCCTTCAGCCCGGCGAGCAGGTCCCGCTGCTGGCGGGCCGTCACGAGCGCCTCGTAGACCTCGGAGAGGTTGTGGAAGTTGGCGAGGGCCTGATCGGCCAGGTCGAAGGTGCGGGGCTCGTCGAGCATGTAGTCCCGCAGCAGGGCGTTGACGTCCCCCAGCTCCTTCGCCGACTGGATCTTGTGCAGCAGGGCAAGGGCCTTCTCATCGGGGATCCCGAGGATCTGGCTGAACTTCGCCCGGTACTCGCGGAACTGCCGGAACGTCTCCGTGCCCGGGTGGGCGGCCTCGAGCGCCTTCCCCTCGATGCTGCTCGAGACGAACTGCCGCAGGTCCGTGACGTCCAGCGGCTCCCGGGCGATCACGTAGAGGCTCTTCACATCGGAGTCCGCGGTGTGGCCGGCGTGCAGGAGCAGGAGACGGGTGAGCTGGACGGTGCCACCCTGCCCGTCGGAGTAGCGCAGCGTGATCACCGACAGGGTCGACTTCTCGCGCAGCACCTCCTGGCTGAACTCGCCGGTCGCCGCGTCGTAGTGCATCGCATGGGCGCCCCGCACATAGCTCGCCACGGTGCGGCGGTACTTCGAGCGCGCCGGCCCGGCATCGGAGGCGGCGGCGTTGAAGTGGAGGGTGCGCGGCGGCGTCAGCAGCGCGCTGATGGCGTCCAGCAGTGTGGACTTGCCCGTTCCCGGTCCGCCGGTCAGGAAGAAGCCCTTCGGCGAGATCGCGAGCTCATGCGTGCCGTGGAAGGTGCCCCAGTTGGACAGCTGGACGTGCGTGAGGCGCCACTGGCCCGGATGCGGGTGGTCGGGGTCGCGCACTGCCTCGTCGTCGCCGGCATGCGCCGCGGGAGCCATCCCGGGCAGGTCGAGGGTCTCGGATGCGGAAGCCACCGCACAAGGGTACCTGGGCGGCGCTCGGGTGCCCGGTCGTGCGGCCGTCCCGGCGGCTCAGGCCTGTGCGGGACGGCCGCTCTCCGGCGCGCCGGTCGGCGCGAGGGCCTCGCCCGGATCCTCCTCATCCTGCTCGTCCTGCGCATCGCCCTGCTCGGCATCGGACGGATCCTCGAGCGTGTCGGCGCCCGCGAGGCGGTACAGGCCGATGAACTCGCGCGCCGTGTCCGGGCCGATCATGAGCCGCAGAACCGGGGAGACCTCGTAGGAGTCGCCCTGCTCGTCCAGCAGCCCCGCCTTCTGGATCTTCGTGATCGAGGCGCGCACGTCGCGGGTGAAGCCCGCTTCGTCGGTCGAGGTGGAGCGCCGATAGGCGGCGAGCGCCTGCTGGATCTCCGCCTCGCTCACGACGGCGCGCTGCCCTCGCGAGGACTGGGTCAGCAGCATCTGGCGCAGGACCAGCAGCAGCACGGAGTCCAGGCGGTTCAGACCGGTCAGCCGGCGCAGCAGCTTGGGGGCGTCCGGGTCGTCCTCGCTCTGGCGGACGAAGGCGACCTGGGCGTCGTCGTCGACGACGAGCTCGAGATACATGTCCGCGAGCCGCGCCTCGAGTGCGGCGCGGTCGCGCAGCAGCTGGGCGTAGCGCGCGGTGTCCTTGCGTCCGTCGAGGAACGGCCCCTGCAGCAGCGCGACGAGCACGCGGCGGGACTCGTCGACCAGGCGGTGGAGGATCACGGAGCGGCCGGTGGTGCCGTCGTCCTCGTTCGGGCTCGCGGGGGATGTCGTCACGGGTCACGAGCGTACCCGGCCCGCGGGCGCGCAGGCGAGCGGCCCGGGGCGCGGCGCACGGTCCCCCGGCCCCTCCCGATCTCGCGCCCGTGCTTCTCCCGTTCTCGCACCCGCGCTTCTCATCGCCCCTGGCCTCGCCAGTGCGGCGAAGACGCCGCAATGCGACGCCCAGAGCCGCAGTTTCGCCGCACACCCCCACACCGCCACCGCCTTCTCACGCGCTGTCGTCGCCAGTGCGGCGAAGGCGCCGCAATGCGACGCCCAGAGCCGCAGTTTCGCCGCACCGGAACGTCGGGACGTGGGGATGTGGGCGCCGGTGCGGCGGCGCGGGCCGGACGGGCGTGCCAGACTCGGGCCATGTCCTCCGATCATCCCGTGCAGCCCCTGCCGCCCGATGCTGTGGACCCCGCATCCGGGAGCCGCGACGTGGATCCATCGGCCGCGGCGGCGGAGCACGCCCGTCGGGACGAAGCAGGGCGCACCCACGAGCACGGAGCAGGGCGTGCCCGCATGGACGACGTGACGGTCGAGCGCGTCCTGCGCACGGTCGAGCAGATCCCGCCGGGGCGCGTCGCGGCGTACGGGCAGATCGGCGCGATCGTCGGGATCGGGCCCCGCCTGGTGGGCCGGATCATGAGCACCTGGGGCGGGAGCGTGACCTGGTGGCGGGTCACGAATGCCTCCGGCGACCTGCCCGGACCGCTGCTGGCCCGGGCGAGGGCGCGCTGGGAGGCCGAAGGGATCACCATGAAGCCGAACGGCCGCGGGACGAACCTGCGCAGGCACGGGGCCGACCTCGGCCGCCTGCGCGCGCAGGCCCGGGAGTCCTGGGCCGAGCTGCCGGAGCTGCGGTCCGGTTCCGCGGAGTCGGACGGGGAGATCCCGGAGCCCTGATGCCCGCAGCCTGCGACCCGGAGCCCGGACACCGGGGCCCCGGGGCCGCGTCGACCGCCAGCAGCGAGATCACGGCACCATCCGGTTCTCGCCGGCCCCGCCGCGCCGGAGCGGGCGCGGATCGCGGGTCGGGGTCCGCAGCCGCCGGACCTGCGCCGGACGGAACCGCACCGCTACTGGGCGGGGACGTCGTCCAGGAAGTAGAAGGCCGGGATGCGGGCGGCGTAGTCCTCGCCGTCGAGCTCGCGCCAGGTCACGATCTCGGTCGAGCCCTCGCGCGGGCTCGCATGCTGGGTGGCCAGGAACATGAGGCCGATGACGCTCGCGAGGCCCTGGCTGGCCGGCTGCTCGCGCAGCACGTCGCCGATCGAGGCCTGCCCGCTGCGTCCGCGCACCTCGTTGACGACCGCGCTCAGACCGACGAGGTCGATGTCGTTGCTGCGCACGAGATCGGCGAGCACCTCGACGCTCAGGGTCGTCGCGTCGTGGACCTCCGCCTCCGCGGGCGCTCCCGGATCGGTGGGGTCCTTCAGCTGGTGCTGGGAGACCGAGGCCAGCCGTGCCCGGGCGACGTGCAGCTCGAGCGGGAACGGTGTGCGCGGGGGGATCTCGTCGCGCTGGGCGAGGGCGAGGCCCTGCGCCTCCTGCAGCAGGTCCAGCAGCACGCGGTGCTGACGGAAGTCCTGGCTGCGCACGAAGCGGGCGAGCGAGCGGTACAGCTCGGTCTTGACGTCGAGCACCTCCTGCGCGGGCTCGTACAGGTCGCTGAACACGTTCGCGAGCTTCTCGCGCTCCTCGCGGCTCAGGCTCGCGGAGAAGTCCCGCGCGAGCAGCCGGTCCACCACGTCCTGCGCCGTGCGGGTCTGGTGCGGATCGTTGAGCATGCGGAAGAACGCGGTGAAGGTGCGGCCCACGGTGGACTGGCCCAGCAGGTCGTCCCCGGCGAGCAGCTGCTCGAGGATCTCGCCGCGCGAGCCCTCCGGGGAGAGGATCTGCTCGCGCAGGTGCAGGTCCACGCCGCGCAGGTCCTCGCGGTACTGGAGGAAGTCTCCGGAGAGCTCCCCGGCGATCTGCAGGATGTCGCGCAGCCGGTCCACGGAGGACTCGGCGCTGGGGAGCATGAGCTCCCCCTCGGACAGCTCCCGGATCTCCTGCTCGATCTGCGCGCGACGCCGCTGCAGGTCCGCCAGGCGCACGTCGCGGTCGGTCTCCGTCTCCTGTGCGAGACGGTCGAACTGCTGGATGACCAGCTGCAGGCGCGACTGCGTGGTCGTGGGCCGATGCTCCTGCAGGGAGGCGATGAACTGGACGGCGTCGATCGTGGCGGGGGACGGCTCGAAGGTCGTCTCCACCCGCTGCGGGTCGTCCCGCCGGGTCAGGTACCCCTCGCGGACCCAGCCGTCGACGTACTCGGCGGCCCCGCGGCCGATGCGGGTCCCGCCGTCGGATGCGGGCTCCGGGTCCTCGTCGTGCAGCAGCGCGATGTGCGACTCGACACGGGCGACCAGCTCGCTGCGGGGAAGGCGACGGTTGCCCGCGGGGAAGACGGACTGGAGGATGGCCAGCACGGCGGGAGCCTTGGTCGCCGACAGCAGGCGCCAGGTGCTCAGGCGCCGCAGCTGCTCGTACTCGTCCTTGCGCGCGGCGACCGCATCGGCGCGGCGGTGTCGCGCGGGGGTCTGCTCGGGCGTGCTCACAAGCGGCGAGCCTACCAAGGGGCGTCCCGCCTCGCCGCCGCGGATCCGCCCTCCCGCGGAGCGAGCGCTTTCCCCCATCGGCGCCCGAGCGACGTAGCGTGGTGCCGGTGTGCACCGGCACCGGGCGCCTGCCCCGGGACCCGCACCCCGCCAGAACCCGACCCGGAGGACGAGGATGACCACCGCCGCCCAGATCACCGACGCCGACGACCGCTGGTGGGAGACCCGTCCCGCAGGCGAGGGCCGCCTCCGCGGACGCGCCCATCTCGACTCCGATGCCCCCTCCCTCTGCCTCGACGGGACGTGGGACATCCGCGTCGGGCAGCGGGCCGACGGCTCCGACCTGGGCCCCTCGCATCGGATCGAGGTACCGGGGCTGTGGCAGCTGCAGGGCTTCGGCGCCCCGCAGTACACGAACATCATCTACCCGATCCCCCGGGACGTTCCGCACGTCCCGGACGAGAACCCGACCGGCCACTACTCCCGCCTGCTCGAGGTCCCCGGCGACTGGGCCGCGGCGCGGGCCGATGGCGCCCGGATCCTGCTGCGCTTCCAGGGGGTGGACTCCGCGGCGCGCGTGTGGATCGACGGCGCGGAGGTGGGGATCACCGCGGGCAGCCGGCTCACCCAGGAGTTCGACGTCACGGACCTGCTGACGGGTGCGGGCCCGCACCTGCTCGAGGTCCGGGTGGTGCAGTGGTCGGTGAACACCTACGTCGAGGATCAGGACATGTGGTGGATGAGCGGGATCTTCCGCAGCGTCGACCTGCTGCTGCGTCCCGTCGGCGGAATCCACGACCTCGTCACCGACGCCGACCTCGACCCGGCGACGGGCCGCGGCACCCTGTCCGTGCGGGCGTTCGACGCCGACGGCGGGCCGCTGCCCGTCCAGGTGGAGATCCCCGAGCTCGGCATCGGCCAGGACGTGCCCGCGGAGGGTGCCGTGATCGAGGTCGGCGAGGTCGCGCCGTGGAGCGCGGAGTCCCCGCGCCTGTACGGGGTGCGGATCTCGACCCCGGCCGAGAGCGTGCGCCTGCGGGCCGGCTTCCGTCGCGTGGAGATCGACGGCGACATCTTCCGGATCAACGGCGAGCGGATCGTGTTCCGCGGTGTGAACCGTCATGAGGCGGACCCCGTCTGCGGCCGCACCCAGAACCTCGAGAACCAGGACCGCGACGCGGCCCTGATGAAGCTGCACAACCTCAATGCCGTGCGCACCTCCCACTACCCGCCTCATCAGCGCTTCCTCGACGTCTGCGACGAGGTGGGCCTGTACGTGATCTGCGAGGGCGACTTCGAGGCGCACGGCTTCCACGCCGACATGACCGGGGAGGACGGCGGCGGAGCGGCCCAGCGCCCCGCCGCGGACGAGCGCTTCCGCGAGGGCCTGGTCGAGAGGACGGACCGCTTCGTGCGCCGCGACCTGAACCATCCCTCGATCGTCATGTGGTCGATCGGCAACGAGGCGGCGACGGGCCCCGTCACCCGGGCGATGATCCAGCGGGTCCGCGAGGTCGATCCCACCCGGCCGGTGATCTACGAGCAGGACTATCTGGCGCAGGACGTCGACGTCTTCTCCCTCATGTACCCCTCGCATGCGGAGAGCGAGGAGATCGGCCGCAAGGAGCTGTCCGAGGCGTTCCGCGACCGTCTGCGCTCCATGCTCGAGCATCTGGGCGTCACGCCCGACGAGGACGCCCTCGCGGATCCTCCGGCGCTCACCAGGCCCTTCCTGTGGATCGAGTACGCCCACGCGATGGGCAACGGCGCCGGCGCCCTGAAGGAGTACATGGACCTGGTCCATCGGTACCCGTCCCTGCACGGCGGCTTCATCTGGGAGTGGATCGACCACGGGCTCCTGACGACCGACGCCGAGGGGAACGAGATCTTCGGATACGGCGGCGACTTCGGCGAGCGCCTGCACGATGCGAACTTCGTGGCCGACGGCCTGGTGCTGCCCGACCGGACCCCCTCCCCCGCCCTGCTGGACGCCAAGCATCACTACGCGCCGGTGGGGCTCGAGGTCTCGGCCGGATCGGCGAGGCTGACGAACCGCTACGCCTTCGTGGACCTCGCCCACCTGCGGGCGGAGGTCTCCGTCGACGACCAGCGCAGCTGGAGCGAGCTCGCGCTGCCGGCCCTCGCCCCGGGCGGCAGCGCCGAGGTGCCGCTGCCCGCGCACGCGGGACCGGCGGTGACGGTGCGCCTGCTCACGCGGGAGGCACAGGGCCCCGTCCCGGCGGGCCACGTGGTGGTCGCGGCCTCGTACGTGGCGCCGGAGCGCCTGGCCGCCGAGTACCCGCTGCCGCCGGCGACGGTCCCGCCCGTCCGGGAGGGCCGCGGCTGGCGGGTGGGGCCGGCGGTGCTCGACGACCTGGGCCGGCTCGTGCGGCTGGGGGGCCTGGACATCGAGGAGGCGGGGGTGGACCTGTGGCGGGCCCCGGTCGACAACGAGCGCGCCTTCACCGAGGTCGCCCTCGAGTCCCGCTGGAAGCGGATCGGTCTCGATGCCGCCCGCTCGCGCCTGGTCTCGATCGAGGCGGAGGACGCGGCGCTCGTGGTGACGCGTCGTCTGGGCCTGGACGGGAGCGGGCTCGGGGCCGATGTCCGCGAGCGCCTGTCCAGCGACGGGACCTCCCTGGTCCTCGAGGTCGACGTGGTGCCCTCCGCGACCTGGCCGGAGGACCTCCCGCTGCCGCGGGTGGGCTGGACGCTGTCCGCTCCCGGGGACCTGGACATGATCGGCTACCTGGGACAGGGGCCGCACGAGGCGTACCCGGACACCGGCGGCGGCACGACCTTCGGCGCCTGGGCCTCGACGCTGCGGGACCTGCAGGTCCCCTACGTGATGCCGCAGGAGAACGGGAACCGGGCGGGTGTGGTCTCCGCGCATGTGCACGGCGAGGGCCGCTCGCTGGACCTCGTCATGCCCGAGGGCCTGGGCCTCGCGGTGCGTCCGTGGTCGAGCCGCGAGCTGGACGTGCGGGGGCATGACGGCGCCCTGCGCCCGGACGGGAGGACGTGGGTGACGATCTCCGCGGCCCTGCACGGGGTAGGCTCGGCCGCCTGCGGCCCCGTCCCGCTGCCGCAGCACGTCCTCCTCGCGCGTCCGGTCTCCTTCCGGTTCTCGCTGACCGCCCGGCGCCGCTGAGGACTCCCACCCGTCCCCCAGCCCCGTCCCGCTCCCCAGCCGGAGATGCCCATGTCCCGCACCGCCCGTCCCTGGCCTGCCGCGACGATCATCGCCGCCGTGCTCATGCTCCTGTCCGCCCTGTGGATCCCGATCAGCGGGGCCGTGGTGACGCCGCTGATCACGGCGGCGCTCACCCGCGGTGATGCCGATCCGGAGCGCTTCCTCATGATCGGTCCGCTGGGGGCGATCGTCTCCGCGTCTCCGCTGCTGCTCAGCGTCGCCTTCGCCGTCGTCGCCTCCTGCATCCTCGCCGAGAGGGCGCCCGGGAGGGCCTCCGCGGCGGGAGCGGTGATCGTCGCCCTGATCGTCCTCGCGAGCACGCTCGTCCCGCCCCTGCTCTCGGGCGTGCTGCTCATGGTGCTGGAGGGCACCGGAGCCAGCTCCTCCGTCGGAGCCGCGTTCTTCGTCGGGATGATCGCGCACGTCGGTCTCGTGGGGATCGGCTCGATCGGCCTGATCATCACGAGCGTGCTGGCCGGGCGGGGGGTGCCGGGATCTGCGCCGGGCCGCGCGGAGGCCGCTCCCCGCGGCGGCCATCGGGCCCCGGCGCTCGCCGTGACGATCCTCGCCGCTCTGGTCCTGCTCGCCTGGCTCTGGGAGGTGCTGCTCAGCGTCCCGGCGCTGTGGGGTGCGCTGACCTCTGCCGCGGGGCCCGGCTCCCTCGCGCCGTTCCAGCTCGCGACCGTTCTGCGCGGCGGGCCGCTCGCGATCGTCACGGCGCTGCTGATCGTGTCGCTCGCGCTGCTGCTGCCCCGGGTCGGTCCGGAGGGTCGGCGGGCCGCCCGGACGGCGGTGGTCCTCGTCGCGGCGATGCGGGTGGCGGGGGTGCTGGTCAGCTATGTCATGAGCATCGTGATGGTTCTGGCGTTCCCGCAGGCCGCGGATGCGTCCGGGTTCGTCGCCGTGCTCGCGGCCGCGGTGCCCGCCGGCGCCGCGGCCGTCGGGGTGATCATCGCGGTGCAGATCGCCGTCCGCCGCTCCGGCTCGGCCGGACCGCGACGCTGAGGGAGCATCCCGGCGATGCGGTCCTCCTCCGCCCCGGGCGTCGCTCCCGGAGTGCCGAGGGCCGCGAGCCGGCTCAGCCCGACTCGGGACCGATCAGGAGCAGCGCCCCGTCGTCCGTGAGCAGGGCGCGGCCGCCGGGGAGCGGACGGATCTCCGCGGGCGCCGCCTCGAGCGTGAGCTCCACGCTCTGCCGGCCCGCCGGGTCGAGGATCCGCAGACGGGACGCGTCGCGCGGGGCGAGGGCATGTGCGCGCGGCGCCGGGTCGAGGAGAACGGCCGTGCCGTGGGCGAGGGCGCCCGTGACCGGGGCCTGCGGGGAGGACAGCGGCACGGTCCAGCGGGGTCTGCCGGTCGCCGTGTCGAGGGCGCTCACCTGACCCGCGGTGTCCACGAGGATCATCTGCGCGCCGTCCATCCCGATCCGGGCGCGGGCAGGACGGAGTCCGGCCCCTCCGTCGCCGCCGGGCGCGGTCCAGGACGAGGAGGCCTCGCTCGCCACGAGCTCCCCGGACACGTCGGTGCCCTGCTCGGTTCCCCGGGCGAGGACCCGGCCGTCCTCGACGCGGGTCTCCCAGCTGCCGGCGGGGGACGGCTCCGTGCGCCACAGCTCGTTCCCGGCGGCGAGGGCCCGCGCGGTCAGCGCCCCGTCCCGCGCGGCGCACACGAGCACCACGTGCTGGCCTGCATCGGCGGGACCGGTGCTCAGCTGGGCCGTGCAGTCCGTCCCCGGGCGGGAGAGGATCCCGCCGAGCACGAAGCCGGTTCGGGGATCGATCTGCACGAGCCCCTGCCGGGAGTCGGTGCGGACCGCGATGCGCGGCAGCACGCCCTCGTCCTCGGGCGCGGCGCCGACGGGGCAGTCCGCGGCCCCGGGATCGCGCACCGTCCATACCGGCGCGGCCGCCTGCTCTGCGAGGTCGTAGCCGCGGATCACGCAGCCGGGGCGCTCGGTGCTCTGCATGACCAGGAGGTCCCCGTCGAGGGCGAGCGGGGACCCGGGCAGCTCGCGCGACCCGGAGGGCGCGGATGCGGCGACGGTCGTGCCGTCCCCGCCCGTCCGCGCGAGCGCCTCGGAGGAATCCAGGACCGTCGTCGCCTCGCGCCGGCGCAGGAGGAGCCGGGAGCCGTCGGCGGCGAGCAGGGGCTCTGCTCCCTGCGCCTCGACGGCGGCGGTCCTCCCGCTGGCGGGGTCCAGCAGCGTGTCCTCACCGCTCGCCCGATCGATGAGCACGGGGCTCGCCTCGTCCGCGCCGACGATCACCCGGTCACCGCCCTGCAGCGGCGGCAGGGAGGCGAGGGCCGCATCGGCGAGGTCGACGCTGCGGTGCGCGAGCACGGCCGGCACCGTCAGCGCGAGCGCGGCCGCCGCGGCGACGAGGGCGGCGAGCGGACGTCTCCGCGGCAGGGGCAGGGCGAGGACGAGGAGGGCGAGGCCGAGGGCGGCGAGGAGCCCGGCGAGCAACCGCAGCGGCCCCAGCAGCAGGTGCTCCCCGAGCAGAGCGCCGACGCCTGCGAGGGCGAGGGCCGCCAGCGCGAGGGCGGGCAGGACCGTCCGGTCCGGCGGCGCGGCCGGGCTCATCGCGGCGGCCGGGAGGCCGGTGCGGCAGGAGCGTCGATGCAGCGCGGCACGGTCGTCGACGGGGCGGGGAGCCGGTCGCTCAGCGGGGCGAGCCGTAGTAGGCGCCGGTCCGCTCCTCGCGCAGCGCGGCGAAGTCCCCGGAGCTGATGCTCGAGCGGATCTCGTCGACCAGGCGCACCACGAAGCGCTCGTTGTGGATGGTGCACAGCGTCGAGGACAGCATCTCCTTGGCGCGGAAGAGATGGTGGATGTACGCGGCGGTGTAGTGCGTGCACGTGTAGCAGTCGCAGGTCTCGTCGATGGGCGCGAACTGGCGCCGGTAGCGGGAGCCGGTGAGGTTGACGCGACCGGTGCGGGTGTAGACGGCGCTGTTGCGGGCGACCCGCGAGGGCGAGACGCAGTCGAAGGTGTCCGCCCCGGCGGCGACCGCCGTGAACAGGTCGTCGACCTCGCTGATGCCCAGCAGGTGCCGGGGCCGGTCCTCGGGCAGCTCATCGGTCACCCAGCCGACGATGGTGCCGAGGTTCTCCTTCTCGAGCGCGCCGCCGATCCCGAAGCCGTCGAAGGACCAGCCCTCCACGTCCATCGCGCCCAGGTCGCGGGAGGCCTTCCGGCGCAGGTCCTCGTACTGCGCGCCCTGGATCACGCCCCACAGCATCTGGTAGGGCCGATGGGTGCGATCGGCCGAGAGGCGGGCATGCTCGGCCAGGCACCGGATCGCCCACAGCCGGGTGCGCTCGAGGGCCTTCTGCTGGTAGCCGCGGGAGTTCATGAGCGTGGTCAGCTCGTCGAAGGCGAACATGACGTCCGCGCCCAGACCGTGCTGGATCTGCATCGAGATCTCGGGCGTGAAGCGGTGGACATCGCCGTTGATGAAGGAGCGGAAGGTGACGCCGTCGTCGTCGACGTGGGCCAGGCGCTCCTTGCCGGCGGCGACGTCGTCGTCCTCCCCGGAGGCGGTGCGGGCCTTCTGGCCGCCGGAGAACTCGCTCGAGAGCACCTTCTTGAAGCCCGCGCCGAGGCTCATCACCTGGAAGCCGCCGGAGTCGGTATAGGTGGGGCCCGGCCAGTTCATGAAGGCGCCGAGCCCGCCGGCCTCATCGACCAGGTCATGGCCGGGCTGGAGGTACAGGTGGTAGGCGTTGGCGAGCACGGCCTGCGCGCCCAGCTGCGCCATCGACTCCGGCAGCACGGCCTTGACCGTCGCCTTCGTGCCGACGGGGATGAAGGCGGGCGTCGCGATCTCGCCGTGGGGCGTGGACAGGACCCCCGCCCGGGCCTTGTCCCCGTGACGGGCGGTGATCGCGAAGCCCGTCTCGGCACGGCCGGAGTGGGCGTCGGGCGCAGGGAGGGCGGACGGGGCGGGGGACGAGGAGGCGGCTCGGGTCACCGTCCCATCGTCCCATGTCCCGCCCGTCGGCCCGGGTGGAGGCATCGTCCTCGGCGGCCCGGCTCCTGTGAGACGGGTCGCCGCGACGGCCCCGCCGCGGCCCGCGCACTACAATCTCTGTGCTCGGATGTCGCCCGACCGGAGGAGGAGATGGACATCGACCCCGATGCCCCGACTCCCCCGCGGCCTCATGGCCGCCGGCGAGGAGCTCCCCGCCCTCTCGAGGCGGAGCTCGCCGAGGTGCCACCGTGGGAGGCGACCTCGCAGCCCGATCCCGCATCACCGGTGCGGGCCACCGTCCCCTCCCCCGCCGGCCCCCCTCGGCAGGCCCGTGGACGGCGCCGTGCCGCACCGGCGGCAGCGGATCATGCGGCCCCGGCCATCGCCGAACCGGGACTCGAGAGCTGGCTCCAGGACCCCGTCCTCGAGGGTGCGCAGGTCCCGGCGCCGATGGCGACGCCTACCCCGGAGCCGGAGCAGCGGGAGCCGGCCGGGGCGACGACCTCCCGGCACGGACGACGACGTCGGCTCGATGCGGAGACGTCCGCGGGCATCGTCGAGGAGCCCCCGGTCACCGGCCCGGTCGAGGACGGCTCCGACGGGCCGCGCCGCGACCCTGAGCCCGCGCTCCGCCCCCTCGTCCCGAGCGGTCCCGCCACGGAGGCCCCGGCGTTCGCGGGAGGCGCCCTTCCCGCCGGGGCGGCCTCCGGGACGGCTCCTCCGACAGCGGTCCCGGGTCCCGCCGGGTCCTCCCGAGGATCCCGCCGCGCGGCACGGCGGTCCCGAGGTGCGACCCCGAGGGCGTCGACGAGCACCGACCCGGCGCGGGTCACGCCGTTCCGTCCGGAGCTGCAGGGCCTGCGCGCCGTCGCGATCCTCATGGTCGTCTGCTACCACATCTGGTTCGGGCGCGTCTCCGGCGGCGTCGACATCTTCCTGCTCATCAGCGCCTTCCTCCTCACCGGATCCTTCACCCGCAAGCTCGAGACCGGCACACCGCTCGCTGTCCCCTCCTACTGGATCCACGCTTTCAAGCGACTCCTCCCACCCGCCGCCGTCGTCATCCTCGCCAGCCTCGCCGGCACCGCTCTCCTCCTTCCGGAGACCCGCTGGCAGGGCCTGATCGCCGAGGCGATCGCCTCGGCGACCCAGTGGGAGAACTGGCTGCTGGCCGCGAACGCGGTCGACTACTACGCCGCGGACCATTCCACGGCCTCCCCGTTCCAGCACTTCTGGTCCCTGTCGATCCAGGGCCAGGTGTTCCTGCTGTGGCCCCTCCTGTTCGCCCTCGCAGGTGTCCTCTCGCGCCTGACCCGGATCCGCCCCCGGCGTGTCATGGCGGTGGTCTTCGGCCTCGTGACCGTGATCTCCTTCGCATGGTCCGTGCACCTGACGGCAGCCGATCAGACCTTCGCGTACTTCGACACCCGCACCCGGCTGTGGGAGTTCTCCCTCGGCTCGATGCTCGCGCTCGCGCTCCCGCGGATCGAGAAGCGCCTGGACTACCGTCGGCCCGAGGACCCGGCCGCGAACGGTTTCGCCCGCACGAGGGCCGCAGCGACCTGGGTGGGGCTCGTGCTCGTCCTGTCCGCCGGCTGGATCATCGATGTGCAGGGCGCCTTCCCCGGCTACGCGGCCCTCTGGCCCCTCCTCGCCGCCGCGCTCGTCTTCACCGCGGGCCCCACGCGGACGCGCTGGGGGGCCGATCGCCTCCTCGCCTCCCGTCCTCTGCAGTGGCTCGGCGACATCTCCTACGCCCTCTACCTCGTCCACTGGCCCCTGCTCGTCTTTCTCCACCGGAACCACCCACGCCAGCCCCCTGCTCGGCACCGCCCTCGTCGCCGCCTCGATCCTGCTCGCCTGGCTGCTGACCATCGGCCTGGACCGGCCCGTCCGCACCAGCCGCGCGCTCCGCTCCCGCTGGTGGCGCGGCGCCCTCGTCATCGCCCTCAGCCTCGTGCTCGTGCTCGCCCCGTCCCTGGGGTGGACCCGCTCCCTGGACCGGCAGAAGGCGCAGATCGAGGCGGAGGCCTCCGCCGCTCCCGACAACAATCCGGGCGCCGCCTCGCTCCTGCCCGGCTTCGAGGCGACCGGGGACCCGGACGCCCCCGTCATCCCCGCGCTCGGGGACCGGGCCTCGGACTGGGCCTCGGACTCGATGACCGGGTGGTGCGACGAGGATCCCGGCATCGACCTGGGCGGGCTGGGGCACCTCGACTGCGCACGGCTGGTCCCGAACGAGGATCCGAGCCTGCGCGTGGTCGCCGTCGGCAACAGCCACACGGACCAGTGGACGGCCGCGCTGGTGCCGATCGCGCGGGAGGAGGGCTGGGATCTCACGATCGTGCGCCGCCCCGCCTGCTTCTACACCTCCGTCGCCGACAACTACAGCGAGGCCTGCAAGACCTGGATGGCCCAGGCCGATGCCTTCCTCGAGGACTGGGCCCCGGACGCCCTGGTGATCCAGTCGACCTTCACCTCCCACGACGGGACCCGCGAGACCGTCCGCGGTGGGACGGAGGATCAGGTGGCGCGGTGGACCGGCCGGGGTGCCCTGGTCCTCGGGATCCGCGACAATCCGCGCTTCCGCGAGTCCCATGAGGAGTGCGAGCTGCGCACAGGGCAGGCCTCCTGCTCCTTCGAGCACGTCGCCGCCTCGACCCCGGATCCGACGGCCTCCTGGGAGAGCGCTCATCCCGGGTACGTGGCGATCGACATGAACGACGTCGTCTGTCCCGACGGCAGCTGCCCCTCGATCATCGGCGGGGTGTACACCTACGTCGACGACAACCACGTCACCGCGACGTATCTGCGCACCGCGGCTCCGCAGCTCGAGGAGCGTCTGGACGCGGGCATCGCCCGCGCCCGCACCGCTCAGGAGGCCGCCTCCTCCGCGAAGCCGGCGGGCTGAGCGGCGCGCGGCCCCGGGGGTCCGCCGCGCCCGAACGGCTCCCTCCCCGATGCGACGAGGCCGGATCTGTACTGTGAACGCCGTGCACGACCCCGCCCTTCTCCCTGGCCGCCGATGACCGGATACCCGAAGCACCTGCGCTCCGCCGCGGCCTCGGGGCAGGAGGCCCCTGCCCCGGCGCAGGTCACATCGTTCCGTCCGGAGCTGCAGGGCCTGCGCGCCGTCGCGATCCTCATGGTCGTCTGCTACCACATCTGGTTCGGACGCGTCTCCGGCGGCGTCGACATCTTCCTGCTCATCAGCGCCTTCCTCCTCACCGGATCCTTCACCCGCAAGCTCGAGACAGGCACACCCCTGGCTGTCCCCTCCTACTGGATCCACGCTTTCAAGCGACTCCTCCCACCCGCCGCCGTCGTCATCCTCGCCAGCCTCGCCGGGGTGTACCTGCTGCTGCCCGAGCAGCGGTGGCGAGAGCTGATCACCGAAGCCGTCGCCTCGGCGACGTACTGGGAGAACTGGCTCCTCGCAGCACGGTCCGTGGACTACTACGCGACCGATCATTCGACGGCCTCCCCGTTCCAGCATTTCTGGTCCCTGTCGATCCAGGGCCAGGTGTTCCTGCTGTGGCCCCTCCTGTTCGCCCTCGCGGCCGGGATCTCGAAGCTCCTCCGGATCCGGCCGCGGATCGTGCTTCTCGTGGTGTTCTCCGCGGTCACGGCCGCCTCCTTCGCATGGTCCGTGCACCTGACGGCAGCCGATCAGACCTTCGCGTACTTCGACACCCGCACCCGGCTGTGGGAGTTCTCCCTGGGATCGCTGATCGCCCTCGTCCTGCCGTGGATCGAACGGACCGCGGGCTACCGCCGCAGCGAGGATCCCGCGGAGAACGGCTCGGCCGGCCTGCGGGCCCTCGCCGGCTGGGTGGGGCTCGTGCTCATCCTCTCCGCCGGTTGGGTGCTCGACGTCCAGGGCGCCTTCCCCGGCTACGTCGCCCTATGGCCCCTCCTCGCCGCCGCCCTCGTGATCATCGCCGGGCCCACCCGCACGTCCTGGGGGGCCGATCGCCTCCTCGCCTCCCGTCCTCTGCAGTGGCTCGGCGACATCTCCTACGCCCTCTACCTCGTCCACTGGCCCCTGCTCGTCTTTCGCCCTCGTCTACACCGGCACCACCCACGCCAGCCCCCTGCTCGGCACCGCCCTCGTCGCCGCCTCGATCCTGCTCGCCTGGCTGCTCACGGCGGGTGTCGACGCCCCCGTCCGCACCAGCCGCCTCCTGCGCGCCCGCTGGTGGCGGGGCAGCCTCGTCATCCTCCTCAGCCTCGCCCTCGTGATCGCCCCCAGCATCGGGTGGACGCGGCTCCTGGACCAGCAGGAGGCGGAGCTGCTCGCGCAGGCGCCCCGGGACAACCCGGGGGCGCAGGCGCTCGAGCCGGGCTTCGTGTACCAGGGGGCGCCCGATGCGGAGCTGCTGCCGCCGCCGGACAGGGTGACCTCCGACTGGTTCGCCCTGAAGGAGCGATGCGCGCCCTTCGGCGTGCCGACGGAGCTCGAGGACACCTGCCGCTTCGAGGGGGCCGGGGACGGGCCGCTGCTGGTCGTGGCCGGGAACTCGCGGGACGAGCAGTTCGCCCCCGCGCTGTTCGAGGCCGCGAAAGCCCAGGAGTGGGACGTGATGCTGATCGTCTCCGGCGGCTGCGCCTTCTCCACCGGCGAGGGCGTGCACCCCGACTGCGCCGCCCACAACGAGCGCCTCCGGGACTGGATGCTGGAGCTGCGGCCGGACGCCTTCGCGTCCGCCTCGAGCTTCCTGCCGGCCGCGGGCCCGCAGGCGGAGCGCCTCATGCCCGGGATCGCCGCGCTGCAGCAGCCGATGCTCGATGCGGGCATCGACGTGATCGGCTACCGGGACATGCCGCGCCTGCCCCGGGACCCGATCGAGTGCCTCGACGCGGAGGGCGAGGGCTGCCGGATCGACGTGGCCGAGCAGTACCTGCCGGAGCAGCCGCAGCCCGACGTCGTGGCCGGCAGCGGTGCCCGCGACGATCCGCGGGGCCGGTACTTCTCGATCGACGCGGTCGAGCAGGAGTGCCCGGGGCGCGAGTGCGTGCCGATCATCGGCAACGTGCACGTGTGGATGGACGGCAGCCACATCTCCGCCGCCTACGCAGGGACCCTCGCCCCCGCGGTCGAATCCCAGCTCGTCTCGCAGGGATGGGAGTGGGAGCGGCGCTGAGAGGTCTGCGACGGCCGGATCCGTGACCGGCACCGCGGCGCGCCCGTCCGCTCCCCCGGCGCCGGGGGATCCGCGCACCGATGCTCCGTACACTGGGGACGACCCTCCGCCGACCCCTGCCGAAAGCACCGTCCTCGTGACCCTCGATCTGTTCATCCCCTACTGGGGCGATCCTGCGCTCCTGCGCTCCACGGTCCGCAGCGTGCTCGCGCAGGACGATCCGGGCTGGAGGCTGACCGTCGTCGACGACGCCTATCCCGACCCGGCGGGCGGCGACTGGGTCCGCTCCCTCGAGGACCCGCGGATCCGCTATGTGCGCAAGGACGTCAACGGCGGGATCACCGCGAACTACCGCACCTGCGTGGAGCTCGCGACGGAGCCGATCATGGTCATGATCGGCTGCGACGACCAGCTGCTGCCGAACTACGTGCGCACCATCCGGACCGCCCACGAGCGCTTCCCCGGTGCGGCGATCATCCAGCCCGGCGTCGAGGTGATCGACGAGCACGGCGCGGTGGTCTCCCCGCTGGTGGACACGGTCAAGCAGCATCTGGTCCGCCCCCGCGGCGGCGGGTTCCAGCTGCTGTCCGGAGAGACCCTGGCCGCGAACCTGCTGGCGGGCGACTGGCTGTACTGGCCGGCCCTGGCGTTCCGCACCGAGAGGATCCGGGCGGTCGACTTC
Organism: Brachybacterium hainanense; assembly: GCF_042434575.1. Classification (NCBI taxonomy): domain Bacteria; kingdom Bacillati; phylum Actinomycetota; class Actinomycetes; order Micrococcales; family Dermabacteraceae; genus Brachybacterium; species Brachybacterium hainanense. The sequence continues at coordinate 57,010 of NZ_JBHLSV010000027.1, forward strand.
CGCGACGGCTTCGCGATCATCCAGGATCTCGCGCTGGTCATGGACATGATCTTCGCCGGCGATCAGCTGCTGGTCGTCCCCGAGGTCTGCTTCCGGTACCGCCGCCATTCGGGCTCCGCCTCGAGCGTGCGCCTGCTGGACGGGAGCCGATTCTCCGGGGAGCGCGAGTACTTCGCGCTGGCCGCCTCGCAGGCCGGCGCGCTCGGCTGGGCGCGCGCGGTCCGTGCCGCCCGGGCGCGCTGGACCTCCCGGGCCCACGCCGCGACCCTCGTCCCCGGGGCGCTCGCGGGCCGGGACTGGAGGGCGCTGCGCATGCTCGCCCGGCACGCGCTCGGTCGCTGACCCCCGTCCCCGCCCCTCGAGGAGAATCCATGAGTCCGTCCACCGTCGTCGTCACCGGAGGCGCCGGGTTCATCGGCTGCGCGATCGCTCCCGGGCTGCTCGCGTCCGTCGACCGCGTGATCGCCGTCGACAGCCTCCATCCGCAGGTCCACCCCACGAGCATGCGTCCCGCCGCGCTGCCGGCAGAGGTCGAGCTGGTCGTCGGCGACGTCGCCGACGGGGCGACGTGGGAACGGGTGCTCGAGGCCACCGGCCCGGGCGGCCCGGAGCTGATCGTGCACCTGGCCGCCGAGACCGGAACCGGCCAGTCCCTGATCCAGTCGAGCCGTCACGCGAGCGCGAACGTGCTGGGCACCGCCCGGATGCTCGACGCGCTCGCGTCCCGGGGCAACCGGCCGCGACGGATCGTGCTCGCCTCCTCCCGCGCCGTGTACGGCGAGGGCGCCTGGCGGCGCACCACCGGCGAGGACGCGGGCGCCGTGCTCCACCCGGCACAGCGCACCACCGCCTCGCTGGCCGATGCGCAGTGGGACGTCCCCGGGGCGGAGCCGCTGCCGATGGACTCCCGCACGGTGCGTCCGAACCCGGTCAGCGTGTACGCGGTCACGAAGCTCGCCCAGGAGCAGCTGCTGCGCGTATGGGCGTCGAGCTTCGGCGTCGAGGCGGCGATCCTGCGACTGCAGAACGTGTACGGGCCCGGGCAGGCGATGGCGAACCCGTACACCGGGATCATGACCCTGTTCTGCCGCTACGCCCGCGAGGGGCGTTCGATCCCGCTGTACGAGGACGGCCAGGTCCGCCGCGACTTCGTGCTCATCGACGACGTGGCCGCCGCCGTCCTGGCCGCAACCCTCGGCGAAGCCGTCTCCCCCGACGCCATCGACATCGGCTCCGGGCAACACCAGACCATCGCCACCGCGGCCCGCGCGATCGCCCGCGCCTATGGGGCCCCGGAACCTCACGTGACCGGGGCGTTCCGCGAGGGCGATGTCCGCCACGCCTTCGCCGACATCACCCAGGCGCGTGAGGTCCTGGGCTGGGAGCCCTGCCACGACCTCGAGACCGGAGTCGCCCGGCTCGTGGCCTGGATCGAGGACCAGGACGAGGTCCCGCCCCTGACCGCCTGACCCCGGACACGTCGCGACCGCATGCGCCGAGCGGAGGAACCGGTCCGCCTCGACGCCGCGCAGACGCACCGTCTCCGCCTCTCGGGGATGCGCGGGGGCCGGACGGGTCCGGTCCGGTCGGATCCGGGATGCCGGCGGTCCCCGGTCAGGTGGCGGCGCGGCGGCGGACCGCCCGCAGCACGGGACGCTCGATCAGGTACCAGGAGGCGAGGGCGAAGGGGATCGTCGCCGCGAGCGCGAGCAGGGAGAACCGCCAGTAGCCGAGCCCCGCGAAGCCCAGCACCGCGAGCATCTGCTGCACCTGGAAGGCATAGATGTACATGCCGTAGCTGAGATCGTTGCGGCGCACCCAGCCGGGGGACCACAGCAGGGCGCTGACCCAGATCAGCACGTAGGCCAGCAGCGGGGAGGCGAGCTGCCCGCCGATCACGGGGTCCCAGGTCACAGCCGCGAAGAACCCCGCCCCGGCGAGCACGGCGAGCAGCGGATGCATGCCGACCCGGTGGTGGAGCATCTGCAGCATTCCCCCGGCCAGGAAGTACGGCAGCAGCTTGCCGAGCATCTGCAGGTCGAAGCCGATGAGGTCGAACCAGCCCTCGGTGCGCTGCACGGCGATCCAGAACGCGACCGATCCCGCCCACGCCGTCGCCACGGGCCACATGCTGCGGCGGGCGAGCCCCCAGATCCCGAGCACGGCGATGACGAGGTAGCACCAGAACTCGTAGTACAGGCTCCACAGCGACCCGTTCCACGCCCCCGGGTACGGGACGTCCACCGGTGTCCCGGCCACGTCCCAGCTGGTGATCTTCAGGGTGATGTTGTTCCACAGGTAGCGCAGCGGCGTGGTCTGCGTGCTCCACAGCCCCTCCAGGCTCCCGTGCAGGCGATGCCAGGCGATCGGCGCGAAGATCAGCGCGGTCACGGCGAGGCAGGCGAGGAAGGCCGGGTAGATGCGGGCGATGCGTGCGGTGAGGTACGCCCCGAAGGTCTTGGTGCGCCGGGAGGCGGTGATCAGGTAGCCCGACAGGCAGAAGAACCCGATCACGGCCCAGCCGCCGACGGCCTCGACGCCCCAGACGGGGCTCTCGCCGAGGCCCAGCAGCGGGAAGCTGTGATGGAACAGCACGGAGGTCGCCAGCACCAGACGCAGCAGGTTCATGCCGTTGCGGCGCACGTCGAAGGGGCGTCCCAGCCACATGCCCGCCGGGCGTCGGGCGGGACGGTCCGGGGGGCCGGTCGCCTGCGACGGGGCCGGCGCCTCCGGCTCGGGGAGGAGAGGCTCTGCGGCGGAGGCGGAGCTCATGCGCGCTCGTCCCGGTCCTGCCCGTCCCGCTCCTGCTCGAGCGCTTCGAGACGGGCCTCGAGGCGTTCGACCTGCAGGCGCTGGATCGCGGACTCCTCGGCGAGCACCCGGGTCTCCTCGTCCAGCCGCGAGACCTCCAGGGAGAGGTGCAGGGTCACGCCCAGCAGCAGCAGGATCGCCATCAGGAAGAGCAGATTGGACGGGACGGCGATGCCGACGAGACCCGCGAGCATCTCGAGCAGCCCGGGGAACACGGCGAGCACCACCGTCGCCAGGCCCAGCACCAGCCACAGCAGGGCGTACTTCTCCCGCAGCAGCCGCGAGCGGATGAGCACGAGGACGACGATCAGGTTGACGAGGGCGACGGCGCCGAAGAAGAGCGAGCTGGGCATCAGGAGTGTCCTCGCGATCCTCAGGAACGGGCCGCGCGGGCACCGGGAACCGGCGGCTCGCCACGGTCCTCGGGGCGCACGGGGGTTCGGGTGAGCGCCATGAGCAGGGCGAGCAGGCTGCGCAGCAGGTATCCGGCGGCCTGCACGGGATGCGCGGAGGGGGTTCCGCCCTGCCGCGGCCGCATGTGCACGCCCACCTGGGTCGCCGTCAGACCCGAACGCAGCGCGACCACGAGCGAGTCGACCGTGTCGCCCAGGTACTCCGTCGGGTAGCAGCGGCAGTACTGCTCGATGCCGCGGCGGCCCGTCGCGCGGAACCCGCTGGTGACGTCCGTCAGGCGGGTGCCGGCGAGGCGGCTGACCACCACCGCGAGGAGGATCATGCCCCAGCGGCGGGGGCCGCGGACCTCGTAGGCGCCGCGGTCGGCGAAACGGGAACCGATGCTGATGTCCGCCCTCTCCAGACCCGCGAGCAGGCGCGGGATCTCCCGCGGATCATGCTGCCCGTCGGCATCGACCTGGACGGCGCGCTCGTAGCCGAACCGGCGCGCGTAGCGGTAGCCGGCGCGCATCGCCCCGCCCACGCCCAGGTTGTACGGGAGGGTGAGCACGCCGGCGCCGGCCGCGGCGGCGCGGGCACCGGTGGCGTCGGTGGAGCCGTCGTCGACGACGAGCACATCGGCTCCCGGCACGACCTCGCGCAGCTCGAGGACGGTGCTCCCGACGGTCGCCTCCTCGTTCCAGGCGGGGACGATGACCAGCAGCGGTGCAGGCGCTCGCGTCATCGGCCCTGTCCCTCCGCTGTGTCCCGACGGTCCCGGGCGGACCGGGTCCGGCCGCCGCGCCTCACCCTAGCGCGGGAGGCGGCGGGGTGCCCAGCGGGGGGCGAGGCGGGGGCGAGGGGGATGGTCGCGGGGTGCCCGGTACAGTGGGGGCCGCCCTCATGGGGCTGCCGAGCGGATGAGGAGCGTGCGTGGGAACCTGGCTGCCGATGGTGCTCCCGTTCCTGGTGACGGCGGCGTGGCTGCTGCTGCCGGGCATGGTGTGCACGCTCGCGCTGCGCCTGCGGCCTGCGCCTGCGGCGGGCCTCGCCCCGCTCGCCTCCCTGGGGCTGATCTCCGCGGCCGCGGTCCTCGCCCCCCGCACGGGCCTGTCCTGGGGGCCGCTGCCCGTGCTTGCGCTGACCGTGCTGGTGGGCGGGCTGCTGTGGGCGGCACGGCTGCTGCGGGCGCGGCGTCGACGCCGCCTCGCGCCTGAGGCCGAGGCCTCCTCCCCTGCCGCGGCCGTTCCCTGGCCCCGCCGGGCGCTGCGGCTGCCGAGCTCTCTCGAGGCCCTGACCTTCGCGGGCATGGCGCTGGGCGCCATGCTCATGGCGCGCCTGGTCATGACGACGTTGCAGGCACCGGATGCGCTCTCGCAGTCCTTCGACAACATCTTCCACCAGAGCGCGGTCCGGGCGATCCTCGACGGGGCCGCGAGTCCCTCGAGCCTGGACCTGCTCGCGCTGACCGCGGATCCGGGGGCGTCGACCTTCTACCCCGCCGCCTGGCACGACACGGTGAGCCTGGTCCTGCTCAGCATCGGCGGGCAGGACGTGGCGCTGGCGACCAACGCGATGACCCTCGCGGTGTGCGCGCTCGTGTGGCCCGCGGGCGCGGTGCTGCTCAGCCGCAGCGTGCTGCCGTCCTCGCTGCTGCGCCTGGGCCTGCTGCCGGCGGGCGTGCTCTCCGCCGCGCTGCCGATGTTCCCGCGCATGCTCATCGTCTTCGGCGTGCTGTACCCGAACCTGCTGGGCATGGCGCTGCTGCCGGGGATGCTCGTGCTCCTGCTGCGGCTGTTGGGGATCGGCCGCCGGGACGGGATGAGCATGCCCGCGGTGCTCGTGCTGGGCCTGCTGGGCGGGATCGGCACGGCGCTCGGGCACCCGAACGCCGCGATGTCGCTCTTGGCCCTCGCCGTCCCCGTGGCGGCGCTCGGCGCCGTCGGGGCGCTGCTGCGGGCGGCGCATCCGCGTCTGCGCGGCGGGCTGGCGCGGGCCGGGCTGCTGACCGCTGCCGCGCTCGGCCTGTTCCTGCTGGCCCGCGGGATCTGGCCCGTCATCCGCCCCCCGGAGCAGGCCCTCGTCTGGGAGCCCGATGCGACGATCCCGGAGGCGATCGGCCGGATCCTGCTGTTCAGCCTGCCTGCTGCGCGACCGGCCTGGTCCCTGGCCGTGCTCCTGCTGCTGGGGGCCTATGCGACGGTCCGGCATCGGCGGGCGGAGATGCTCGCGGCCTGGGGCCTGGTCGCCTACCTCTTCGTGGCGGTGACGGCCTGGCCGGACGGGCCGGACCGCGACGCCCTGGTCGGGGTCTGGTACAACGACCCGTACCGGCTCGCGGCGATGTTCGCGATCCCCGCGCTGCCGATCCTCGCGCTCGGCGTCGCCCACCTCTCGCGCGCCCTGGCCGATGTCCTCGCGCCCCGCCTGCGCGGCCGCGCCCGGCGCCTGCTGCGGCCCGTGATCGGCCTCGCCGCGGTGGTCCTCTGCCTGGCCATCACGCAGGGCTCGACCTGGATGACGGCATCCCTGGACTACGCCCGTCCTGCCTATCGGATGTCGGCGGATGCGAACGTGCTCTCTCCCGACGAGCTGGCGCTCATCGAGCGTCTCCCCCAGGAGGTGCCCGCGGACGCGGTGCTCATCGTCAACGCCTGGAACGGCAGCTCCCTGGCCTACCCGTACACCGGCATCGCCACGACCCGCCATCACACCCTCGAGCACGCGACCGAGGAGGACCGGCTCGTCGAGCAGCATCTGCGCGACGCTGCCGCGGACCCCACCGTCTGCGAGGCCGTCACCGAGCTGGGCGCCGGCTACGTCCTGGACTTCGGGGAGGACTACGTCAACGGGCAGACCTGGGACTTCCCCGGCCTGCGCGACCTGGGCACGGCCGAGGGCTTCACCCTGGTCGACTCCGAGGGCGCGGCGGCCCTGTACCGGATCGACGCCTGCACGCCATGAGCGGCGTCGCGCCCACCGCCCGCGAGACCCGGGCGATCCTGCTCGCCTCCCTGCTCGCAGCCGCATCGAGCTTCGCGATCATGGCTCTTGCGACCCGGGTGCTGCCCGCGGAGCAGAACCGGCAGTTCCTGGTGTTCTGGGCGGTGCTGTTCGGCGTCTTCGGGGTCCTGTCCGGCATCCAGCACGAGACGACCCGGGCGGTCGCGGCGCATCGGAGCGGGGCCGCCGGTCTCCCCGCCCCTGCCGCAGGGACCCGTCGGATCGGCGTTCCCACGGGGACGCCGGTGCTCGCCTCCGCGGTCCCGATCGGGCTCGGCGCCCTGGTGATGATCGCCGCGAGCGCACCGCTGTGGGCACCCGGACGGCTGCCCTCGGGCACGGTCGCCGCGGCCGCGATCATCGCGGTCGCAGCGCTGCTGTACGCCTGCCACGCCGCCGTCGCGGGCACGCTCGCGGGTGAGGGCAGCTGGCGACCCTACGCTCGGCTGATGGCGGCCGAGGCCCTGCTCCGCCTGGTGGCGACGATGCTGGTCGCGATCGCGGTCATGACGGGGCTGCTGACCGACGGGGCGGGTCTGCTCGCCCTCGAGGCCGCGGCGGCGAGCGCCGTCCTCGTCTGGATCGTGGCCGTGGTCGCGACCGGGCCGGGGCGGCGGGCGGCGCGGATGCGTATCGGGATCCCGGCGCAGGCGCTCACCGGCCGGAGGGTCGCGGCGATGCTCACGGCGGCCTGCACGGCCGTGCTCGTGACCGCGTATCCGACGTTCATCGATGCGGCCGCGCAGGGAGAGGACGCGGCGGCCGTCGCCGCGCTGCTGTTCATGCTGTCGCTGACCCGGGCACCGATCATGATCCCGCTGCAGGCCCTGCAGGGCGTGGCGATCACGGCCTTCGTCTCTCATGCCGGGCATCCCCTGCGCGCCCTGGGCCCGGTGATGGCGAAGCTGTCCGCCCTGGCCGCGGGCGCCGCGGTGGTGGCGGCGCTGCTGGGCCCCCCGGTGCTGCGCCTCCTGAACCCCCTGTATGTCACCGACCCGCTGACCTGGGCGGGTCTCACCCTCGCCGGGGGCGCGGTCGCGCTGCTCACCCTGAGCGGGACGGCGGCCCTGGCGGTGGACCGGCACCGCGCCTATGCGGCGGGCTGGCTGCTGGCGAGCGTCGTCGGCGTCGCAGCCCTGTGGCTGCCGCTGGGGATCGAGGCGCGGGTGATCCTCGCCCTGGTGCTGGGGCCCGGCCTGGGTGTGGCGCTGCATCTGCTCCTGCTGCGAAAGCCGCTCCGATGAAGCCCCTCCCCCTTCACGCCGCCCGTCCTGCCGAGGCGCGGTCCCTCGGGTCCGAGCGCGAGGAGGCTCCGGTGCGGATCAGCGTCATCATCCCCGCCTTCCGCGCCGAGGGGAGCATCGGCGCCGCGGTCGGCTCCGTGCTCGCCCAGGGCCGGGAGGACGTGGAGGTGATCGTGGTGGACGACGCCTCCCCCGACGGCACGGCGGAAGCGGCCCGCGCCGCCGGAGCATCGGTCCTGCCCGGGCGGGTACGCGTCGAGGTCCTGCCGACTGGCGGTGGCGCCTCGCGCGCCCGCACGGCCGGGGCCCGCCTCGCCCGCGGGCAGATCCTCGTGTTCCTGGACGCCGATGACGTACAGCTTCCCGGCTTCCTCGACACCGTCGCCGCGACGGTGACCGGCGAGGTGGAAGCCGTGGTCGTGGGGCGACGCGTCCGTACGGAGGGCGGGACCCGCACGGAGGCGTCCCGCCGCCTGGGGCGCATGAGCGGCGAGGAGGCGGCGCGCGCGGTGATGCGCGAGCAGATCACCCCCTTCCCCTGGGACAAGGCGTTCCGCCGCTCCCTGCTGCGTCTGGACGGGCCGGGCACGGCAGAGGACCTGTTCCCCGCGGACGTGCACCGCTTCGAGGACCTCGCGGGGGTGCTGGTGCTGCTGTCCCGGGCCCGGCAGGTGCAGGTGCTGGACCTGCCGCTCATCGAATACCGGGTCCACGCCGGATCCCTCACCTGGGGCCGCGTCCCCACCCGCCGCGAACGGGACCTCGCCCTCGCGCACGTCCGTCACGGGCTGGACGCAGAGCTGCTCGCCGCCTCCCGCCGGGACCTCGCGACCCTGCACGTGCTCATGACGGTGCTCATCGCCCAGTCCGCGGCGCTCGCGGGCGAGGGCGAGGAGTCCTCCGCGATGCTGCACGCCTGCCGCGCCGATCTGCGCTGGCGGCACCTGCTCGCGACGCTCGCAGCGAGCCCGGTGACCGCGGCCGCGGCTGTCCTCCTGCGTCTGTCGCCGCGGGTTTTCGCGAGCATCGCGCAATGGAGGACCCGAACACGGTACCGGTGAGCCCCAACGATTCCGCCGGGCGCTCAATGCGGAAGTCCGGCCAGCGCCTCCATGAGCCGCACGGCAGAGCCCTCGGCGGGCAGCGATTTCCAGGACGTCCTGGTCCCGTCCCTGCTCGCATCGCGCGTCTCGTCGATGACCTCAGGAATTTGGTGCGCTGATCGCTGCGAATGCCTCCGGCCCCATGGCCTCGGGCAGCATGTCCCAGCCCATCATGGAACGGTACTGCCATCCTCGTGACAGGATGTAGGACATCGCCTCATCGAAGTACTCCTTCTCGAGACATGTATGCGCGATCCCGAGAGCGGTGAGCGCAGCGAACTTCCTCCGCTGCGGAGGGCCCGTATGGTTCGGGACGTTCCCATGGAGGAGATCCCTCCACAGGTCCTCGAACCGGTCCCACCGCGCGAGGAAACCGCTCAGATGCTTCTCGAAGTCAGCGATGATGCTCTCGAGACCACCCGGATGGGCGAGACGGTAGTCGCCCCAGTCCCCGAACAGATGGAGCATGAACCAGATCTCCGGAAGGTACCTCTTCCCAGTCACCGGAGCCGCTTCGAACTCGATGTGCACCTCGCCCCACTCTCCGATGTCTCGAATCCGAAGCTTCGACCGCAGGTCCGGCGTGTCCCGGCTCCAGATGGTCGGTCCGGTCTTCCGATACCCCGCGGCCCTCAGGTCGGGGGAAAGGGCGGCGATCAGCTGCGACAGCTGCCTTTCGTGCAACGCCAGACGTCGCTTCCTCCTCATTCGGATTCCCTTCCCAACCCCGCGCCCGCACGCGCTGCGGACCTTCGACGATCGTACGCGGACATCGCGTTCTGCACGGCGATCACCGCCAGGGACCGGTGCCGACTCCCCTACTCCCCCGGAACCAGGCTGATCAGCCGGCGGGTCGCGCGGGTCATCGCCACGTACAGGTCCCGCGGCCCCGCCTCTCCCGCGGCCTCGATCCCGGCCGGGTCCACGATGATCACCGTGTCGAACTCGAGGCCTCGCGCGTCGGGGGCGCCGATCACCGCGGCCTCGACGTCCACGACGGCATCGGCTCGGGTGATCACGCCGATCAGCTCCCCGGGATGCTCCGCGGTCAGCTGCGCGACCAGCTCGCGCAGCGCGGCGTCGAGCCCCGCCGCACCGGCTGCGACCTGCTGCGGCGCCTGCCCGTGACGGATCGAGGTGGACAGCCTCTGCTCCGGGGCGATGCGGGCCAGCAGCGGGCGCGTGGCCTCGAGGATCTCCGCGGTCGTGCGGTAGTTGATGGTGAGGGTCCGATGCTCGAAGCGGTCCTCCACGAACGGGGCGAGCGCATCGACCCAGCTGCGCACGCTGGTCGTGGGCCCGGCCTGAGCGAGGTCGCCGACGATGGTCATGGAGCGCTCGGGGCAGCGGCGCATGATCGCGCGCCAATGCATCGGCGAGAGCTGCTGGGCCTCATCGACCACGACGTGCCCGAACACGTGCGGGGGCGGGCCGTCGACGAGGGCGCGGGCTTCGTCCAGAAGGGACAGGTCAGCAATGGTCCATCCTCGATCATGGGCGCTGGCGGCGATGCTCTCGAGGTCCGCGGCCGGCGCATCCGGGAACGCTGCGCGCAGAGCGGGCAGGTCCGCGAGGACGTCGCGCAGGAGGTCTGCGGCCCGCAGGACCGGCCACAGCGCCGTGACCTGCTGTGCGAGCCCGGGGTCCTCGAGCAGGTCCGCCTGGATGAGGTCCCAGTCGATGTCCTCGGCCGGCGACGCGGCGGTCGTGGGTCCCAGCCGGCCCAGGTCGCCGGCGACGGCGCGATCCAGGTCCAGCCCCAGCTGGGTGGCGAGCTCGTGCTCGAACTCGGCCTCCTCCTGGGCGGCCGCCTCTTCGAGCTCGTGCACCAGGTCATCGACGAGAGTCTCGAGGAGCACGGCCCTGGCCGGTTCATGGCCGCGGTCGTCCTGAAGCGCGGTCCTCCGGGCCGCCTCGACGACCGTCGCGGGCAGGGTGGCCGTGCCGTGCGCGGTGCGCAGGGTGATCGGCTCCGCCCGCACCTGGTGGGCGCGGACCGCGGCGGCGAGGAGGTCCGCGAACTCGGCACGCCCCTTGAGCCGGGCGATCCGGTGCGGTTCGCTCCGCGTGGCCTGCTCGCCGACGAGGTCCTCGAGGGTCGCGAGCTGCACGTCGTTCTCCCCCAGGGAGGGCAGCACGTCGGAGATGTAGCGCAGGAAGCGCCGGTTCGGGCCATGGACGAGGACACCGCGGCCGGCGATCGCAGGCCAGGCGTAGAGCACGTAGGCAGCGCGGTGGAGGGCGACGATGGTCTTTCCCGTGCCGGGCCCACCGTCGACGACGGTGATGCCGCGGTGCGGGGAGCGGACGATCCGGTCCTGCTCCGCCTGCAGCGTGGAGGCGGCTTCGCGCATCCGCCCGGTGCGGGCGCCGCTGAGCGCCTCGGCGAGCGGACCGTCGCCGACGAGGTCGCCCGGGAGCGGCGCGCTCCCGTCGAGGATCTCGTCGCTCACGTCCTCGATCGTGCGGCCCTGCAGGCGCAGGTGGCGGCGCCGCCGCAGGCCCAGCGGTTCGGCGGGGGTCGCGGCGTAGAAGGGCCGGGCGGCCTCGGCCCGCCAGTCGACCAGCAGCGTCTCGCCGTGGGCGTCCCGCAACCCGATCCGGCCGATGTGCAGGCCGCGCCCGCCGCCGCTGGGGTCGATGCGTCCGAAGCACAGGGCGTGGACGGCGGCTTCGAGCTGCCTGATCCGTTCCTGGAACCGGTGCGCCTCCGCCTCGCGGGTCACCGACTCCGATGCGTCCTCCGGGGTCCGCGCGAGGACAGTCGCCCGCGCAGCGATCCGCTCCGCTCTCTCGGCCTCGACCCGCGCGTGCATCGCATCGAGGGCCCGCTGCTCCTCCCCCACTTGCTGCGCTGCCGCCGCGTCCCGCTCTGCCGTGCTCATGTCCGTACCCATGCACCCGCCTTTCAGACCCGCACCATGATGGACGAGAACCGCCCGGAGCGCCTGCTTTCGAGACGTTTCCCCGCACAGCTTGCGCAGGCGACGCCGTGATGGCTCTTCCACGGGTCGGTGCGGACGCGGTCAAGTCGGCCAGCTGCTGGCAAGTGCGCGGGCCGTGGTGCTGCGCGGCATCCTCGAGAACGCCAGCGGCGCCGCGAACCTGCACGGGGACGGCGTGACGGCGATCGAAGTGGTCACGACCGGCGGAGGCCGGGACTTCCGGTGAATGGTGTCGCGGGGGCCCGAGATCGAGGAGCCCCCGCCCGGCAGGCATTCTCGAAATATCAAGCAGGCGCGCGATCCCCCGTGACACCATGTCGGGACATTCGAACGCCAACCGCAAAAATGACCCCAAACAGCAGATAAATCAACACTAGCAAGACAGGTCCGACAAAGCTTGGAATAGCCGGAATGAGGCTCGATGGGATAATATATCCAGAATTTGGGAGATTGACGATACCCTCGACGTCAATTGCCTTTACGAGCTGTTTCCCAGCCCCCGAGGCTTGCATCCCGGTGATCATGAGCAGGATTGGGAGCACACCCCGCATTCCACGACGCGTGCGCCGCACGGCGAGATAGATCGCCGCCGCGAGCCCTCCGCAGAGGAGTAATGCGTTCGCGACCAGGAGCAGTAGCCCCGCTCCGTCGATCACACTCGGGCGTGCACGTACATGAAGCGTTAGGAGCATGTCAAGGACAGCCGTGACCGCCAGCCCGACAGCACCTCCAGCCGCGATCAGTCGCCACATGGTGTTCATGGATTCCCGATTCTCAGGTTTGTTCACCACTACTTGATGACCTTCCCGTGTCGCATCCGACGATTATTGACAGTTTCTATCCGTTCGGGATATATAGATTGCTCTTGGCGATATTCCCATACACCCATTTCGGTTTTCCCCACTCGGAGCCAATCGATGGAGTCGCTCACGCGAGCTGACGTTACCGCCTGTTCAAGGCCTCGTCGTACGCCTCCGCATCGATCAGCCCCACACCGAGCGCATCCTCGACCTCGTGCCACGATCCCGAGCCGGGGCTCAGCACGATGTCGTCCCAGGGGTCGCTCTCCGGCATCGTCGCGTACGGCCAACGGGCAAGCTCGTCCACCAGCCGCTTCCGGCTGATCTCCCCGGCTGCGTTGCGCGGAGGTTGCACTCCGGGCTTTCTGGGCCGGCATAGGTAAACGACCATTGCCTTCGGGAGGCAACTAGTAGCTCAATCCGCCGGCTAACGACGCAAGCTCGGGCGACCCGTAGATCTCGACAATCATCTCAGTTTCGTCTTCGGCGGTCCACCTCAGCATGAATGGGCCCTCCTGCGAGTCCATGCAGGTGGCATACGATGCGCCTGGCGGTGCAGTCTGAGCCTCGGAGATGAAGGATTCCATGTAGCTTTTTGAAACCTTCGGCTTCACGGCATCCCGCAGGGAATTGCAAAATACATCAAAGAACATCGAATCCATATTCGCGGACCACTCTTCGAATTCCTGAATCTTCGGGACGTTCCGCCGACGCCTCTCGAGCGATTCTCGATGGGCGTGTGCATTGACGTAGGCGGCTTCCTTTTCGGCCATCGCCTGGGCGCTAGTGTGCGTCACCAGGCTGACAAGTTCCTCGAGAGGTTCACTGCCTCGAGAGTCAGCGAGTGAAAATTCTTCCATTGTAGGCATTCGTGGATTCGGTTTGAAGCCGATCGCAAACGCGTCAGGATTGAGAACGCGCACCAGCTCGGCCTTCCATGGAGCCTCGAGCGGCCCTTCGTTGACCCCATCCGGATCAGAAGGGCGAACCGCGGCTCGATATAGCACGGCTCCTGATGGAAGTGCGAAGCTTCCCTTCAGGCTCCGAAGTTCTGGATACTTTCGTGCCATAGCAGCACCGAAATATTGGACCCAGAATACTGTTCCGAGGCCGAAGTCCACACTCGGGCGACTTTGGGTGAGCGGGTACCATCGGTCGAGATCTTCGTATTCGGAATCCAGGCAGGAAAACCCATATGCAGCACCACTGGATTCACCAAGATCCGCGAGTAGCCAAGCGATCTCGTTCCAGGAGCGATCAGAATCGACGGGAGGTGCAGGAAAGTTCAAGGAAAGAATCGAACGCGAGCGGATCATGCTAGCACGACCTGGGTTGCCGGACACCTCCCATTCTTCCGCTGGAAGCTCGAAATTCCAGTATAGCCGACCTTCTTTACGTTCCTCAGACATGATCCAAGAAATCGGCAGTGGGGTACCGGCGATGACCGACTGCAGCGTCGTAGTGATTGGGATTTCTATCCCATCCTCCCTGACGGCATTCGGCCTAAGGTAGTCATGCTTGTCGAAAACGGCGGCGATTGCCGCAAGGCGCTCAGGGGTGATGTGTGCATACCCCTGAAGGCTGATCGAAACGTTGTATACACATTCGCCCATCAGTTCATGTCCATATCATGCATATCGATTTCATGGTCCCTAAACCAGGCCCGAGCCCACCGCGTAATTCTCGTCGCCTTTTATGGATCCAAGGAAGAGGTTGAAGTGCAAAAGTCTTCATTATCGAGAATGTCGGATGCGGATACAGGATGGGAATAGTAATCGATAGCGTACCCGCGACGAGGTCGACGCCGGGTCTTCAGCTCCTCAATTTTGATGACCGCATACACGGACTTCACCGTAGAAAGCAAGACCTGGGTGGCATCGTCTACTATGCGAGAATTGCCGAGGGCGATTCGATATTGATAAGGATCCGTAGGGATATCCCCAACGAATAGCTCGACTGGGTTTGCTAGTGTGAAACTCTCCGCGTCAGGTCCCATCTCAAGTGGATGCATGAAAGCGATTTCTCGTACCGAACCCAAGCAGCGTGGGATGACAAATCGGAGATGACTCCCGTTGTAGTAGTACCCGATTGGGGTTTCCTGCTCTTCGTCGCCTTCTTCGTCCGGTGTCGCTATCCAAGGGGTCAGAGATGGGGCGCATCCTGCAGTTATCAACGATGTGGTGGTGCCGAGCGCTAGATACCGAATAGCGAGCCGTCGACTGCCCCGCACGTGGCATCACCCTCCCTTATTTGACTGAGGGCGAAGATCTCGCCCGCAGGATTGATGTACTCATCCTGTCTGACGGGCCAGTGAGCTTCTGAGACTCCCACCCACTGAATAACTCGGCCGACCGACTGTGACCCGACTTCGACATACAGGTTAAGTTCAGAGTCGTAGCTGCCTTCAGAGTTCAGAAAGCTAGATGCTTCGACCGGTACCGCTGAATACTTGGGTGACTTTTCACCCATTCCCCACCAAGTCGCGGTCGGGGCGTACTGGTACCGGACGCCGGCGTACCATACTGGCCCGTCGCATTGTGGGATCGCGACCGAGAGGACGCCTTCATCTACCCGCAGGCCGCATACCTGGAGGGGCCACGAAAGACCCTGGGTCCTCGACACGTCGCGGGAGTCGTCTCGGGCGCATCCGGTCAGGCCCGCTGCTGCAATTGTTGCCGCTGGGAGTCCTGCCATGATCGCTCTTCGCGAGATGTGGCTCATGAGATCGACCCTCCGGTGGCCGCGTGTCGACTCAAAGTCTTTTGAGATTCTGCGCGAATTGCCACCATGTGACGGATGCCGTGCCTATGTAGACCAGGCGGTAGTTCCGATTGAGCGTTGCGAACCTGACGGCACTGCCGGCCTTGACGTCGTCCATCACCTTGAGGCGCAGCTTTCCGTTCCTCTCCGAAATTCAAAATTCGACCCCTTGTGTGGATAGCGGCGGATAACCAGATGCCCCTTGCTTTGAACTGTCCGTCGTTCGAGTACGTTCTCGATACCTTGACGGAGTCGGTCCGGCGGTGCGGATAGCTCCATCCATCGGGCGACCCTTCCGTGATCCAGAACCATCATTGCCTAGTTTTTCAGTTTTTCTCGAGAGTGGAGGCCCCTTCATAGCATGCCTCACGGGACATCGAACGGCCAACGACCTTTTGGTTCTACGATAAATCCAAGATCTTCGATCTCCGCGCAAATGGCAAGAAAATCAGATTCCAGAGAATCTCTCACAGATTGGTTTACGGCGGGGGCGGTAGAAAGATAGAGATTCCCGAAAACGGAATCCATTTGCTTTCCCCATCTCTTGATGCGCTCCACCAGCCCTAGCGGGAGCACTTGTGTCACATTATTGGGGTAGGGGTCGATGGTGTCCTCACTCCATTCGAAGATCAGGACATAGTCCCACTCCAGCCGAATCTTTCCTCGTTTCATCACTTGCAGTATGCCGTCCGGGAGGGGAACGCGGTGATGATCGTTGCGTAATATTTGCTGACGACGACATTAGCCCACCTGGTCTTCCAGTATACCGGCTTGCCGTTGACGTACCGGTACATCACTAAGGGGGCTGAGTAGCACCTCTTTCCCCCCGTCTGCGACACGGCAATTGCGGGATTGGAGAGTGCCTGTCGGATGCCCCAATCCATGAACTTTTTCCAGTCTCCCCGGCCGCCGATGGTTCGCAGCCAGTCACTCCGATGCCTTTGTATAATGTGCCTCATTCCATATGTGGACGTCCCACATTCCATTTTAACGGTCCCGTCAAACTTAGACCAATACTTTGCAAGTACGTGAGACTTGGAGCGCATGAAACAGCTACCGTAGGGCCCCCTTCCATCAGTATCGAAAATGTTCTCGGGATCCGACGGGTAGATGTATGCGGTGGAGTTTGCTCCGAGTATCGGGTCGATGCTCGTAAACGATCCTGTGGATCCAGAATAGTATCTGACGCCCATGAGCGTGAGGCCTGCGGTCTCGGGGGTGGTCGACCTCTCCTTCGCGCCGAGCCATCCGTAGCCGGCGGTGGTGCCGACGGCGGCGGTCTGCGCTGGGTCGATGGGGGTGCCGTACTCGGTGTAGGAGGACCAGCCTGTGATCCCGGTGGCGGGCGTGGTGGCTGCCTGGGTGGCGGGGATCGGGATCGTGGTGACGATGTCGCCGTGGATGTTGCCGAGCATCAGCGAGGTCCCGCCATCGGTACCGATGGAGGCACCGAGGTCACCGCTGATCGAGGACGTGTATCGCAGCGTCTCCACCGCGCCATCAGGGCGCTGCGTGTCGATCCAGGCGGGATTGTCGCTGCCATCGGCGTAGTGACGAGTCGTAGTCGTCGTCCCGGCGCTGCTGGTGCTGGACTGCACCAAGCGCCGCTGATTCACGTCCAGGGTGAACGTCGTCGAGGTCCCGCCCTGGGCGATCTTCTGCGGCAGGTCGTTGTCGAAGTAGCCCAGCGTCACGTTCCCGGCACTGTTGTTCGGGGCGTGGGCGGCAGGCAGGGTGGTCTGGCGACCGAACAGGTCGTACACATACCCGCCCGTCAGACGGTCCGCCGTGTCGTAGGTGAGGGTCTGGTCGATGCCCGTGGTCGCGGCGCCGGTCGTGGTGCCGTCCGCGCGGACGGTCTCCTTCAACGTCTTCCGGGCGCCGTTGGTGGTGAAGGTGTAGTCCCGCACCGTGTACGGGGACACGTCGTTGCCGGGGACGGCCTTCCCGGTGAGGTCCTCGACCCTCGACAGGTTGCCTGCCGCGTCGTAGGTGTACCGGTGATCGAAGAACAGCGGATTCCCGCCCGTCGGCTCGGTCACCTCGGTCTCCACGTCGAGGCCTGCATCGGTCGCGATCGCGGAGGCGAACGTGGTCTGGTCCGTGCGGACCCGTCCGGTGATGTCGTTGGCCTGGGACCAGGCGATCCACGGACCCGTCGTCACCGTGCCCGTGTCGGGATCGGTGAGCTTCCCGGAGTAGACGAGCCCGGTCTCCTCGCCGGCCTCATCGATCTGACGGGTCGCGATGATCCCCGCGGGCAGCTTCTCGGTGACCATGTTCCCGGCCGCGTCGTACGCCGCCTCATAGGTGAGCAGCTGCGTCCCGCTGCGGGTCACGGTCTGCTTCGTGATCAGACCCCGCCGTTCCGCGTTCCCGTTCGCGTCCGTGCCGTCGTAGGTGAAAGCGGTCGTGCCCTTCGCATCGACGATCTGCGTGACGCGGGCCTTGGCGTCGTAGGTCGTAGTGGTCGTCTCACCCAGCTGGTTGGTGAGCGTGAGCTGCTTGCCCCACGTGTCGTACGTGTAGGACTCCGAGACCGATCCGATGCCGGTGCCCATCGAGTTCGACACCCCGACCGCGGTCACCAGGCCAGTCGTCTGGTTGTACTGCGTGAAGATCGGATCCGTCGCCACCGAGCCGGCGAGCCCGCTGGTCGAGGTCCTGGTCCAGATCGCGCGCCCGGCAACGTCGTACTTCACCTCGCTGGTGCGGGTCGCGGCCCCGGAGGTCTCCACCGTCATCGTCGGCGCGAGCCAGTAGTCATACCCGGTGATCTTCGTCCCCGGCATCGTGGGGCCGGAAGACGGGGCCGCAGCCGGGAAGATGCGGCAGACCTCTCCCGCCCAGGCCTTCGCCTGGTTCGACGCGCCGCAGGAGGCGTCATCCGCATTCGCTGCGGCGGTGTAGTAGATCGTCCTGGTCGTCCCGGCGTCCGTACCGCTGGAGGCGGGCTGGCGCTGCTCGAGGACCTTCCCGCGAGCATCGAACCGCTGCTTGGTCACCTGCCCGGCAGGGTTCGTGACCGTGGTCGGCACCCCGAGGACCCAGCCCGAGGTCGGATCCGTGACCGGCTTCCCGTCAATCGGGGCGTAGCCGTTCTTGGTGGACCCGATGGTCTCGATCACCGCCGGGGAATCCCCGGCGGACCCCGGCTCGACCGCATCCACGGTGACCGTGGTCGCCAGCGCATACGCCTGACCCGTCGTCGCGTTCACCCCGGCATTCGGGGCACCCCCGTCGTAGACGGTCTTCGTGTGGGGGCGGGCACGGGTCATGGTCACGCCGTCGGCGAGCATCACGTCCCGCGCCGGGCCGTACGTGTCGGTGACGACCGAGCCGGCGGGCAGGATGACCGTGCCGTCCGCGGCCTTCCGCTCCGTGTTGTAGACCGTCTGCGTGGACAGGGCATCGACCGCTGTCGCCGAGAGCGCAGAGTCCGAGCGGGCGATCCGGATCGCCTGCTCATCCAGCTCCCGGACCACGTTGCCCTGCTCGTCATAGCGGGTCGCGGTCACCTGCCAGTCCCCCGCGCCGTAGGACGCGGTGTTGATCGTGTACGCGTCCGCGTTCACGTACTGGAGGCTCGCGTACTGCAGGTCCGTCGCCGGGACGGTGCTGCCGGTCAGCCCCGTGACCGGGTGGTCGGAGCTGAACACGGCATACCCGTTCACCGGCTTCTGCGCCGCGTGCTCCGGACTGCCGGGCTCGTCCTTGACCCAGGCGGCGATGCCGGCATCGGACAGGTCCGGCAGGCCCGTGCCCGTGACGGGGACGTGGTAGACGATCGAGGCGATCTGCACCGGGGCACCGTCGCTGGTCTGCGCCGCCCGGGTCACGTTCTTCACGACCTGCGTCGGGATCGAGGTGTCCGGGTTCGCGGCGTACGCGATCGTGAACGGCGCCAGACCCGAGGGCGTGATGGTCTTGATCCGGGTGGTGGTCCCGTCCCAGGTGTAGGCGGTCGCGAGGCCCGAACGGACGTCGGTCACCTTCGACAGCCGGGTCGAGGAGTCGTACTGGTACGTCGTCACCGGGGTCGACTTCATGGTCGCGGTGGCCGGATCGAACAGGACCGCGGAGACCTGCGAGAGCCGCTGTGCCTGTGCGCCGCTGGGGTCGGTGACGGTGATGTAGGTCAGGTCGATCGCCCGGCAGCCCGGCTGCAGGGTCCCCGCGGTGGGGCAGGCCGTGCCCGCGATGCCATCGGGCAGCGGGGCAACGACCCGGGTCACCGCGCCCGTGGTCGGGTCGTGCCCGAAGGTCGTGCTCCCCGCCTGGCCGGGCTCCGCGATCGATGCCGGACGCCAGGTCAGGTTCTTGTTCGCCCCGCCCGCCACAGGCGTGAACGTCGTCTTGGTGCCGTCGTCCTCGAGGACCTCGAGCTTCGGGGCCGCCGCAGTACCGGTCAGCGTCGCCGTGATCCCGGCCAGCTCCGTGTCCTCCGTGCCCGGCAGCAGGACCACCGGGACCGGGGTGCCCACGTCGCCGGTGGGGTTCACGAAGACGAGCGGCTCGCCCTCCTCGTCCAGCAGGGAGATGGTGCCGTCATCCATCCGGGAGTCCATGACCTGCAGACCCGCCAGCCCCGCCGCGTCATCGCCCTCGAGGTTCGCGGTGAAGCCCGGGCCGAACACGCCGGTGACCGGATCGTTCGGCCACGCCGTGACCGGACCGGTGCCGGTGTAGGACAGGTGGGTGCGCGAGATCGAGATGTCCGAGCCGTACCCGGGCACCGACACGTCGGTCGAGGAGGTCTGGAACTCGCCCGTGTACAGGGCGACCTGCCCCGCCTCGACATCGGCGGTGGGGTATCCGCCGCCGAAGGCGTGGGGGACCTTCACCAGGGTCGTGGGCCGCGTCGCGTCGGTGCACAGCGGGTTCGTGATCCCGGAGTAGGTGAAGCAGATCCGGTACTCCAGGCGCACTGGGGCCCGGGAGGTGTTGCCCGCGGCCGCGAGCTCCACACCGGCATCGAACGTCGTCCTGTATACGAGCGGCGTGCCGACGGCTCCGGTCAGCGCCTGCGCCGTGCCGACACTCGTCCACGCATCCGCGGTCCCCGCCAGACGCCATTGCTGCAGTGCGGTGACCGTCTGCGTGGTGGAGGTCAGGGGCGGGGCGGCCGCGTCGACGGCGAACTTCCCGTTGGACGCGGACTTCGGGGCGGGGTTGATGACCGAGGGCCCGCCCCAGCCGGTCTGGAAGGTGACGGGGTCCGACGCCATCGTCGACGGCGAGGACACACGCACGCGGATCCGATGCGCGCCCTGCGTGAACGGGATCGGGGGCAGCGCCACGGTCCGCGGTCCCTGGGCGATGGGGATCAGCGTCTCCGTGGTCGCGCCGTCGATCATGTGCCGCACCGTGATCGGGGACGAGGTCGAATAGGGCTGGGTGATGACCACCGAGCAGGCCAGCGTCGAGGCCGGCTGCGTCGTGGCCCACGATCCGCTGGCCACGTTGCAGGTGATCTGCGGGGCGGACGGCTTGGTCTGCGCGGTCTTGACCGTCTTCCACGGCGACCAGGTCCCGTTCCACACCCCCAGCTCATCGGCGACCGCGGCCCGCACGTACAGCGTGGCGTTGTTCGGCAGGTTCGCCGGCAGGGTGCACGAGATCGTCGCCCCGGATGCGCCCAGCGGGGTATCGCACTCCGTCACCAGCGTCGACGCCGATGCGGTCGTCGAGGAATGCACCTCGATGTTCGCGCGCACCAGATTGCCGTCCGGGTCCGTGACCGTGGTCGAGACGACCGGCCGCGGCTGCCAGGCGTAGGAGACGTTGTTGTACGTGCCGGTGCTCGAGACCGTCGGCATCGAGGCCTGGTTGGGCTTGCGGTCGTAGGTGAACGTGATCGACGGCGGATTCGTCGACTCGGCCGAGGCGAATCGCTTCCATCCCGTCGTCGAGGTCTCCGACGTCGCCCGCAGCGCGAGCGTCACCGAGGACGCGGTGCTCGTGGACCACGACTGCGCCAGCCCGGTGATCGGGATGTTCACCCAGCCCGCGGCGCAGGTCGAGTTGAAGCCCTTCGCGGTGGTGACGCTGCCCTGCTTCGCGACCAGCGCCGGCTTGTTGGACCAGCGCACGCTCGAGGTGACCGGCGAGCCGACCGACCAGGCCTCCAGACCGGAGGCGGTGCAGGAGTACGACCAGGTCTCGTAGACATTGAGCGAGGCCGAGAGGATCTTCAGGTTCTTGAACGGCGACTGCGCGAACACCAGGTAGGAGCGGGCGACGTTCGTGCCGTCGTACGTCCCCGCCTTGA
This sequence comes from Brachybacterium hainanense, assembly GCF_042434575.1. Lineage (NCBI taxonomy): Bacteria > Bacillati > Actinomycetota > Actinomycetes > Micrococcales > Dermabacteraceae > Brachybacterium > Brachybacterium hainanense. The sequence goes on from NZ_JBHLSV010000027.1 coordinate 78,340, forward strand.
GCTCCAGCTCGCTGGACCGGTCCGTGGAGATGTTCGACTGCACGTACGCGTCGAAGGTGGGACGCGTGGTCACCGTCGCATACACCGGGTCCACCGTCACCGGGAACACCCGCGACTGGTCCGTCAGCCAGGCCCGGTCCACACCCAGGCGCAGCACCGCGACCCCACCCTCCTGCGAGGAGATCCCCGCCGTGACCGGCACATGGTTCACATGCTCGAGCGACGCCTGATCGACCTCCGCGTCCCAGGCCATCGGCGCCTCGAACATGGAGACCACCTCACCCGACGGGTCGACGAACTCGATCCGCTCGCCCTTCACCTCCCGGGCCGTGACTCCGGTCAGCAGCAGCGGGATCTCCCAGAACACCTCCGTCCCGGCAGCCGCGTCCTGCGACTCGACATAGCCCGCGAGCGCCTCCCGGTCGGTGATCACGAAGGACTGCTCGAACCCGTCCCGCGACGCCGTCACGGTCAGATCGATCCCCGGCCACGCCCCCGCGTACGTCGCCGTCGACCCCTCCAGCACCGGCGCAGGAAGATCCCCGCCCCACGCCAGGGCCACATTCCACGCCGTGTCATCGCCGGCATCCAGGGACGCGACCTCCGCGGGCTCGGCCTCCGTCCCCGCGACTGAACCGGCCAGCTCGATGCCGTCCGGAACCGCGACCGGAGCCACGCTCCCGTCCTGCTGCTCCTCCAGCGTCGTGTCGATCCGCTGCCAGTCCCCGCCCGGATCCTGGAATCGGACCGGAGCCGCGAACTGCTCCGTGGTCACCGACCCGTCCGGGTTCACCCACGTCGTCGAGGACTCCGAACGCTCGCCCGTGACCTCGACGCGCTTCCCGTTCGCGCGGGCCTGGATCAACGCCGAGGGGAAGTCCGTGCTCGAGGGCGCGACCGGGGCCGAGACCTCCGGAGCCGGATCGTCCACCGGCGGATCCTCCGCAAAAGCCCGCGGCACCACCCCGTCCACCAGCAGCAGCGCCAGCAGGCACAGCCACGCCACCGACACCCCGTACAGACGAGTCCATCGACCCCAGGAAGAAATCCCCACCGCAGGCCCCTTCACCCACGCGCGGCACGCGCGCCGCAGTCCACCCCTCCGGAGCGGAGATTGAGAGCATCATCCACGAGCCCTCACGGGTTACCCGCCAGTACCTCGAACCCGCGTCGGATCACCCCCGGATCACCCCCGGAGGACCCCACCGGCGATCCGTCCGCGGGTCGCCGCCGCGGGCCTTCCCCACCCTGCCAGCTCGCGGAACGTACGATGGCACGCGACCGCGCGGATCCGCGCGCCCATCGGCGAACCCGTCCTGTGAAGGAGCGCCCGTGTCCCTGGTCCTCGCCTCGGCTGCCGCCGTGCTGGCCTCCTTGGCGGTGCTGGCGCTCCCCGGCCTCCCCCTCGCACTGGGCCTGCGCCTGCACCCGCTCGCCCGGGCCGCCCTGCTCGCGCCGCTCTCCGTCGCGGTGGTCTCGATCGCCGCGGAGGGAGCGGACCTGCTCGGCATCCCCTGGAGCCCGCTCGTGCCGCTGCTGCTGGGGCTGATCCTCGGCGCGCCGCTGCTGGCGCTGCGGCGCCGCGAGGTGATCGGCCGCATCCGCGATCTCCCGGGCCGCATCGCCCGCTCGGCGACGGCGCTCGCCATGACCGCGGGGCTGCTGCTGGGCGGGGTGATCATGCTCGTGCGGGCGCTGACCATGATGGGCGGCATCGACCAGGTCAGCCAGACCTATGACGCGGTCTTCCACCTCAACGCGATCCGCTGGATCCTCGATCACGAGTCCGCCTCCGCCTGGACCGTGGGGAGCATGACCGCCCTGCCCGGCGCTCCCGGCACCTTCTACCCGGCCGGATGGCATCAGCTCGCGAGCCTCGTGACCGTGCTCAGCGGCGGGGACATCGTGCTGGCCTGCAATGTGCTCATGCTCGTGCTCGCGATCGTCGTCTGGCCCCTCGGAGTCCTCGCCCTCGTGCGGCTGTGCACGAGCAGCGGGAACCTGGGGCTGTTCCTCGCCGGCGCCCTCGCGGGGATCTCCCCCGCCTTCCCGCTCATGCTCATGTCCTGGGGCATCGTGTGGCCCAACTTCCTGTCGACCGTGCTGCTGCCGCCGCTGATCCTGCTGGGGGCGCACCTCGTCGGCCTCGTGCCGCGGGCCGAGGAGCGGATCGGCCTGGCGGCCATGCCGGTGCTGTTCCTGCTGTCCGGCCTCGCCCTGGGACTCGCGCATCCGCAGGGGATCTTCGCGCTGCTCGTGCTCGCCGTCCCGATCGCCGCCTGGGCGGTGCTCGCCCACGCCTCGACCCTCCTGCGGGCGCGGCGTGCACGGGTGCGCGGTCCGCGCCCGGACCGCGAGGAGGCCGGCCGGCTCGCCCGCGCCCTCGTGAGCACCCGCGGGCAGCTGCTGCGCGCGGCCGGGACGGCCGCGATCCTCCTGGCAGCCTCGATCGTGATCTGGCCGCGCTTCCGGCCCTCGCAGGAGTCCTCCGTCTGGGGACCGTACACGGACCACACCCACGCCTTCCTCGAAGCGATCTCCCTGGCGGGGACCGGCGGCCTGCCGGGTGTCGCCGTCGGCACGGCCATGGTCGCCGCGACGGCGGGGCTCCTGCTGCGCGGACAGGGCCGATGGCTGCTGCCGGCCTTCGCCGCCTCCTCGGCCCTGTTCATGGCCTCCGCCGCGATGTGGGACGCCGATCTGCGCTACGAGCTCACGGGGAACTGGTACTCCGACACCTTCCGGATCGCGGCGATCCCCGTGGTCGTGGGCATCCCGCTGCTCGCCGCCGGCCTGGACGGCCTCATGGGCAGCGTCCGGGACCGCCTCGGAGCCCTCCGCCCCACCCCCGCCGAACCGGCCTCGACCCTGCCCGGCGCCGCTGCCGGCATCCCCGGGCCGCTGGCCCTCGCGCTCTCGCTGGGACTGGTCCTCGCGATCACCGCGGGAACGGTCCTCGGTCCCGCAGGGGCGCATGCCCAGCACCAGCTCACCGAGAACTGGACCGACGGCGAGCTCCTCACCGCCGATGAACGGGCCCTGCTCGAGCTGATCCCGGACCACGTCCCCGAGGACGCGGTCATCGCCGTGAACCCGTGGAACGGCGGTGCGCTCGCCTACGCGATCTCCGACCGACAGGTCCTGAACCGCTTCATGGGGTTCCAGGCCGAGCCGGAGGTGCATCTGCTGAACCGGGCGCTGGACGAGGCGCAGGAGGACCCCGAGGTCTGCGACGCCGCCGCCGAGCTCGACGTGCGCTACGCCCTGGACTTCGGTCCGCGCGAGCTGTTCGGCAAGGAGGCCACGTACGTGGGTCTCAACGAGATCACCACGAGCGGGGCCGCGGAGGTCATCGCCCAGGTCGGGGAGGCGCGGCTGTTGCGGATGTCCCCCTGCCGGGGCACAGATGGTTCAATGCGGGGATGACATCTGAGGCACCGCGCGAGACCGATCCGCTGACCGAGACCCCCTCCACGCCCTCCCGGCCCTCGGCGGCCGCCCGCGAGTCCGCCCTGGACCTGGGCGCTTTTGTCTCCGCCTCCCCGTCCTCCTTCCACGCCTGCGCGGAGGCCGCCCGCCGCCTCGAGGAGGCGGGCTTCACGCGTCTGCTCGAGGACGAGGACTGGGCCGAGGTCCGCGGCGACCGCTATGTGATCCGCGACGGCGCGATCGTCGCCTGGTCCGCGCCGCAGGCGTCGACCCCGCGCACGCCGTGGCGGATCGTCGGCTCCCACACGGACTCCCCCGCGCTCAAGCTCAAGCCGAATCCGCAGCTGGCCGCGGAGGGCTTCTCCCAGATCGGCGTCGAGGTGTACGGCGGACCGCTGCTGAACTCCTGGCTCGACCGGGAGCTGCGGCTCGCCGGCCGCCTCGCGCTGCGCGGAGGCCGCGAGGTGCTCGTGGCGACCGGACCGGTGCTGCGCCTGCCGCAGCTCGCGGTGCACCTGGACCGCGGCGTGAACAAGGACGGCCTGGTCCTGGACCCGCAGCGGCACATGCAGCCGGTGATCGGTCTGGGCCCCGTGGACGTGCTCGAGCTGCTCGCGGGCAGCGCCGCCGTGCACAGGGACGAGATCCTCGGCTACGACGTCGTGACCGTCGATGCGCAGGCCCCCGCCCTGTTCGGCGCGCACGAGGAGTTCCTGGCCTCGGCCCGGCTCGACAACCTCTCCTCCATGCACGCGGAGGTCGCCGCGCTCATCGACGCGGCCGGCTCCCCGCGCCGCGGGGCCGATGCACCGATCGCGCTCATGGTCGCCAACGATCACGAGGAGGTCGGCTCCGAGTCCCGCTCGGGTGCCGCGGGTCCGTTCCTGGAGGACGTCCTGGTACGCATGCACACCGCCCTCGGCGGGGACGACGCGAGCCGCCGGCGGATGCTCGCCTCCTCGATCGTCGTCTCCGCCGATGCCGGGCACGCCGCCCATCCCAACTACCCCGAGCGCCACGATCCCGTGACGCGGCCGCGACTGGGTGCGGGTCCCGTGCTGAAGATCAACGCCAACCAGCGCTATGCGACCGACGCGACCGGCATCGCCGTGTTCACCGAGGCCTGCGAGGCCGCAGCCGTGCCGCTGCAGTCCTTCGTCGCGAACAACGCCATGCCCTCCGGCTCGACCATCGGCCCCATCACCGCGACCCGCCTGGGAATGGTCACGATCGACCTGGGCATCGCGCTGCTGTCGATGCACTCGGCCCGCGAGATGTGCGCGGTCGCCGACCCGCTGTACCTGCGCCGCGCCCTCGCGCAGTTCCTGCAAGGCTGATCGTCTCCGCTCCGGCCGGAGGGAGGGCGAGGGACGAGCGCTCCCGCAGGCCGGTGCGGTGGCGATCGGCCATCCCACACAGGCTGATCATCGTCTCCGCTCCGGCCGGAGGGAGGGCGAGGGACGAGCGCTCCCACAGGCCGGTGCGGTGGCGATCGGCCGTCCGGCACCGGCTGAGCGATCAGCTCCGCTCGATGCCGGCGAGGTCGAGGACGAGGTCGACGGCGGCGCGGGCGCGCAGCGCGCTGGGATGCTCGGGCCCGTGCTCGCGCTGGGCGTCCTTGAGCAGCTCGTCGGCCTGCTTGACCGCGTCCTCGTGGGCGCCGGTGCGGGCCGTGGCCTCCGCCAGCTGCGCCCGGATCTCCAGCACGTGCGGGTCCAGGGCGTCGTCGGTCGCGAGCGCGCGCAGCAGCTCGCCGATCAGACGGTCCTGCTCGGCGGCGGCGGTCTGGGCGGCATCGGTCATGAGGGGGCTCCCAGGGGATGGTCGGTGCGGGGACGGGAGGAGGCCGTGGCGGCCCCGTGGTCGATGGGACAGCCGGATCCTCGCCCGGCGAGGGCGTGGCCGCGGATCCCCTGGCCGGCGAGCTCCTGTGCGCCGAGCGCCGGTGCGCCGATGAGGGCGTGCAGCCCTCCGGCCGCTCCGGGGCGCAGACGCGGCGGGACGGTGCGGTCCAGCCGCATCCAGCCGGCGGCGGCGCCCTCCTCGAGCTGCGCGGCGGCCTCGCCGGCGGACTCGTCGGTCCCCTCTCGCTGCGCGGAGATGTCGATCCCGAAGATGGTGTGGAAGGCGTCGACGTACTCGTCGGCGTGACCGTCCTCGGCGAGTCGTCGCGCCCGCGCGGCCGGGGAGTGCATGACCTTCGCGAGGATCCGGCGGATGGACCGTTCGACCTGGTCGGCGACGTCCTCGGAGGTCTCGCGGCGCAGCCGGGCGATCTCCGCGTCGGCGCTCTCCCCCACGGATCGGCGCATGGCCGCCATGGCGGGGTCGACCCGGCGGACCTGCTGGCGGGAGCGGAACTCCGCGGTGCCCTCCGCGATGATCTCCTGCGCGGTCAGCAGAGCGGGCTCGGCCGTGTCCTCGAGCTGCGAGGCGAGGTCGGCGAGGCCCATGACGCGCACGTCCTGCAGATGCCGCAGCAGCGGATGCAGGTCGGAGTGCAGGGCGAGATCGAGGATCAGGGTCGGTCCGGCCTCGAGGAGCTGCTCGGGGAAGAGGCTCGTGCCCCGGCCCGAGCAGGCCAGCACCAGGTCCGCATCGCGCAGGGCTGCGGCGAGCGTCCCCGGCGGGACGACGTCGACCCCGTGACGCCGGGCGAAGGCGACGGCGCGGCCCGACCCGGAGTGGACCGACACATCGACGACACCGCGGCGTGCGAGCTCCGCGACCCCCAGGCGCGCGTACGCGCCCGTGCCGACCACCAGGACCCTCCTGCCCTCGAGACCCTCGAGCTCCTCCGCCGCACGGTCCAGGGCCACGGCCACTCCGGACCGGCCGGCCGCGCCGACGGGGGCCTCGGTCGCGACCCGCTTCGCGTAGCGGAAGGCCAGCTGGAACAGGTCGTGGAGCATGGTGGTCACGTGGCCGGCCTCGCGGGCGGCCTCGAAGTCGCCGCGGACCTGGCCCCCGATCTCCGCCTCACCGATCACGAGGGAGCGCAGCCCGGACGTGACCTCGAAGAGGTGCCGGGTGACCGGGGCCTCGGTCGCGGTCTCGAAGCAGAGGGAGACGAGGTCGCGGTCCAGGCCGCTGGTGCGAGAGACGGCCTCGACGACGACGTCCACGCCGTCATGGAAGCGGTGCGCGTCGAGATAGGCCTCGAGACGGTTGCACGTGCCGAGGACGACCCAGCCCTCCAGGGCCGGCGGGGCCGGGCGGCGTCCCTCGGCCTGGGCGGCGAGGGCGTCCTGCGCACCGCGCTCCGCGAGGACCTCCTGGATCACCTGGGGGATGCGAGCGGCGTCACGGGTCAGCGCATCGAGAACTCCGAGGTCGAGGTGTTCATGGGTGGCGCGGACGGCGACGAGCATGATCCCGAGTGTAGGCCGCTCCGCCCGCGGGATCGGAAGCTCGCAGGAACCGTGTGCACAATGGGTGCGTCAGAACACAGAACCGCACGTCAGAGGCCATTTTCACGACATGTCGTCAGATCCCGCGCCCTTCGCTCCGTCGTCGTTCCCGGTCTCGTCGCCGAGCCCCTCGGAACTCCCCTCCGACCACCCGTTCCTCCGCGGCGCGGACGCGGGCGGCGTCGCCGGCTCCCCGCTCCTGGCGCGCCTGCGGGGGGAGGCGACGGATGCCCCGCCGAGCGTCTGGTTCATGCGCCAGGCCGGCCGCTCGCTCCCGGAGTACCGGGCCGCCCGCGAGGGCACCACCATGCTCGAGGCATGCGTGCGACCCGATCTGGTGGCGGAGATCACGGCACAGCCCGTGAGACGGCACACGGTCGACGCCGGGATCTTCTTCTCCGACATCGTCGTGCCCGCGCTGCTGGCCGGGGTCGACGTGGAGATCCGCCCCGGCGTGGGCCCCGTCTTCGCGCGCCCCGTCCGCACCTCCGCCGACGTCGCCGCCCTGCCGCCCGTGGGCGACGCGTTCGAGGCGGCCCTCGAGCCGATCCGGCAGGCGGTGCGGCTGTCCGTCGGCGAGCTCGGCACCACACCGCTGATCGGCTTCGCGGGCGCACCGTTCACCGTGGCGAGCTACATGGTCGAGGGCGGACCCAGCCGCGACCATCTGCGCACGCGCGCCCTCATGCGCTCCGAGCCGGAGACGTGGGACCGCCTGGCCGCCTGGGTCGCGGAGCTCTCGGGGCGGTTCCTGCGCGCCCAGGTGCTCGCGGGGGCATCGGCCGTGCAGCTCTTCGACTCGTGGGCCGGCGCCCTCGGCGCCGACATGTACCGCACGCATGTGCAGCGCCACTCCGCGGCCGCGCTCGCGCACGTCGCGGACCTGCCAGTGCCGCGGATCCACTTCGGCGTCGGCGCCTCGCACCTGCTGCGCCCCATGCTCGAGGCGGGTGCCGATGTCATGGGCGTGGATCATCGGATCCGCCTCGACGAGGCGCTCGCCCTGCTCCCCGAGGGCACGCCGGTGCAGGGCAACATCGACCCCGCCGTGCTGTTCACCTCCGAACAGGCCCGCTTCGCCGAGGCCCGCGCCGTCCTCGCCGCGGGAGCGGGCGCGAGCGGGCATGTCGTGAACCTGGGTCACGGCGTCCCCCCGGACGCGGACCCGCAGGTCCTCACGGACCTGGTCGCCTTCCTCCACGCGCAGCGGTGAGGCCTCGGCGATGACCTCGGCTCGGATGAGCGCGGACGTCCCGGACGTCCTCGTGATCGGCGGCGGCCTCGCGGGCCTGCTCGCCGCCCGTCGGCATCTCGCCGCAGGAGCGCGCGTCACGCTGCTCGAGGCCGGTCCCGACCCGGGCGGGGCGATCGCCCGCCGAGACGTCGCCGGGATCCCGCTGAGCAGCGGGGCCGAGGCCTACGCGATCGGCGGCGGCGCGACCGACGAGCTGATCGCCCAGCTGGGCCTCGCCGATGCCGTCGTCTCCCCGCGCCCCGGCCTCGGCAGCCGCGTGGTCTCCGCGGCCGGCTCCCACCGCGCGCCGACCCCGGCGCTGCTCGGGATCCCGGCGCATCCGCTCGCGGCCGATTCCCGGGCGGTGCTCGGCTGGCCGGGCGCCCTGCGCGCCGGTCTCGAACGGTTCCTGCCGGCCTCCTTCGGCATGCGGCCGGGCGTGAGCATCGGCGAGCTGGTGGCCCGCCGCTGCGGCACCCGGGTCGCCCGGCGCCTGCTCGCCCCCGTCGTCGGCGGCGTCCACTCCGCGGACCCGGGGACGCTCGAGCTCGCCGCCGCCTCCCCGCCGCTGGCCGCGGGACTCGCGGCCCACGGCTCCCTCACCGCGGCCGTGCGTCATCTGCGCGCCGCCGGCTCCCGCAGCGCGGGAGCGAACGTGCGCTCCCTGATGCCGACCATGGCGGCCCTGCCGGAGGCGCTCGTCGCCGGCATCCGTGCGGCCGGCGGAGAGCTTCGCACAGGCGCCCCGGTCACGGAGCTGCGATTCGCAGCAGGCCGCTGGAGCGCACGGACCGTCGCCGGCGAGCACCATGACGCGGACCGCATCGTCCTCGCCTGTCCGCCCGACGTCTGCGTCACGCTGCTGGGCACCCCGGCGCCCGGGATCGCCGCGGCGATCCCCTCCGCCCCGGCCGCGGCGGTGCGCCTGGTCGCCCTCGCCGTGGACGCCCCGGCCCTGGACGCCCTGCCCAGCGGCACCGGCGCCCTCGTCGCCCCCGGCACGCCGGGGGTGCGGGCGAAGGCCCTCACCCACGCGAGCGCGAAATGGGAGCACGTGGCCGCCGCGGCGCGCGCCGCCCACCCGGGCGCGGCCTCCCCGCATGTGATGCGCCTGTCCTACGGCCGTCCGGGCGAACAGCTGCCGGATCCGGAGAGCATCGTCGACCTCGCGCTCGCCGACGCCTCCGCGATCCTGGGGGTGCCCGTGTCGCGGACACAGCTGCTGGGCTCCGCCGTGATCGACTGGGAGCGCGCCATGCGGCAGCCCGGCCCCGGGCATCGCGCCGCCCTCGACCACCTCACGGACCTCCTCGCGCAGGCGCCGCCCGGATCCCCGGCCTCGGCCCTCGAGCTGGTCGGCTCCTGGAGGGCCGGCACGGGCATCGACGCGATCGTCCGCGCGGACCGCTCGCTCCCCAGACCTCTCACCGAATCCCCGACGGAAGGATCTCCCTCATGACCAGCAGCCCTCACCACCCCGGTCCGAGCACGCACGACCCGGAGGGGCCGGGATCGGGCGGCGAGCTGACCCGCTACACGTCCTACACCGTCTTCCGTCGCCTCTCGGGGCTGACGGAGGACGGCACGGTCTCCCCGGCGCAGATCTCCGAGGCCCTCGCGGGCACGGTCGCGCTGATCGAGGCGGAGGACGTGGAGATCCTCGGCTTCTACGACGTCAGCGCCTTCCGCGCCGAGGCCGATCTCATGCTGTGGCTGGCGGCGGACCGCCCCGAGGCGCTGCAGGCCGCCCTGCGCGAGTTCGAGCGCTCCCTGCCCGGCACCTGGCTGCACCGCGAGTGGGCGGGCGTCGGCGTGCACCGCCAGGCGGAGTTCGCCAAGAGCCACATCCCCTCCTTCATGGTGCCGTCGATGGCCCGCCGGGAGTGGATCACCGTCTACCCGTTCGTGCGCAGCTACGACTGGTACCTTCTGGCCGACGACGAGCGCAACCGGATGCTGCGCGAGCACGGCATGCTGGGCCGCGACTTCCCGCAGGTGAACGCGAACACCGTCGCCGCCTTCGCCCTCGGCGACTACGAGTGGCTGCTCTCCTTCGAGGCGGACGACCTCCACGACCTCGTCGACATGATGCGGCACCTGCGCTATTCCGATGCCCGCCTGCACGTGCGGGACGAGCTGCCCTTCCACACCGGCCGCCGGCTCGCGTCCCTCGAGGACGTCGCCGCGCTGCTCGCCTGACCCCTCGCCCCTTCCGGAGGAGAAGACCCCATGACCACCACCGCTGCTTCGACCGCGCCGCTGGACGCGATCCTGTTCGCCTCCTTCGGGGGGCCCGAGGGGCAGGACGACGTGATCCCGTTCCTGCGCAACGTCACCCGCGGCCGCGGCGTGCCGGACGAGCGCCTCGAGGAGGTCGCCGGCCACTACCGGGCCCTCGGCGGCGTCTCCCCGATCACCGCGCAGAACCGCGCCCTGATCACGCAGCTGGAGGCGGAGCTCGCCTCCCGCGGCATCGACCTGCCCGTCTACTTCGGCAACCGGAACTGGGCCCCGTACACCGCCGATGCCCTCGCCGATCTGCACCGCGACGGACACCGCCATGTGCTCGCCCTGGTCACGAGCGCCTACTCCTCCTACTCGGGCTGCCGCCAGTACCGGGAGGACTTCGCGCAGCGCCTGGACGAGGCAGGGCTGCTGGGCGAGGTCGAGATCACGACCTCGCGCTCCTACTTCAACCATCCGGGCTTCCTGGACCCGGTGGTCGACGGGGTCCGCGCCGCTCTCGAGGACCTCGCCCGCGAGGGCCATGACGCGGACTCCACGACGGTGCTGTTCTCGACCCACTCGATCCCCCTCGAGATGGCGGCGGCCTCCGGCCCGGCCGGCGCGGGCGCGGACGGACAGGGCGGCTGGTATGTCGCCCAGCATCTCGCGGCCTGCCGCTACGTCATGGACCAGCTGCACGACGACCTCCCGGAGCTTCCGGACTGGAAGCTCGTGTACCAGTCCCGCTCGGGCGCCCCGCACGTGCCGTGGCTCGAGCCCGACGTCAACGACGTGATCGAGGAGCTCGCGCAGGAGGAGGCGGCCGATGCGGTCGTCGTCGTCCCGATCGGCTTCGTCACCGACCACGTCGAGGTCATCTGGGACCTGGACACGGAGGCGAAGGAGACGGCGCAGGAGAAGGGGCTCGCCTTCCGCCGGGTCGCGACCTCCGGCACCGATCCCCGTTTCGTGGCCGCGCTCGCCGACCTCGTCGAGGAGCACCGGGATCCCGCGCGCGAGCGCCGGGCGGTCACCGAGCTGGGCGCCGCCTCGGACCTGTGCGGCCCGAACTGCTGCCAGGTCAGCGCCTCGCGCGCCGTCCCCGCGGACCGGAGCATCGACACCCTCGAGGAGATCGCGGCGATGATGCGGGAGAAGACGGAGTCGTCTCGGGCCGTCCTCCCGCAGGAGGCGGGGCAGCCGGCATGACCGAGCTGCGGCCGCTACGCCTGGGGACCCGGGCCTCCGCCCTGGCGCTCGCCCAGTCCGGGCAGGCGGGCGGCGAGATCGTCGCGGGCACCGGGCGCGAGGTGGAGCTCGTGCACGTGCGCACCCGCGGGGATGTCGACCGCACCAGCCCCCTCGCGCAGATCGGCGGGACCGGCGTGTTCGTCACCGCCGTCCGAGAGGCGCTGCTGGCCGGGGAGGTCGACGTGGTCGTCCACTCCTGCAAGGACCTGCCGACCCTCCCGGCGGACGGGCTCTCGCTCGCCTGCATCCCCCCGCGGGAGGACCCGCGCGATGCCCTGTGCGCCGCCGGAGGGCTGGGCCTCGCGCAGCTGCCGGAGGGGGCGAGCGTCGGCACCGGGTCTCCCCGGCGCGCGGCCCAGCTGCTGCGGGCCCGGCCTGATCTCCAGATCGTCGCGATCCGCGGGAACATCGACACGCGGCTCGCGCGAGCGCTGGGGTCGCAGGCCGATCTGGATGCGGTCGTGCTCGCCGCCGCCGGTCTGCGCCGCCTCGGCAAGGAGGACGCGATCTCCGAGCTGCTCCCGGTGGAGGTGATGCTCCCCGCTCCCGCGCAGGGTGCCCTCGCGATCGAGGCCCGCTGCGAGGACGTGGCCGGTGCCGCACCGTCCGGCTCCGGACCCGCGTGGTTCGCGCCGGGCCTCGCCCGGTACGACGATCCCGCGACCCGCGCGGCGGTCACCGCGGAACGGGCCCTGCTGCGCTCCCTCGAGGCGGGCTGCTCCGCCCCGGTCGCCGCCTTCGCAGAGGTGCGCGCAGGGCGCCTGCGCCTGCGGGCCCTCGCGATCCGTCCAGACGGCGGACACGCGGTCGAGGGCGAGGCGAGCGCTCCGCTGGATCTCGCCTCCGATGCGCTGTCCGATCCCGCCTCCGTCCCGGCCCGGCTGGGCGCCCAGCTGGCGCAGACCCTGCTCTCCCGCGGGGCCGGCGCGATCCTCGAGGCGGCCCGGCAGCCGTGAGCATCCCTCCGGGTCGTTCCCCGGCGGGCCGGCCGGTCCTGGTGACCCGGCCGGCCGGCCGGGGGGATGCCCTGCTCGCGCAGCTCCGGGACCGGGGGATCGCGGCCGAGCATCGGCCCTTCACCCGCCTGGTTCCGCAGGAGGGCTCGAGCCTGCGGGCGGATCTCGAGGAGCTCGCCGCGGGCTCCTTCACGCATCTGGTCCTCACCAGCCGCACCGCCGTCGACGTTCTGCTCTCCGTCCGGGCCGAGGACGGGCGGTCTCTGCTGCACGTGCCGGCTTCCACGGCCGTGGTGGCGGTCGGCACGGGCACCGCCGCGCAGCTCGAGGCCGCGGGCCTTGCTGCGCGCCTCGTGGCCGGTGGCAGCGGCGCCGCGCTCGTCGAGGCCATGCCCCCGGCCCGGCCCGGCGACCGGGTGCTCTTCCCCGCCTCGTCCGCCGCGTCCCGCACCGTGCCCGAGGGCCTCGCGGGCAAGGGCTATGCGGTGCGCGAGGTCGTGGCGTACCGGCCCTGCCCCGTCCCGCCCGGCCCGGACCTCGCGCGGCGCCTGCGCGACGGCGCCTACGCCGCGATCGTGCTGACCAGCCCGATGATCGCCCGACTCGCGGCCGCGCTCGGGATCCCCCCGACCACGGCCGTGGTGACCATCGGCGCGCCGACGACGAGGGCCGCTCGGGCGGCCGGGATGACCGTCCGCATCCAGGCCGCCGCCCCGTCGGACGCCGCTCTCGCCGATGCCGTGCTCGCGGTCCTCTCCCCGCCCGGCGCATCGGCCCCGAGGACATGAGCTCCACGAACCACCCAGCCGGCGCCCCGGCTCGCCCCGCTCACATCACCCCCGCACACCGACTCGAAGGAAGCGCCCCATGACCGGCCCCGTCCCCGTGATCCGCCCCCGTCGTCTGCGCGGCAGCGCCGCCATGCGCTCGCTCGTGCGCGAGCACACCCTGCGCCCCGCAGATCTCGTCCTGCCGATGTTCGTGCGCGAGGGTGCCGAGTCCCGGCCCATCTCCTCGATGCCCGGCGTCCTCCAGCATTCGATGGACTCCCTCGCCGCCGCCGCCGCCGAAGCCGCGGAGCGCGGCGTCGGCGGGATCATGCTGTTCGGGGTGCCCGAGCACAAGGATGCCGTCGGCTCCGGGGCGACGGATCCGGACGGCATCCTGAACCGCGGCATCGCCCGCCTGCGCGCCGAGCTCGGCGACGCGACGCTCATCATGGCGGACCTGTGCCTGGACGAGTTCACCGACCACGGCCACTGCGGCGTGCTCGATGCGGCCGGGAACGTCGACAACGACGCGACCCTCGAGCGCTACCGGGACATGGCACTCGCCCAGGCGGAGGCCGGCGCGCACCTGCTGGGACCCTCCGGGATGATGGACGGGCAGATCGCCGCGATCCGTCATGCCCTCGACGAGGCCGGATGGACGGACGTCGCGCTGTACGCGTACACCGCCAAGTACGCCTCCGCCTTCTACGGCCCCTTCCGCGAGGCCGTCGGCTCCTCCCTGCAGGGCGACCGCCGCACGTACCAGCAGGACCCCGGCAACGCCCGGGAGGCGCTGCGGGAGCTCGAGCTCGATGTCGCCGAGGGCGCGGACCTCGTCATGGTCAAGCCCGGCCTGCCCTACCTCGACGTCCTCGCCGAGGTCGCCGCGGCTTCCCCCGTCCCGGTGGGCGCGTACCAGATCTCCGGCGAGTACGCGATGATCGAGGCGGCGGCGGCGAACGGATGGATCGACCGCGACCGCGCGATCCTCGAATCCCTGCTCGCCTTCCGTCGTGCCGGCGCGACCACGGTCCTGACCTACTGGGCCAGCGAGGTCGCGAGCTGGTACCGCGACGGGCTGCCCTCGCATCTGCGCGAGTTCCTCTGACCTCACGCCCGCCCGTCCCCACGCCCCGACCTCATCCAGCCGGTCCGCATCCGGCCCGTCCGCAAGGAGCCTTCCCGTGACCACCGCCTCCCTCTCCCAGGAGCTCTTCGACCGCGCCTGCCGCGTCATCCCCTCGGGCGTCAACTCCCCCGTGCGCGCCTTCGGCAGCGTGGGCGGCACCCCGCCGTTCATCGCGTCCGCGAGCGGCGCCCTGCTCACCGACGCGGACGGCCGCGAATACGTCGACCTCGTCGGCTCGTGGGGGCCGATGATCCTCGGCCACGCGAACCCGCAGGTCGTCGCCGCCGTGCAGGAGGCCGCGACCCGGGGGCTGTCCTTCGGCGCCCCGCAGGCCGGGGAGGTCGGCATCGCCGAGGAGGTCGCGCGGCGCATCGGCCCCGTCGAGCAGCTGCGTCTGGTCAACTCCGGGACCGAGGCGACGATGAGCGCCCTGCGCGTGGCCCGCGCCGCGACGGGCCGCGACGTGGTCGTGAAGTTCGCGGGCTGCTACCACGGGCACGTGGACGCGCTGCTGGCCGAGGCCGGAAGCGGCGTCGCCACCTTCGCGATGCCGGGCTCCGCGGGCGTGACCGCCGCGACCGCCCGCGACACGGTCGTGCTGCCCTACGGCGACCGGGAGGCGCTCACGGCGCTCCTGGCCGAGCGGGGCGGCGAGATCGCCGCGATCATCACGGAGGCCGCCCCCGCCAACATGGGCGTCGTCCCGCCGCCCGTCGTGGAGGGTGTCGGCTTCAACCGCTTCCTGGCCGAATCGGCGCACGCCGCAGGCGCGCTGCTGATCAGCGATGAGGTCCTCACCGGGTTCCGGGCGAGCGAGGAGGGCCACTACGGCATCGACGGCAAGGGATGGGCCCCCGATCTCATGACCTTCGGCAAGGTGATCGGCGGCGGGCTGCCCGTCGGCGCCTTCGGCGGCCGTGCCGACCTGATGGGTCTGCTGGCCCCGGCCGGGCCCGTCTACCAGGCCGGCACCCTGTCCGGGAACCCGCTCGCGACCGCGGCGGGTCTGGCGACCTTCGCGGGCCTGGACGATGCGGCGTACGCGCAGCTGACCTCCGCGAGCACCGCCCTGCAGCAGCTGGTGGCCGATGCGCTCACCACCGCGGGCGTCCCCCACGTCATCCAGAGGGCCGGGACGCTGTTCTCCGTGTTCTTCCGCGAGGACGAGGTCCGGACCTACGCCGATGCGAAGGCGCAGGACACCGACGCGTTCCGCCGCTTCTTCCACGCGCTTCTGGAGGACGGGATCTATCTGCCCCCCTCCGCCTTCGAGGCCTGGTTCGTCTCCACGGCGCACACCCCGGAGGTCATCGACCGCATCGCGGAGGCCCTGCCGGCCGCGGCCCGCGCCGCCGCGGCCGGCTGAGCCGGGCGGGACGCGGGCCGGACGGGAGGACCCCCGGACGCCGGGACGGGAGGACCCGGGCCGGGACGGGACGGAGCTGAGCGCCCTCGGATTCCTCCGCCCCGAGACCACGCCTCCGCGCTGACCGGCGATGAGCCAGACACTCTCCCGCCAGCCATATCCCCGGTCACCCGCCCCCGCGCCGCGGCGCGCTGCCACATCCGCGGGCACCCGTCCTGGGGAACTCCTCAGGAACCCCCGCCCCGCTGTCGGATGAGCACGATGATCACCGCAGCCATGACCGCGACGAGCACCACCAGCGCCAGGCCCGCCCCGGCCCCGCCCATCAGCAGCTGTGTGAGGATCCCGATCATGGCTGCGAGTGTGCCGCCACGCGCGGCTGACCGCCAGCCCCGGGCAGTGGGGCCGGACGGGTCACGGCCCGGGCCCGGTCCGGATCTGGTAGTCATGGACGCCATGGGCTCCGCGCATCCTGATCCCGACGTTCTCGTGGCGATCGTCACGACCGCCCTGCTCGATCTCCACGCTGTCTCCGGCACCGTCTCCCGGATCGCGGCGGGCACGGAGACGGACAACTTCGCTGTTCATGCGGACGACGGCCGCCGACTCTTCGCCAAGGTGTACCGCGACCACAACGCTCTGGACGAGGACCGGGCCGCGATCGCCCTGTCGCAGTTCGCCGCCGCGGGCGGGGTCCCGGTGCCGACAGCGCACCGTTCGCGATCCGGCGACGTCATCGGCACCTCGCATGGCGTCTCGCTGTCGCTGTGGGATCTCGTCGCCGATGCCCGCACCGCGGAGGACGGGATCCGCGGCGAGCGGTGGGTTCACGTCGGGCGCACGCTGGGGATGCTCCACCGGCGACTCGCCGAGCATCCCGCAGCAGATCCGCAGCGGCGCCCCGCCTCCGGCGTCGCCGATGTGGTGCGTGCGCGCGGGCGCTACGACCGGCTGATCGAAGAGCACCGCGGTCGTGCGGCGCGCGACGCGGATGCGGCCTGGGCACTCGAGGCGATGACGACGCGACGCTCCCTGCTCCCCCGCATCGTCGAGGTCCTCGCGTCCCTTCCCCCGATGACCGTCCAGGTGCTGCACGGGGATCTGGCCGCCCCCAACCTGCTCATGTGCGGGGACGAGGTCGCAGCGGTGATCGACTTCCAGCCGCCCGCCCCGCACTACCTCGAATGGGAGATCGCACGGATCGGCTGCGACCCTCGGACCGTGCTGGAGGTCGGCGACTGGCCGGAGGGGCTCGCGCGGTTGCGATCGGCCTATCTGGAGGAGCACCACCCACCGTCGATGCCGTCCCTGCGCTCGATCATCGCCGCCGGATGCGCCTTCACCATGGCATCGGCCTATCCGCTGGCAGCGCTGCTGGAGGAGCAGGTCCACGACTCCGCGCTCCGGGAGTACGGTCGGCAGCGCCACGAGGCGGCGCTGCGGCTTCTCGACGCGCTCGACGACCTTCCCTGACGGGCTCTTCCGGATTGCGTCGGTCCATGACGGGGTCCTGGCGCTCCCTGCCGCCGGGCTCCAGGATGGAGCCACGCCGCCGGCCACGCTCCGGCGGCCGTCGCTCCGTAGCTCAGCCCGGTAGAGCAGCGCCCTCATAAGGCGTGCGCCGCAGGTTCGAATCCTGCCGGAGTGTCCCAATCCCCTGCTGCTCAGCTCCTCCTCTGCTCCTCGTGGAACCGCCGGGCGGTCTCGATCCACTCGGCGAGCGGCGCGTCCTCGGCGAGCGCAGCGGCATCGACCGTGATCCAGCCCTCGCCCATCGGGCGGGCGGCGCCCATCATCGCGGGTCCCGCGCCAGGATGCTCCAGCAGCTCGCCGTGCCACGACGGGTCGATCCGCACCAGCAGCGATCCGTCCTTCCCGGCGGAGACCAGCATCCGCCCTTCGAGCATGAGGGCACGGCCGCCGAACATCGAGACCTCGCGCAGCGCGGCGTCGGGAGGCAGCAGCGCGCGGATCCGCGCGAGCAGCGCTGCCTGTGCTTCCGGGATCGACATGGTCAGGCCTCCTCGTCTGCGGGGACGTCGCGAGTCAGAGAGCACCGGTCGAGGGTGCGCAGCGCCTCCTGGATCGACGTCATCGTCCCATCCTCGGCGAACCGGCGCCGCAGCGCCGGGGTGCCTCCACGCCTCCGGGCACCGGCGGCCGGGGGCCCGTCCTCGCATTCCTGGTCATCGCTCTTCCGCGTCCTCGGGCCACCAGCCCGGCTGCTTGGCGAGCTCTGCCCACCCCTTGCCCCGGTCCGCGAACTCCTCGAGCAGGGAGCTCAGAGCGACGACGTCATCGGATTCGACGACGTGCATCGACACCTGGTGCCCTTCGCCGGACCCCTCGTAGGCGATCCCCAGCCGCTCCAGGCGGGTCATCAGCCATCGGAGATCCTGCTCCGCTCGGACGCGGCGCCGCGCCGTCGCCTGGCACTGGACGGTCGCCGCGCCCCCGTCGACGAGGACGCCGGTCGCCCAGAGCCCCCCGTCCGGCCCCACCTCCGCCTCGACGACGTCGTCCTGCGCGATGCCCCGCGCCCAGAACGGGATGTTGTCGATCAGGTAGCCGCCCTCGACGGGCACAGCCCACATGCCCTCGGATTCGACCGGGGCGCCCTCATCCAGGAGGAACCGCACCGTCACATGCTCCGGTTCGTCCGTCATCATCCGCCCCCTGTCGTCCTGTCCTGCGGCGCTGCTCGCCGGAGCCCGTCAGCGGCCATCATGGCAGGACCGGGCCCGCGCCGTGCGGCGATTCCGGAGACCCGCACCCCCCGCGCCGCCGCGCACCCCCGCCGACGGGTAGCCTCGAGGGGTGGAGATCAACCCGTTCGAGGCGCGCCTGCGCATGCTGCAGCTGCAGGACGGCGTGCAGATGCAGCGGGAGGCGACCCCGGACGAGGACACGGCGGGCTGCCCCGGCTGCCCGTACTTCTGGACCTGCGACGTCCCGCACAAGGCGGAGAACGTCGAGGCGCCCGCGGAGTACGACCGCGAGGAGGTCTCCGAGCAGGTTCCCGGGCGCGCGGAGTACACACCCCGTGGCGTCGAGGACATCGGCTGGACGGACCGCTGGATCGAGGTCGACGAACCGTCCGCGGGCGAGGGTCATCGAGCAGGCATCGGGGAGCTCGATGCGACGACGGCGGCCGATGCCCCGCTCACGGCGAAGGAGCGCCGGGCCCATCGACGCGCCGAGGCCGATGCCGCCGCCCGCGATGCCGCCGCGCCCCGGCGCAGCTGGCGAGAACGCCTGCGTCCACGACGCTGAGCCGCGTCGCGAGCCCGGATCCCGTCGCGCCGATGCCCCGCAGCCGGCGGATCAGGAGGCGGTGAGGACCTCCGCGTCCCGCAGTTCGAGCCCACGCGGCATCGTGAGGACGGCGTGCTCAGGTCGCCCTGCGGCGCCACGACCTCCTCGGGCGGGAGGATCCGGTGGACCGCCTCACCGGACGGGCGGGGCGCCGCGGCCCGTGCGATGCGCGAGGAGGGTCCGCACGGCGGGCCATTCCTCGGCGAGGATCGCGTAGACGACCGTGTGGCGCAGCGTGCCGTCCGGCATGATCCGATGGTTGCGGAGCATCCCCTCCTGCACGGCGCCCAGCCGCTCGATCGCGCGACGCGAGACGTGGTTCAGATGATGGGTGCGCAGCTCGACGCGCAGGCAGCCCAGCTCCTCGAAGGCCTCGGTCAGCAGCAGCTGCTTGACGTGGGCGTTGACGCCGCGCCCGTGGGTCGAGGCGGCCATGTACGTCGAGCCGATCTCGACCCTGCGGTCCGCGGGGGCGATGTTCAGGAAGGTCGTCTGCCCCACGACGCGGTCCTGCCCGGGCCCACCCTCGCCGCACAGGACCACGGCCCAGGCGAGGACCTCGCCCGCCTCGGCCTTCGCGATCATCGCGGCGACGGACTCCTCCGCCTGCTCCGGTCGCGGGATGTGCGTGGTGAACGGCGTCGTCCACAGCTCTCCGTCGCGGACGGCCTCGGCGAGGCCCGCGGCGTGATCGGGGCGCAGCGGCTCGAGCCGGACGCGAGGCCCTTCGAGGATGCGGGCGCGCGGCGGCGCCATCTCCCGCGTCGGCACCGAGGCCGTCCTGCCCGATTCCGTCCACGACCGGTCTTCGGTCCGCGCAGTGCTCACCATGCGCCCTCGCCCTTCCTCCGTCGATGCTCGGCGATCGCGAGCTCGTAGCAGTCCAGCAGGTCATCGGAGGCGCTGTCCCAGGAGAAGCGCTCCGCCTCGGCGCGGGCCCGTGCACGGATGCCCTCGCGGCGCGCGGGATCCGCGAGCGCGTCGAGCGCCCGATCCAGGGAGGCGGCATCCCCCGCCTCGTAGAGCAGCCCGTCGACCCCATCGGTGACCTGCTCCGTCGTGGGCCCCGACCGGGCGGCGACGACCGGCAGGCCCGAGGCCATGCCCTCGAGGATCACCAGACCCAGGGTCTCGGTCACGGAGGGGAAGACGAAGCCGTCGGCGGAGGCGAAGGCGGCGGCGAGCTCGGTGCCGCCCAGGAAGCCGGGGAAGGTCGTCGCGGTGCCGGCGAAGGTCTGCTCGAGCTCGGGCCGGTACGGGCCGTCGCCGACGATCGCGAGCGCGACATCGGGCCGGCGGTCGAGCATCGGCCGCAGCGTCTGGATCTCCTTCTCCTTCGCGAGCCGTCCCACGAACACGAGCAGGGTCTTCTCGGGATGCCCGCCGCTGAGGCGCTCGCGCATCCGCGGCGAGGCGAAGCGCGGGTGGTGCGCCCGGGTGTCGACCCCGCGGCGCAGCACCCGCAGGTTCTCGACCCCGTGGACGGCGAGCTCCGCGGCCATCGACCGGGAGGTCGCGAGGTTGAGATCGGCGAGCGCGTGGTTGCGGCGGATCTGCCACCACACGGCGGGCTTCCCCCACCGCCACGCCCGGTACAGGTCCAGGTAGCGGGGGATGTGGGTGTGATAGCTCGCGACCAGCGGGATGTCCTGGCGATGGGCCGCGTACGCGCCGGAGCTCGCGAGCAGCAGCGGCTGGGCGGCATGGACGACGTCGGGGTGGAAGCCGCGGATGATCCCGTCGACCGTCGGGTTCGGCAGGGTGAAGCGACGGTGCTTGTAGAACGGCAGCGTCACCGGGCGGATCCCGACGATCCGGGCGCCGTGATGCTCGTGCACGCCGAGGTCGGGGGCGATGACCATGACCTCGTGCCCCAGGTCGACGAAGCGCTCCACGGCATGACGGAGCCGCGTGACGACCCCGTCCACCGAGGGCACGAAGGTCTCGGTGACGATGGCGATCCTCACCGGCCGATCGTCACTTCCAGGTGACGGTGGGCAGCACGAGCTCGCGGCGGACCCGCTCGGTGTTCTCCATCGCGATCTTCAGGATCTCCGCGAGATGCTCCTGCGTCAGCAGATGCGGCTGCAGACCCAGGTCCAGCAGACGGGTGTGCACGGCGTTGTAGTAGTGGTCGTACTTCTCCACCCGCGGGTTCTCGGTCTCGGCGATCTGCACGTCCAGGCCCATAGCCCGGCCCGCGGCCTGCACCTTCGCAGCGAGCTCGTTCACGGAGAACTGCTCGGTGAACTGGTTGTAGACGCGGAACTCGCCGCGGTCGGCGGGGTTCTCGCAGGCGATCTCGATGCAGCGGACGGTGTCCTGGATGTCGAGGTAGCCGCGGGTCTGGGTGCCGTTGCCGTAGACGGTGAGATCGTGGCCGATCGCCGCCTGGATGAGGAAGCGGTTCAAGGCCGTGCCGAACACGGCGTCGTAGTCGAAGCGGTTCACGAGCCGGCGGTCCAGGCGGGTCTCCGTGGTCTCCAGGCCGTAGACGACGCCCTGGTTGAGGTCGGTCGCGCGGATCCCCCAGATGCGACAGGCGAACATGATGTTGTCGCTGTCGTGGACCTTGGTGAGGTGGTAGAACGAGCCGGGAGCCTTCGGGAACGGCAGGCGGTCCTTGCGGCCCTTGTGCTCGATCTCGATCCACCCCTCCTCGATGTCGATGTTGGGCTGGCCGTACTCCCCCATCGTCCCGAGCTTCACGAGGTGGCAGTCGGGGGCATGGTCCTTGATCGCCCACAGCACGTTGAGGGTGCCCTCGACGTTGTTGCGGTGGTTCTCGATCGCGTGCTCGCGGTCGATCATCGAGTAGGGCGCGCTGCGATGCTCGGCGAAGTGGACGAGGGCCTCCGGCTGGATCTCCGCGATGATCCCGGAGATGGCCTCGTAGTCGGTCAGGGAGGCGATGCGCACATCGATGTCGTGCCCGCTGACCTCCTTCCAGGCCGCGACCCGCTCGGTCAGCGAGAGGATCGGCGTCATCGAGTTCGAGCCCAGCTCGACGTCGATCTCGCGGCGCACCAGGTTGTCGACGATCGTGACCTGATGGCCCCGCGCGGACAGGTGCAGGGCCGTGGGCCAGCCGCAGAATCCGTCTCCGCCGGCGACGACGATCTTCATGTCGGGTCCTCCTCGGGTCGGTGGTGCCCCCGGGACGATGGGGGCCGACGCTCTCGGGCGCGTCCTGCCAGTTCGATCATCTAACCTCATCACGGTCAGAGAAGCCTCCGAGGCGGGCGTCCGGCCGATGAACGCGAGAGGAACGCGCCATGACCCAGGCAGCGCAGGAGCACGGGGCGGTAGGCACGGGGCCGCGCCCCCTGCCCCGGACGGGGATCGCCGTCATGGCGATCGTCAACCGGACCACGGACTCCTTCTACGACCAGGGGGCGACCTGGGAGCTGCAGGCGGCGATCGACCGCGGTCTCGCGGCGGTCGCGGACGGTGCGGCGATCATCGACATCGGCGGCGTGAAGTTCGCCCCCGGGGAGGCGGTGCCCGCGGCGGAGGAGGCCGGCCGCGTCGTGCCGGTCGTCGCGGCGCTGCGGGAGCAGGCGCCCGGAGCGCTGCTGAGCGTGGACACCTTCCATGCCTCGGTCGCGCGGGAGGTCGTCGCCGCGGGTGCGGACATCGTCAACGACACGACCGGCTTCGCCGACCCGGAGATGCCGATCGCGGTCGCGGAGCTGGGCGCCGGCGTCGTCATCACCCATTCCCTGGCCGCACCGCGCACCGAGCTGCCGCACCCGCGCTACGACGACGTGGTCGCCGAGGTCGCCGCGCATCTCGGGGAGCGCGTTGCCCTGGCCCGCGAGGCGGGGATCGCCGAGGAGCGGATCATCGTGGATCCCGGCCCCGATCTCAACAAGTCGACGGTGCAGACCCTCGAGCTGCTGCGCGGCTGGGAAGAGTTCGGCCGATGGGACCTGCCGGTGCTCGCGGCGCTCTCGCGCAAGGACGTGATCGGCGAGTCGCTGGGTCTGCCCAAGGAGGAGCGCCTCGAGGGCTCTCTGGCCGCGGCGGCCTGGGTGATCGCGCGCGGCGCTCGGATCCTGCGGGTCCATGACGTGCGCGAGACCGTGCGCCTGGTGCGGATGCTCGAGATCATCGCGGGCACCCGCGATCCCGCCGGGCCCCTCGTGCACAACGCCTGAGGCCGGCGGCCGCCTCGATGCCCTCTCAGCGGGCCGGATCCGTGAGCCGGCCGCTGCGGCGCAGCCAGATCTCCAGGGGCACCGTGACCAACGGCGGGATGGCGCAGGCGAGGGCCACGAGCGCGACCCACCAGCTCCAGCGCAGCTTCCAGGCGGCCACGAGGGTCACGACGACGTAGAGCATGAACACGCCGCCGTGGAGGCGGCCGAACAGCCATACTCCCATCTCCGTCGTGCCGGTCACGTACTTGAGGAACATGCCGATCAGCAGCCCGGCCCAGGTGATGGCCTCGGCGACGGCAACGGCGGCGAAGATGCGACCCACGGTCGAGGTGCGGACCGGGCTCGTCGCGGGGGCGGGGGCCTCGGCGGCCGGGGTCTCGGGCTGGGACACGGTGCTCATCGGGCAGGAATCTCCGGGGTCGGGGTGGTGGACGGTGCGCCGGCCCCAGCATCCCAGATCCGTCTGAGGGCCTGCCGCGCCCTGCGTCAGCGGGAGTGCTCGGCGAGGACGGCGTCGGCGAGCCGCGGGAGCACCCGGCGGTGGTCGTCGCAGAACTCGTGATCGGTGCCGAGCACGAGGGCGAGGTCCGCGTCCGGATCCACCCAGAAGGCGGTCCCCAGCATGCCGAAGTGGCCGAAGGTCCGCGGTGAGCTCCTCGCGCCGGTCCAGTGCGGGCTCTTGTGCCCGCGGACCTCGAAGCCGAGCCCGAAGGGGTTGGGGTCCTGGGAGCCGAAACCGGGCATGACGCCCCTGAGCTCCGGCAGCTGCGGAGTCGTCGCGGCGGCGAACCATGCCGGCCCCAGCAGCGTGGGCCGCAGCAGCTCGAGGCCGAACAGGGCGAGCTCCTCGAGGCTCGAGAACCCGCCCACGGACGGCGATCCCGTCCAGCGCGTCCCGGTCATGCCCAGCGGGTCCAGCACCCTCTCCTGCACCAGCTCGTCGAAGGGGCGCCCGGCCCGCGCGGCAATGTGCTCGCCGGCCCGGTCGATCCCGTGGTTGGAGTAGTGGCGGCGCCGCCCCGGCGGCTGCAGGATGCGGTCGGAGCCGTAGTAGTAGCCGGAGGCGTGGCACAGCAGATGGCGCAGGGTGGAGCCCTCGGGCCCGGCGGGGTCCTCGAGGTCGACGACCCCGTCCTCGAGCAGGATCGCCGCCGTGTACCCGGTGACGGTCTTGGTGACCGAGCGCCAGGGACGTTCGCGGGCGGTGTCGCCGCGGCGCTCGCGCACGCCCTCCGGGCCGAGGACCAGACCGGCCGCGTCGAAGGGCAGCTCGGCGAGCAGGTCGAGGGCGCTCATGAGCCGGGCGGCCCGGGCTGCGGCCCGAAGGCGCGCAGGATGGCATCGGTCAGGCCGGGCCAGGCGGCGACGTGCACGGGCGAGAAGGGCTTCTCGCCCAGGAATGCGGCGGCGAGCTGCGCCTGCGGGTCCACCCACAGGAAGGATCCCGACTGCCCGAAGTGCCCGACGGTCTCCGGGGAGCTGAGGGAACCCGTCCAGTGCGGGGACTTCGCGCCGCGGATCTCGAGGCCCAGTCCCCAGTCGTTCGGGGACTGCCGGCCGTAGCCGGGCAGCAGCCCCGGCAGCCCCGGGAACTGGACGGTGCGCGCCTCGCGGGCGAGCTCGGAGCCGATGAGGGTGGGACGCAGCAGCTCGCGCCCCAGGGCCAGGAGGTCCGTGATGCTGCCGTGGAATCCCGCCGCGGGAGAGCCCTCGACCTCGAGGTCGGCGAGACCCAGCGGATCGCACACGGTCGTCTCGAGCCATTCCCCGATCTCGTAGCCGGTCGCGAGCTCGAGCTGCTCGCCGAGGACCTCGAAGCCGGCGTTGGAGTACATGCGCCGCTCGCCCGGCCGGGCGAGCTCCTGACGGGCGTCGAAGGCATAGCCGGCGGCGTGGGCCAGCAGATGCCGGATCGTGGAGCCCGCGGGGCCAGCGGGCTCGTCGAGGTCCAGGACGCCGCGATCGACGGCGACGAGGGCGCCGAGCGCGGTGATCGGCTTGGACACGCTCGCGAGAGGGTGCGCGCGCCGCACGTCCCCGCGGGTCGCGAGGGTGGCCTCCGGTCCGGTCACCCCGATCGCGCAGGCGAAGGGGAGATCGATCGCGAGGGCCGCGCCATCCTGGTCCGCGGCGCTCTGCTGCGCGCCGTGCTCTTCTGTGCTGTCCACTCCCCCAGCCTTCCACAGGGTCCGCGGGCGCGTCCCGCCGCGCCGCCGGGGGTCGCCTCCGCGCCGGATCCGCGGGGACGGCGAAGCCCTCCACACATCCTTCACATTTTACTGGTTGTTTACCTTCTCTCGACCGGGCATGGTATGGGCATCAGGTTCCGGCGGCCCGGAGGGAGACCCGGCCCGCCCGACGATCCAGGAGCCTGGGACGCCTGCGGGCCCAGGGGTACCGACCCGCAGCGCGAGGACCGGAGAAGAAGGATGGACATCATGTCTGAGTTCGAGACCCGCACCGTGCGGGCGGGGGACGCGAACAGCCCCACCCTGCTCGTCCCGAGCCGCCGCACGCTGTTCCTGGGCGTCGGCACGCTCACCGCGGCGATCGCCGCGGGCACGGCCCCGGCGATGGCCGCGGGCAACCTGCGCCGCGGCGACCGCGGCCCCGAGGTCACGAAGCTGCAGCAGGAGCTCAACCGCCGCCGCTACTGGTGCGGCAAGGTCGACGGCAGCTTCGGCCCCACCACGCAGCAGGCCGTCTACGCGATCCAGAAGGCCGCCGGCCTGTCCAAGGACGGCGTCGTCGGCCCGAAGACGCGCGGGGCGCTGAGCGACGGCGTGCTGCCGAAGAAGACCATCGGCGGCTCCGGCTTCGAGGTCGACCTGAGCCAGCAGCTGCTGCTCGCGGTGAGCGGCGGAACGCTCATGCACGTCTTCAACACCTCCACCGGCAGCGGGGAGCGCTACTACTCGGGCGGCCGCTGGAAGACCGCGACCACCCCCAAGGGCGACTTCTCGATGTACCGGCTCATCAAGTCCGGCTGGCAGGATGCCCCGCTGGGCCGGCTCTACCGTCCGGGCTACTACGACCGCGGCTGGGCCATCCACGGCTCGACCTCGATCCCCACCTACCCCGCCTCGCACGGCTGCTCGCGGATCTCCGTCGCGGCGAGCGACGGCCTGTGGTCGGTGGGCTGGTTCCGCAAGGGCATGCGCGTGAAGGTGCGCGCCTGAGCCCCGAGGAGCCGCCCCGGCAGGAGGGCCGGCGGAGAGCGATCGATGACAGATCGCTCCCCACCGGCCCTCCTGCACGTCCGGACCTCCACACCGCCTGCACAGGTCCTCTGCCGGATCCGCCGCCGTGGCGGCGGGACCGAGCGGGCGCCGCACGCTACGATCGATGAGAGCGACCTCGCCCGAGGCCGCCGGTCTGGGCGACGCATCGCCCGCATGCCATGCCGTAAGACCGACCTGCACGAATGCGGAGGACCACCGTGGGGATCTTGGATCGGATCGAGCGCGGGCTCGATCGTGGGGTCACCAGCATCTTCTCGCCCGGCCGGGGCCAGCTGAAGCCGCTCGACCTCGCCCAGGGGCTCAAGCGCGAGTGCGATGACCAGATCCAGGTGCTGGACCGCACCCGCACCCTGGCGCCCAACGCCTACAGCGTCTACCTCCACTCCGAGGACTACGACCGCTTCGCGTCCTGGCAGGACACCCTCGTCGAGGAGCTCGAGCGGGTCGTGGTCGAGCATGCCGACAAGCAGCGCTACATGTTCGTGGGCGGCGTGAGCGTCACCCTCGAGCGCGACGACGAGGTCCGCCAGGGCCGCTTCGAGACCGAGTCCCGCACCGAGCGCGGCGCCGTCGCCCCGGCCACGTCCTCCATGCAGTCCGCCCCCGGCGGACACCCGATCCTGGAGATCGACGAGCAGCAGTACCTGCTGACCGGGGCGATCACGGTGATCGGCCGCGGGGGCGACGCCGACATCATCCTCGAGGACACGGGCGTGTCCCGCCACCACATCGAGCTGCGCGTCGAGGCCGACGGCTCCCTTGTGGCGACGGACCTCGGCTCGACCAACGGCACCTTCGTCGACGGCGAGCGGATCCGCACCCCCGTCGCCCTGCGCGACCGCTCCCTGATCAAGATCGGACGCACCCGCATGACCGTCCTCCTGCCCGCCGCACAGTCCGCCGTGGGGCAGTGAGCGCTCCATGAGCGAACTGACCATCTTCGCCCTCCGCATCGGCTTCACGGTCGCGCTGTGGGTATTCGTGATCGTGGTGCTGCTGATCCTGCGCAGCGACCTGTTCGGCACGACGGTCGTCAGCCGCGGCAGCCGGCCGGACCCGCGCCGGGAGCAGCGGCCCTCCTCGGACCCGTCCCAGGCCGCGTCGCTGCGCACCGAGCCGGCCGCCACCACGACGGTGCTCGTGGTCACCGCGGGAGCGCTGCGCGGGACCACCCTCACGCTCGGGGCGACCCCGGTACTCATCGGACGAGCCCCCGAATGCACCCTCGTGCTGGACGACGACTACGCCTCGAGCCGCCACGCCCGCGTCTACCAGCAGGACGACGAGTGGTTCGTCGAGGACCTGGGCTCCACCAACGGCACCCTGCTGTCCGGACGGAAGATCGAGGGATCCCTCCCCTTCAAGCCGGGCGCGCAGGTGCGGATCGGCCGCACCGTCATCGAGCTGAGACGAGGTCCGCGATGAGCTTCGCCCTGCGGTACGCCGCACGCACGGACGTGGGCCTCGTCCGCTCCAACAACCAGGACTCCGGGTATGCCGGCAGCCACCTGCTGGTCGTCGCCGACGGCATGGGCGGGCACGCCGGCGGCGATGTCGCCTCCTCCGTCGCGATCGCGCATCTCACGAGCCTCGACTCGGAGACCCCTGCCTCCGACATCGTCTCCTCCCTGGAGACCGCGATCCTCGAGGCGAACCAGGCGATCCTGCGCCGCGCCCGGGACGAGCCGCAGCTCGCGGGCCTGGGCACCACCGTGACCGCCCTGCTGCGCGCCGAGGGCAGGTTCGCCCTCGCCCACATCGGCGACTCGCGCGCGTATCTGCTGCGCGACGGCGAGACCGCCCAGGTCACCAAGGACCACACCTTCGTCCAGCGTCTGATCGACGAGGGACGCCTGACCGAGGAGGAGGCCGAGCGGCATCCGCAGCGCTCCGTGATCATGCGCGTCCTGGGCGACGTCGACTCGGATCCCGAGCTGGACCTCTCGCTGCGCACCGCCCGTGCGGGGGACCGCTGGATGCTGTGCTCGGACGGGCTCTCGGGCCTGGTCAGCCTCGCCACGATCGATGCGACGATGCAGGAGATCGAGGACCCGGGCGAATGCGCCGATGCGCTCGTCCAGCTCGCCCTGAAAGGCGGCGGTCAGGACAACATCACCTGCATCATCGCCGATGTCGTCGACCTCGACGACCTGCCCCGAGGGGCCCTGCCGCCCTCGACGGCCCCGCAGATCGTCGGCTCCGCTGCCCGCAACCGCAACCAGCCCACGAGCGCGCAGGGACCGGCCGCGAAGGCCGCGGCCCTGGGACGTCCGGAGCCCGAGCCCGCCTACAGCGACGACGACTTCGCCGAGGAGGAGCCGCCGCGGCGCAGCCTGTGGCCGGCGCTGGTCACCCTCGCGCTCCTGCTGGCCCTGCTCATCGGGGCGGCCTGGGCCGGCTACGGCTGGTCGCAGCGTCAGTACTACGTCGGCAGCGACGGCTCCCACGTGGTGATCTACCGCGGACTCGCGCAGGACCTCGGCCCCATCTCCCTGTCCTCTCCCGTGGAGACGACGGACCTGGCCGTGTCCTCCCTGACCCCGGTCACCCGCCAGCAGGTCGAGGCGACCATCACGGCGAGCGACCTGGCCGATGCCAAGCAGATCGTCGCCCGGCTCGAGGCGGGCGCGATCCTCCCGGAGCCGACCGCTCCGGCGAGCGACGGCGGCGGCCAGC
This sequence comes from Brachybacterium hainanense, assembly GCF_042434575.1. Taxonomy (NCBI): domain Bacteria; kingdom Bacillati; phylum Actinomycetota; class Actinomycetes; order Micrococcales; family Dermabacteraceae; genus Brachybacterium; species Brachybacterium hainanense. The sequence goes on from NZ_JBHLSV010000027.1 coordinate 107,507, forward strand.
AGGGCGCGAGCGACGGCGGGGGCGTGAGCCCCCCGACGGAGGCCCCCAGCACCCCGGGGACGACCTTCGGGTCGAATCCGCCGAGCTCGGACGCGACGCGCTAGTGGCCACCGTCGTCTCCTACACCGCCCGCCCCCGTCGCACCCTGCAGGCCCTGATGCTGGCCCTCGCGGTCGCGATCGGGGTCGGCGCCTACGCCCTCGTGAGCCTCGGACGGTACGACGAGCTTCCTGCGAACCTGCTCACCTACACGATCGGGGCGGCCGTCCTCGCCGCGCTGCTGCAGGTCGTGGTCTCCTGGCGGGCCCCCTACGCCGATCCCGTGATCCTGCCGATCGCGATCCTGCTGAACCTCATCGGCATCGCCGTGATCGCCTCGGTCGACTCCGCGATCGGGACCTACACCTCCCGGACCACGCACTACGCCTCCCGCCAGGAGATGTGGGCGGTGATCGGAGTGGTCATGTGCGCCCTCACGCTGGCGGTGCTGCGCGACCACCGGATCCTGCGCCGCTACACGTGGATCGCGGCCGTCTGCGGCGCCGTGCTCCTCCTGCTGCCGCTCATGCCGGTGATCGGCCTGTCGGTCAACGGATCGCAGATCTGGATCAGCGTCTTCGGCTACAGCTTCCAGCCCGCGGAGCTCGCGAAGATCTTCTTCGCCGTGTTCTTCGCCGGCTACCTCGTCTCGCGCCGCGACACCCTCGCGCTCGCCGGCCCGAAGGTGCTCGGGATCCACCTCCCCCGCTGGGCGGATTTCGGCCCCATCCTCGTGGCCTGGGCCTTCGCCCTCGCCGTGCTCGTGTTCCAGACGGACCTGGGCACCTCGATCATGTTCTTCGGACTGTTCGTGGCGATGCTGTACGTCGCCACCGACCGCCTGTCCTGGCTCGTGATCGGCGCGATCCTCTTCGTGCCCCCGGCGATCTTCGCGGTCACCCAGGTCAGCCGCGTCCGCACCCGGCTGACCTGCTGGCTGGACCCGCTCGCCTCCGGCAACTACGACCGCTGCGGACAGATCAACAACGGCCTGTTCGGCCTCGCCAACGGCGGCCTGTGGGGCACCGGCCTGGGCGAGGGACGCCCCAACGTGGTCCCCTTCGCGCACTCGGACTTCATCTTCACCTCTCTCGCGGAGGAGATGGGCATGGTCGGCGCCTTCGCCGTCCTGCTGCTGTACCTCCTCCTGGTGCAGCGCTCCCTGCGGGCCGCGATCGGCATCTCCGACGGCTTCGGCACCCTGCTCGCGAGCGGCCTCGGCTTCGTGATCGCCCTGCAGGTCTTCGTCGTCGTGGGCGGCGTCACCCGCGTGATCCCCCTGACCGGCCTGACCCTGCCGTTCCTCGCCGCGGGAGGCAGCTCCCTGGTGTGCAACTGGATCATCGTGGGCCTGCTGGTGCGCCTGTCCGATGCCGCCCGCCGCCCCGCCGCCCGGCAGGTCTCCGGTGCCGGCCCGGCGCCCTCCCCCGCGTCCTCCGAGACGGAGGTGCGCGCATGAACAAGCCCCTGCGCCATGTCTGGCTCGTGATCGGCCTGCTGTTCGTGCTGCTGTTCACCTCGACGACCTACTTCCAGGTCATCGCCCAGGGCCGGCTCAACGCCGACGGCCGCAACGCCCGCACCATCTACAACGAGTTCGGCCGCAACCGCGGGCCCATCGTGGTGGACGGCACGCCGATCGCCTGGTCGGAGAAGTCCGACGACACCTATGGCTACCTGCGCACCTACGAGCCGGGGAGCATGTACGCGCATGTGACGGGCTACTACTCCGTGGTGTACGGCTTCGGCGGCCTCGAGCGCTCCCTGAACGACACCCTCTCCGGGGAGGCGGACTCGCTGTTCTACCAGCGGGTCGTGGACACCCTCTCGGGGCGGGACATGCAGGGCGCCACGGTCGAGCTGACCCTGGACTCACAGGCCCAGCAGGCCGCCTACGACGCGCTCGGCGACCGCCGCGGCGCGGTCGTGGCCCTGGACCCGGAGACCGGGGAGATCCTCGCGATGGTCTCGACCCCCTCCTTCGACCCCAACCGCCTGTCCTCGCACAGCACCAAGGACGTCCGCGCATCCTGGTCGGAGCTGAACGAGGACCCGGAGCGACCGCTCACGAACCGGGCGATCGGCGGCGACCTGTACCCGCCGGGCTCGACCTTCAAGCTGCTGGTCGCCGCCTCCGCCCTGGACTCGGGCTCCTACACGAAGGACTCCGTCATCCCCGGCCCCGGCACCTATCCGCTCCCGAACTCCTCGAGCGTCATGAACAACCATGCCGGCGGCGACCAGACGCCGTGCGGGCCCGACGACCAGTCGACGCTGCAGTCCGCGCTCGAGCAGTCCTGCAACACCTCCTTCGCCATGCTGGGCGTGGAGCTGGGCGAGGACCAGCTGAGCGGGACCCTGGACGACTATGGCTTCGGCGACCGCATGTCGATCCCGCAGACGGTCACGGCCTCCCGCATCGGCACCGACCTCGACGACGCGCAGCTCGCCTCGACGAGCATCGGCCAGTACGAGACGCGGGTGACGCCGCTGCAGATGGCGATGGTCGCCGGCTCCTTCGCCCACGACGGCGTGGTCATGGAGCCGGGCCTCGTGAAGTCGGTGCGCACCCAGGACCAGCGCGTCATCAGCGAGTTCACGCCGAAGGAGCGGTCCCAGCCGCTGACGGCGGCGAACGCCGCGCAGATGCGCACGATGATGGTCGGCACCGTCGAGGAGGGGACCGGCTCCGCCGCCCGGATCGACGGGGTCGAGGTCGGCGGAAAGACGGGCACGGCGGAGACCGGACGCGGCACGAAGCCGCATTCGTGGTTCGTGGGCTACGCCCAGAGCGGGGACCGGAAGGTCGCCGTCGCGGTGGTCGTCGAAGAGGGCGGGTACGGCTCGAAGGTCGCGGCGCCGATCGCCAAGGACGTGATGGAAGCGGTGATCGACCGATGAGAACAGAAGCAGGCCTCGTCCTCGAGGGCAGGTATGAGCTGGTCAGCCTGATCGCGACCGGCGGCATGGGCCAGGTCTGGAAGGGCCGGGACCAGGACCTCGACCGCGATATCGCGGTGAAGGTGCTGCGCGAGGAGTACGCGGGCGACGAGGGGTTCCTCAAGCGCTTCCGCGCGGAGGCGCGCCACACCGCCTCCCTCAGCCATGACGCGATCGCCGCGCTCTACGACTACGGCGAGCTCGACGGGCGCGCCTACATCGTGATGGAGCTGTGCGCGGGACGCCCGCTCTCGGACATCATCGAGGAGAACCCGGGCGGGCTGCCGGAGAAGCGCGTGATCAGCGTGCTGATCGAGCTCGCGCGGGCCCTCGACGCCGCCCACGCCAAGGGCGTCGTCCACCGCGATGTGAAGCCGGAGAACATCCTCGTCGACGAGGCCGACGACTGGGCGATGAAGATCACGGACTTCGGGATCGCCCGCAGCTCGGACCAGGCGCGGCTGACCAAGACGGGCCTCGTCATGGGCACCGCCCAGTACCTCTCCCCCGAGCAGGCGATGGGCAAACAGGCCACCTCGCTCTCCGATATCTACGCGCTCGGCATCGTGGCCTTCGAGATGCTCGTCGGGCATCGCCCCTTCACCGGGGCGACCCAGGTCGAGATCGCGATGGCGCAGGTCAAGCAGCAGCCGCCGGAGCTGCCGGAGGACATCGACCCGGGTCTGCGGCGCCTGGTCGCGATGACCCTCGCGAAGGCTCCGGCGAACCGGCCCCGCTCCGCCGCGGCGGTCGCGCGGATCCTCGAGGCCATCCAGCGCGGCGTCGAGCCGCGCTTCACCACGGGCGCGATCCCGGTGACCCGGGTCGAGGACCACGACTGGACGGGCGGGCATCCCACCGGATCGCCGCAGTCCTCGGCCCCGGGGCCCTCGACCTCGCCGACCGGCACCCGCACCGCGGCGATGCCCCTGCCCCTGTCGGGGCGCGGCATCCGCCACCGCTCGAGCGGCTCGGCGATGAGCGCCGCCTCGGCCGGCTCGGCGCCGCGACGCCCGCTGTCCGGTCCCTCGGGGCCCTCGGCGGCCTCCGCCGGGTCCGCATCCTCCGCGAACCCGGCCGGGGAGGCCGGCGCGCGCGGCGAGGAGTCCGCGCGCGAGGGGGCACGACGCACGGTGCGCGGCACCTCGACGGGCGCCCGCATCGGCCCGCTCAGCGTGCCCGGACTGCTGCTCCTCCTCCTGCTCCTGGTCGTCGTCGGCGCGGCGATCGCCGGGGCGACCGGTCTGCTGCCGCTCGGCGCGGCCGCGGACGTGAGCACCCCCGCAGCGGCGGGCCTCTGCCTCGCCCTGCCCTCTACGATGGACGGATCGGTCTTCGACCAGACCATAAGGACGGTTGCACAGTGAACTCGGACAAGCTCGTGCTGGCGGGCCGCTATCGCGTGGGCCGCCTGCTCGGGCACGGCGGCATGGCGGAGGTGTACCTCGCGGAGGACACCCGGCTGCATCGGACCGTGGCCGTGAAGATCCTGCGCTCCGACCTGGCACGCGATGCGACGTTCCAGGAGCGCTTCCGTCGCGAGGCGCAGAGCGCCGGTGGGCTCAACCATCCCTCGATCGTCTCCGTCTACGACACGGGCGAGGAGATCACCCGCGATGCGGCCGGCAACGAGACCGCCATCCCGTACATCGTCATGGAGTACGTCGAGGGACGGACGCTGCGCGAGTTCATCGACCCGGAGCACCCCATGGACGCGCCCCAGGCGGTGCGGATCACCACGGCGCTGCTGTCCGCCCTCGAGTTCTCCCACGAGGCGGGGATCGTGCACCGCGACATCAAGCCGGGCAACGTCATGATCACCCCCACCGGTGCGGTGAAGGTCATGGACTTCGGGATCGCCCGCGCGGTCGCCGATGCCGCGAGCGCCATGACCCAGACGCAGGCCGTGATGGGCACGGCGCAGTACCTCTCCCCCGAGCAGGCGCGCGGCCAGCTGGTCGACAACCGCACCGACGTGTACTCCGCCGCCTGCGTGCTCTACGAGATGCTCACGGGACGACCGCCCTTCACCGGGGACTCGCCCGTGTCGATCGCCTACCAGCACGTCCGCGAGACGCCGCAGGCGCCGTCGGTCTTCAACCCGGCGATCACGCCGCAGATGGACGCGGTGCTGCTGACGGCGCTGGCCAAGGACCGCGAGGAGCGCTATCCGACGGCCTCCGCCTTCGCGAGCGATCTGCAGGCCGTGATCAGCGGACGCGCGACGCGCCTGGTCACCGGCCCGACGGCGGTGCTCGGCGGGACGGCGGACGATGCCGAGGCGACCACGGTGCTGAGCGCCGCGGACCTGCCCACGGAGGCCCTCTCCGCGACGAGCACGGGAAGCCATGCCCTCCAGGGCGCCGGGGCCACCGGCGCGGTCGCTCCCGTCGACGAGGAGGAGAAGCATCGTCGGCCCGTCTGGCTGTTCGTGCTCGTGGCGGTCGCCGTCCTCGCCGTGGTGGGGGTGCTGCTGGCCTACTTCCAGCCGTGGAAGAGCCCGGAGCCGGACATGGTGGCGGTGCCCACGGTGGTCGGCAAGACCGAGGACCAGGCCCGCAGCCTCCTCACGGAGGAGGGGCTGACGCCGAAGTTCGAGCCGCAGGCCAGCTCCGAGGTCAGCAGCGGGACCGTCATCGGCTCCGATCCCGAGGCCGGGACGGAGGTCGCCGCCGGTTCGACGGTCGTGGTCGCCGTCTCCTCCGGCCCCGCGGACATCACGGTGCCCGATCTGTCCGGCATGGACCGGGCCCAGGCGGAGGAGGCGCTCGAGAAGGCCGGGCTGAAGCCCAGCTTCCAGGGCGCCGAGGACGCGACCCGGGAGACCATCGAGGTCGAGAAGGACATCGTGATCCGCTCCGATCCCGGCACCGGTGTCGCGAAGAAAGAGGGCGACACCGTGCAGTTCTGGGTCGCGAGCGGCAAGGCGCCGGTCCCGGACGTGTCGGCGCTGAACCGCGACGCGGCCGAGGAGCTGCTGAAGAGCTGGGGCTTCGAGCCGGACTTCGTCGACCAGGAGGATCCGGAGTCCGAGCCGGGGACGGTGCTCAGCCAGCAGCCCACGGCCTCGAGCCCCGCGGACATCGGCTCGACGGTGACCGTCCGCGTCGCCGCTCCCCGCGGGCCGGTCGAGGTCCCGAACGTCGCGGGCGACACCCTCGAGAACGCCCAGGCGCGTCTCTCCGAGGCCGGCTTCGGCGCGAGCAAGGTGCAGGAGGAGGCCTCCGACACCGTCGCCAAGGGCCGGGTCATCCGCACCGACCCGCCGGCCCGCGAATCCGTGGAGTACGGGTCCGATGTGACCATCGTGGTCTCCACGGGGCCCGCCGCCCCGACCACGCCCGCGCCCACCAAGACTCCGACGGAGAAGCCGTCCACCACGCCGACCACGCCGGATCCCACCGACCCGACGACGCCGGAGCAGCCGACCGACGAGGAGACCACCACCGCTCCGGCCGGCAACAACGGGAACGGCCAGGGCGGCGGGAACAACGGCGGCCGCGGCGGCAACGCCGTGACGACGGGGCGGTGAGGCACCCATGACCGCACGGATCCTGGTCATCGACAACTACGACAGCTTCGTCTACACGATCGTCGGATACCTGCAGCAGATGGGCGCGGAGACCGTCGTGGTCCGCAACGATGCCGTGCCCGAGGACGCCGCCGGAGGCGTCGACCTCACCGGCTTCGACGGCGTGCTCGTCTCCCCCGGTCCCGGCAATCCGACGACCGCGGGCCGCACCCTCGACGTGATCGGTGCCTGCGCCGCGTCCCCGCTGCCGATGCTCGGCGTGTGCCTGGGCCACCAGGCGCTCGGCCAGTTCTTCGGGGCCACGGTCACGCATGCCCCGGAGCTCATGCACGGGCGCACGAGCCCGGTCCTGCACGAGGGCCGCGGGGTCTTCGCGGGGCTGCCCTCGCCCGTCACCACGACGCGCTACCACTCCCTCACCGTCGTCCCGGAGACGGTCCCGGACGTCCTCGAGGTCACCGCGGTCACCTCTGACGGGGTCGTCATGGGCCTCCAGCATCGGACATTGCCGCTGCACGGCGTGCAGTTCCACCCCGAGTCCGTGCTCACCGAGGGCGGTCACCTGCTGCTGGGCAGCTTCCTCGAGCTGTGCGACGGCATCGGCGCGAAGGAGCGCTCCGCAGGGCTCGCCCCGCTGCTCGCCTCCGGCTGATCCGGCGCGGGCGGAGCCCTCGGACGGCGCCCGTCGACGACGGGCGCCCGGGCCTCAGGTCCCGTCGACCGTCCCGGCGTTGAAGGGCATGTACGGCGCGATCGCCGGGAACACCCACAGGAACAGGGCGACGACCACGACGGCGAGGACCAGCAGGGTCAGGACGATGCGCAGCCACAGCGGGCCGGGCAGGCGGCGGAACATCCACGCGTACACGGTCAGCCCTCCGTCTCGGCGAGCGCCGGCGGGATGCCGTCGGCGCGATCGGTCCAGTACACGAACTTCGCATGCACGATGTAGCGCTCCTTCGCGGAGAACATCGGATGGCAGGCCGTCAGGGTGAGCATCCGCTCGGTCGCCGGGACGCCCGGCTGCCCCGGCGTCTCCGCGATCACCTCGACATCCTGCGGGGTCACCACGAGGCTCTCGGTCACCTCGTAGACATAGAACGCATCAGCCGTCTCGACCACGATGGGGTCCCCCGCCTCGAGTCGGTCGATCTGCTCGAGGGGCCGCCCGTAGGTGTTGCGGTGCCCGGCCATGGAGAAGTTCCCGACCTGTCCGGGCAGCGCGGTCTCCGGGTAGTGACCCATGCCCTTGACGTTGAGGACCTTCTCGAGGGACACGCCCTCCGCGATGGGGACGCTCATCCGGTCGAAGGCGGGCACGTGCATCGTCCCGAACACCATCGTGTCCTGGGGGGCGGGAGGGATGGGCGGCTCGTCGGTGCGCGGCTGCGCGACCCGCTCCTGGTCGACGGCGCCCCACTCCTGCTCCATCTGCGTGAGGATCTGCGCCTGGTCGCGGTCGGCGACCACATCGGTCCACCACAGCTGCCACACCAGGAAGAGGACCAGCAGCGCTCCCAGGGTCAGCAGGATCTCCCCGAGCACCCCGATCGCGGCGCCGAGGACGCCCCCGGCCCGTGCGCCGCCGCGAGGGGCGCCCCGATGGGTGGGGGAACCTGTCCGGGTCCTCGTCATTCGGCTTCCTCCGCGATCTCGAGCGTCAGGGATCCATCGTAGGCGGGCAGGGTCACGTCCTCGAGCTCCTCGACCTCGAGGCCGAGCCCGACCCGGTCCACCCATTCGCGGTAGACCCGGACCCCGACAGAGGCGTCGAGCGCGGCCCGCATCGGGGCCTGCCGGCCGATCACCGAGACGACGAAGGGAGGCGAGTAGACGCGCCCCTGGAGGAGCAGCGTGTTGCCGGCGCAGCGGAAGGCGCTGCCGGCGACGACCCGCTGGTCCTGCAGCATCATTCCCTCCGCTCCTCCCTGCCAGAGCGCGTTGATGAAGGCCTCCAGATCCTGCTGGTGCACCACCAGATCATCGGGCCTCACCCCGTCGATGCTGGTCAGCGCACCGGCGGGGGCATCGGCGAGGGTCACCCGCAGGCCCGGGCCGTGGACGGCGGACAGGCCCGCGGCGTCGACGATCCGCTGCTGCGCGTCCGGAGCGCCGCCGGCGCCCCCGTCTCCGGAGGTGAGCGCCTCGACCTCCTCGCGCTTGCGGGCGACGTCCTCCCCGAACATCCGCGCCTGCCGGTCGCGCTCGCGCAGGACGTCCGCGAGGTCCCCGGAGTCGTCGCGGATGCTTCCGCCGCCGGACACCCGCGCCGAGGTGACCAGCAGCGCCCCGGACAGGGCGAACACCCCTCCCAGTGCGAGCTGGGCGAGCACCGGTCGTCGCCGGATCTTCTCGTCCCCGTCACCGCCCGGACGTGAGGAGGCCATGGAGGACCCTCCTTCTCCTCGCGTCGTGCAGGTACGCCTTATAACCTAATCCATGGCCCGTCATCGGGACGGGCCGCGAGCCGCCCGTGCCGGGCGCGCCCGCATCAGGGCAGCAGGAACGGAGCTGGACGCATGGCGGCCAAGAAGCGCAATCGCCGCAGCGGGCGGAGCACCGCACGCCCGAGCACGGAGGCCGCCTCGAGCACGGCCGCGGAGCCGGACGAGGAGGTCGAGGCCGCGCAGGACGAGGCCGAGGACACATCCGGGAGCCCGAAGAGCTCCGGCTCCCTCAAGGATCCCGTCCGGCGCGGCGGCGCGGCGAAGGACGCCCCCGCCGCCTCGACCCGCCGTTCCGCGGAGGCAGAGCGCACCCGCACCTCGCGCCGCCGGGTCGCCGCCGTGCAGCCGAACCCGACCTGGCTCGCCCCCTTCGCGGTGACGATGCTGATCCTGGGCCTGGTCTACCTCGTGGTGTACTACCTCTCCGCCGGCCAGCTCCCGCTGCCCATCGGCGACTGGAACCTCGCCGCAGGCTTCGGGATCATGGTCGTGGGCGGCGGCGCCCTCATGTTCTGGAAGTAGACGCAGGAGCACGCATGACCCCGCATCATCCCTCCCCCGAGCCGGCTCCTCGCCATCCCTTCACGCGGTACGTCGCGATCGGCGATTCCTTCACCGAGGGCATCGGCGACCCGGATCCGCGCGCGCCCGGCGGGCATCGCGGCTGGGCCGACCGCGTGGCCGAGGAGCTGGGACGGGACGTGCCCGGCTTCGAGTACGCGAACCTCGCGATCCGCGGGCGGCTGTACGAGCAGATCCTCGCCGAGCAGCTGGAGCCCGCGCTCGCCCTCGAGCCGGATCTCGTGAGCATCGTGGCCGGAGGCAACGACGTGCTGCGCTACGGGGATCCCGATGCGATCGCCGCGGCGATCGACGACGCCGTCGGACGGATCGCGGACACGGGCGCGACCGTGCTCGTGGGCACCGGTCCCGACGTCGGCTCGACCCCGGTGCTGAACCTGATCCGGGGCCGGGCGGCGATCTACAACGAGAACATGCGGGCCGTCGCGCACCGCCACGGCGCCGTGGTGCTGGATCTGTGGAGCCTGCGCTCCCTCACCCATGAGGCGATGTGGGCGCCGGACCGGCTGCACTTCTCCCCCGCCGGGCACCGGACCATCGCGATCGCGGCGCTGGACGCGCTCGGGGTCGAGCACGGCCTCGAGCCCTTCGACGCCGGGGACCCGCAGCTGCGGCCCTGGCGCGAGGCGCGGCTCGAGGACCTGCAGTGGGCACGTCAGCACTTCGGGCCGTGGGTGATGCGGCGCCTTCGCCATGAATCCTCCGGCGACCATGTGCGCCCCAAGCGGCCGCTGGCCGCCCCGGTGTTCGGGAGCCCCATGCCGCAGGGCGGTCGGACGGATCCCGCCGGGGAGCAGCCGGCCCCCTGAGGGGGATGCCCCGGACGGTAGTGTGAGGGCACCGCGCGGGCTCCCGGTCCGCGCCCGATGACTCCCGGGGGTCCTCCCATGCCCAGCTCCACCCGGCGACGGCGGCTCGCCGCGCTCCTCCTGATCCCGTTCGTGATCGTCCTGGCCGGCTGCGGTCGGCTCTCGGCGACCTTCACGATCGAGGACGTCGACACGATGGACGTGTCGATGGACATCGCTCTCGAGAAGTCCGTGGCCCAGGAGTTCCTGGGCCTCGCCTCGCCGGAGGAGCTGTGCGAGGACATGGACAGCGAGGCTCCGGGAGCGCCGACCACCGAGTCCTACGAGGAGGGCGAGCTCTGGGGCTGCCGCGTGTCCGGGAGCGCGGATCCGGCGGAGATGGAGGGCCTCTCGCTCACCGAGGAGTCGGGGACGCTGCACCTGGCCTTCGACATGTCCTCCTCCGGCGCCGGCGTCACCCAGGACGACGTCGACATGCTCACCGGCATGCTCGGGACGGACCCCTTCGAGCTCGAGATGATCTTCGAGTTCCCCGGCGACGTGCTCGAGTCCAACGCCGGAACCGTCGACGGGAACCGCGTCACGATCACGACGCTCGACGACCTCATGAGCCCCATCGAGATCACCGCGGAGGCCGGGGGAGGCGTCCCGGGGTGGATCATCGTCGTCCTGATCGCGATCGTGCTGATCGTGCTCTTCCTGATCATCGTCGGCGTCGTCGTCTTCCTGCTGATCCGCCGCCGCAGGAGCCCGCAGCCGGCCGTCGCGCCCATGGCCCCCGCCGGGGCCGGCCTCGCCCCGGGGGGCTACCCCGGGGCTCCGCCTGCCGCGCCTCCGGTGCCGCC